>CAMCMI010000038.1 GCA_945875875.1 Rhizobium sp. Q54
GTCGCGTCCGTCTTGCGCAGCGCCGATTTGCGCCAGCGATATGTTGGCGCGCTCAGGAAAAACAGAATGCGTTTCAAGGCCTGGCCCGATGCGCGAAAGATCGATTCTGGCGGCGTCGCTCACAAAGAACACCGCATGGGGATTGCCCATGTTGACGGCGCAAAAGGGGCCAAGTTCTGCACCTCTCGAAAGTTGTTCAATCCCGGCAATCGTCACGGTGCTTGTATCGGCCACGTCATGCTGAAGCGGAATGTCGCGCCAGCCGAGTTTTGGCGCGCCCATGTCGATGCGAAAACGCCTCTCGCCCACACGCTCGCAGACCAGCTTTCCGGCACTTGTTTCAAGGATAAGAGACTCGCGCGCTCCATTGCGCATCAAAACCCATGCAACGCAGCGCGTGCCGTTGCCGCAGGCGCCCGATTCTGATCCGTCATTGTTGAGGATCGTCATGAAGGCGTCCGTCTCCGCGCTGCGCGGTTGCGACAGGATCATCAATTGGTCGAAGGCCAGAGCCGGGTCGGCATTGATCGCCCGCGCGTCGGCGGGCGAAACAACGGCGCCGGTTCCACGCAGATCGAGAACGATGATTTCGTTGCCGATGCCGTTCATCTTGAAAAATGGCAGGCCTGCAAGCTGGCTCAAAGACTGTTTCCTTCCGTTCAGGGGGGTTCTATAGCTCAATTAAGATGGGGGGGCCAAAGATGGAATCGGGCGCGCGACTGTCCCGCGCAAGCCGCATTTTCCATGAAACCCATTTGCCCCCTTCGCCGTCTTTGTATTGCAGTGCATATATGACGGCTTAGGCGATTCGCTGCGGGCGCCCGGAGTTTGGCTATGATGACAGCAATACCGGCATTGATGATGGTTCAGGCCCGGCGTGCGGCTGCGCTTGCGACGCTTGCGCTGGGTCTCTGTTTTTCTCCGCTCGCGGCGCAAACTGCTGCACCGCCTGCTGCAGGCGCGCCCGTTGCAACGCCGGGCGCAAAGTCTCCCGAGTCGAAGGTTCAAGATACCCGTATTCCGGATCCCCGGATCAACGAGGTGGCCGCGCGTCCCGCCCTCGTGTTCGAGGGGCAATCGACCTGGGAGGACGGCTATACCAGTCTGGCCAACGGTTTTCAGCGGCTGCGGGCGGAGCTTGATCGCCTTGGCCTGAAGGCGGGCGGCAACCCCCTGTCGGTGTTCGTCAGCACGGACGATCTGGGCTTCCGGTTTCAGGCTATGGCGCCGCTGGAGCAAGCGCCGGCCAATCCGCCGGAATTTGGCGCCGAGTTCAAACTCGGCCAGACGCCGGACGGCCGCGCGATCAAGTTCGAGCATCGCGGCTCCTATGAGGAGATCGACGCCACCTATGAGGCGATCACCGCATGGCTGGACGAGAAGGGCCTTGATGCGCGCGATTTCTTCGTCGAGGAATTTGCCAGCCTTGGGACCGGCCCCGACGATCCGGCCAGCGCGGTTGATGTCTACGTGTTCGTGAAATAAATCACGCCAGCAGGCCTGCGGGCTTTGGCGCCAGCGGGTTATCCCGGCGCGATTGCGCATCGGGCGTATCCACCATCGGCTCGCCCACAAACGCCGCCCACAGACCGCGCACATGCGCGGGATCGAGATCGCGCAGGATGAACACGATCCGCGTGCGCGTGTCTGCATCGGGCCAGCGCTCCAGCCGCACGGGCGGATGAAACACATGCTGCACGCCGTGAATAACCACGGGGCGGGCAGGATCGTCGCTGAGCCCGATAATGCCCTTCACCCGCAGCATGCTGGGGCCATGCACCTGCCGCAACATATCGAGAAACACGTCAAAGCTTGAGGCGGGCAGCAGCTTGTCGCTGGTCAGGCAAAAGGCGCGGATGCGGGAATCATGGCGATTGGGATCATGCGCGTGGGTGTGACGCTCGTGATCGTGGTCGTGATCGTGATCGTGATGCGCGTGCCCGTGATCATGATTCTGCTTCTGCTTGGGCTGCTGCGCCATGTCTTCCGCATTCAGCCAGCGCGCCACGTCGGGGATCTTGCCCTCAAGTCCAAAAAGCCCTGCGTCCAGCAGGTTTTCAACGCGCGCCTCGGCCGCCTCGATCACGCGGGCGGCGGGCGCCAGCGATTTGATGCGGGCGCGCAGACGTTTCACGTCGGCGATGCGGTCCGTCGTATCGGCCAGATCGGTTTTGGTGAGTACGATCCGGTCGGCGACCGCGATTTGCTTGACCGCCTCTTCCTGCGTATCGAGCGTGGCCTGCCCGTTGATTGCGTCCACCACGGTGACGACGCCCTGCAGCATGAAGCGCAGCATCAGATAGGGGTGATGCATGATCGTGTGCAGGACGGGGGCGGGATCGGCGAGCCCCGTCGTCTCCACCAGCACACGCGAGAACGGCGCGATGCGGCCATTGTCGCGTTTGCGCAAAGCGTCTTCGAGCGTTGCGATCAGATCGCCGCGAATGGTGCAGCACAGGCAGCCCGACGACATCAGCATCATGTCGCCGTCCACCTTCTCGACGAGCAGATGATCAAGGCCGATTTCGCCGAACTCGTTGATGAGGATCAGCGCGTCCGACAGCGCGGGATCGTCCAGCAGGCGGTTGAGGAGCGTGGTTTTGCCCGCGCCCAGAAAGCCCGTCAGCACCGTGAAGGGAATGGGCGGCGGCGGACGACGGCGCCCGGTTATGTTTTCCGGCAGATCGGTCATGTCGGCCATGTTTGTCATTTTAGCCATGGGGTCAGCGTTCCGCACCGGGCGGCGCAAGGTTTCGGGGTTTTGTTGCGGTATTTGCGCCAGATGCTGGAACAGGTTTTGGAGCCGGTTTTGCAGCGGGCTTCGACGCAGGCTGTACTTTTGGCTTTGCGTCTGCGACGCCGGCTTTGGTCGCAGGCTTGGTACTAGAAGGCTTGGTGGACGCAGCTTTGGCGGCAACAGGTTTGGCTTCTGCTTTGGCCTCGGGCTTTTTCGTCGCGTTGCCCGCGCTGGCGGTTTTGGCCGCAAGCGCTTTAGCCTTTGCGGCCTCGCGCGCTTTGGCCCGCGCCTGCGCTTTTTTGCCGGGAGCCTTTTCGGCCTCGCTCAACGCCGGTTCGTCGTCGCTTGGGCGCAGCGCAGCGCCTGTCCAGCCTGGCGCCCGGCCAAGGTAAATCAGCGCCGGCGTGAAGGCGGGCCGCGGCCCAAGGTCGCCGCCTGCAAAAGCGGCCAGCGCGCCCGGCTGTCCGCGCGCCGAATCTGCTGCGAAAAATGCGGCGGCGCTGTCCTCGCCCGGATTGGCGCCCGCGGCGGCGATGGGGATCGCAAAATCCTCCAGCGCCTCAAGGCTGCGGTTTTTGCCGCACACTTGCGGGCGCAGGTCCACGGGCTGCGTGAACGCGCTCATCGGCAGATTGGCGAGGTTGCCGCCGCCACGCGCAAACACGCTGGTGGAGAAGCCGTTCTCAAACATCGCCATCGCCTTCAGCGTGCGCGCCTTGGCGTTGGGCGAGCCCATCACCACTGCAATCAGCCTGCGGCCATTGCGCGAGGCGCTGGCCACGACGTTAAAGCCCGACGCGCAGACAAAGCCCGTCTTCATGCCGTCGGCGCCGGGATAGCGGCCAAGCAGGCCGTTGTGGGTGGGGATGATTTTGGCGCCAAGCTTCAACGCGCCGATGCCGTAGAGCGCCTCATGCTCGGGGAAATGCATCAGCAAACCGCGCGCCAGCAGCGCCATGTCGCGGGCCGAACTGACATGGTCCTCATGGTGCAGGCCGTGGGGATTGACGAAATTGGACTGGCTCATCCCCAGCACCCGCGCCGCCTCGTTCATCTGCGCGGAAAACGCGGGCACGGAGCCCGCAAGACCTTCCGCGATCGTCACCGACACGTCGTTGGCCGATTTGACCATGATGATCTTGAGCGCATTCTCGAGCGTGATTTCGGAGCCGGGCGGGAAGCCCATTTTTGAAGGGGCCATGCGTGCGGCGCGATTCGAGACCACCAGCGGCGTTTGCATGGTCACGCGCCGGTCCTGCACCGCTTTCAGCGCGACATAAACCGTCATCAGCTTGGTGAGCGAGGCGGGATACCAGGGCCGCGTGGCGTCTTCGGCATGCAATACCTGTCCCGTCGCGGCATCCACCACGAGGGACGGCGCGGCGCGCGCAGGGGCGGGCGCCAGCAAAGCAAGGCAACACGCGAGGGGCGCAGCCAGAAGCCGGGCCGATGTCCTAAAACGCAAGCGTAAAGCCATGATCGCTCCGGTCGGCCGGACGCGCAGGGCCCGCCAATGTCTACGCCTTTATCAGTACCGCGTTACCGGGCGCAGGGTAAAGCGGGCTCAAGAATGTTTGGCGATCAGTCGCCTCCCATTTTGACGCACTGGCTGGACGCAGCTACCCATGGACCGGGAAACGCTTCGCATAAAAACAAGATGGCTGACAATTATGGCTGATTTCGACACCGACATTCTGGTTGTGGGCGCAGGCCCGTGCGGGCTGATGCTGGCCAATGAATTGGGGCGGCGCGGCGTGCGCGCGCTGATCGTTGACGGCAAGCCTGGCACGGCGGTCAATCCGCAAGCCAACGCCACGCAGGCGCGCACGATGGAGCATTACCGGCGCCTTGGTTTTGCCGACGAAATTCGCCGCCTCGGCCTGCCGCTCGATTACCCTACCGACATCGCCTATTTCACGCGCTTCTGCACACAGGAAATCGCCCGCTTCAGCCTGCCCGCAGCCAGGGACGCGCGCCAAACCCTGCGCGGCCTGTCGGGCGAATGGAGCGCCGCCGAGCTGCCGCACCGCGTCTCGCAAAAATTCGTCGAGCCGGTCTTGTTAAAACATGCCCGCGCACTGGCTGGAATCGAGATCGCCTTCAACACGAAGCTGATCGATTTTCATGATAGGGGAACGCATGTCGACGCCGTGATTGAGGATGCAAACGGGCGCCATGACGTGCGCGCCAAATATCTGGTCGGGGCCGACGGCGCGCGCTCGTTCGTGCGCCAGCGTTTTGGCTGGGGCTGGGTTGGCGACACCCGCACGGAACGCGAGTTCATGGGCGGGCGCATGCTCGCGGTTTATGTGCGCGCAAAAGATTATTATGCGCTCTCGCCCAACGCGCCCGCATGGATGTATGTCGCGTTCAATCCCACGCATCGCGCCTATATGGCGGCGGTGGACGGGCGCGGCGAATTCGCCTTCCACGCGCAATTGCCGTCCGGCGCCAATGAAGACAGCTATTCGGCAGCCGACGGCGCCGATTTCTTTCGTCACGCCAGCGGCCTCAATATGGACGTCGAGGTGTTGTCGATGAACGGCTGGACGGCGGGCCATGCGCTGGTCGCTGAGCGGATGCAGGAAGGGCGCGTGCTAATTGGCGGCGACGCGGCGCATCTGTTCACGCCAGCTGGCGGCATGGGCTACAACACCGGCATCGAGGACGCCGTAAATATGGGCTGGAAACTGGCCGCCTGCGTTCGCGGCGTCGCCGGTCCCGGCCTGCTGAAAAGCTACGAGATTGAACGCTGGGCGGTAGCGCGGCGCAACACGGGGTTTGCCCGCGCTCTGTCGGATTCATTGGGCAAGCTGCGCGCGCCTGCCTGCGTCGAGGACGAGACCGCTGAGGGCATTGCAGCACGCGCCGAGGCTGGCGCCTATTTCAATCGCCATGCGCGCGAAGAATTCAACATCCCCGGCTTCACGCTTGGCGCGCGCTACGATTGCTCGCCGGTCATCGTGTCTGACGGTTCTTGCCCGCCCCCCGACGGCCCCAACATCTACCATCCCACCGCATGTCCGGGCGGGCGTGCGCCGCACGTGTGGCTTGACGACGGGCGCTCGCTTTATGACGTGTTTGGCTTTGAATGGACGCTGCTTGTGACCAGCGATCATGCGCGCGGGGTTGAAGCCTTCGCCGCCGCCGCCAAAGCCGCCGGGATGGATCTGACCATCGTCAGGCAGAGCGCGAACGGCTTGCGCGACCTTTACGAGGCCGATCTGGCTTTGATCCGCCCGGACCAGATGGTGGCGTGGCGCGGCGATGCTGGCGATGCAGGCGCAATCGTGCGGCAGGTTTTGGGATTTTAGAAGATGTTGGGTTTCAGGCTTCCGACTTTTGCGGGCGCGCCAGCAGCGCCTCGACGGCGTCGGACACGCTGAGGCGACCGGTTAATATCGCGTCCACCGCTGCGCAGATCGGCATATCCACGCCATGTTCGCGCGCCATTTCCACCAGCGCCGCAGCCGTTAGCGCGCCCTCCGCCAGCGCGCCGGGGGCAGGCTCGCCCCGGCCCAGCGCATGACCCAGCGCGAAATTGCGCGATTGCAGCGAGCCGCAGGTCAGCACCAGATCGCCGAGGCCCGACAGGCCCATCAGCGTCTCGTCGCGCGCGCCCAACGCGCGGCCAAAACGGCGCAGTTCTGCAAAGCCACGCGCGATCAAAGCGGCTTGCGCGCTGGCGCCAAGTGCGCGACCCGCCGCAACTCCGCAGGCGATGGCCAGCACGTTTTTGGCCGCCCCGCCAATCTCGACGCCGCGCAGATCGGTCGTGTGATAGAGGCGGAAGCTCGGCGTCGCCAATGATGCGCAAAAGCGCTGCGCCACAGCCTCATCTTTTGCAGCTATTGTCACGGCGGTCGGCAGGCCGGCGGCCACGTCATGCGCGAAACTGGGGCCCGACAGGGCAGCAACGGCATGATTGGGCGCCACTTGCTCCAGCACGTCGGCCAAGAACAAAAGCGTGCCGCGCTCAACGCCCTTGGCGCAAATGGCGATTGGCGCCTCAACCCGCAAAACGGGCGCAAACATTTGCGCCATCGTCCGCACCGTTTGGGCGGGCGTGACCAGCAGCACGGCGTCCATATGCGCAAGGTCGCGGGGATCGGCGGTTGGGCGCACATTGTCATGCAGGCGCACGCCGGGCAGGCGCTTCTGGTTTTCGCATGTACGCGCCATTTCATCGGCATGACCGGGGTCGCGCGTCCACAGCACGACGTCTGCGCCTGCGCGCGCCGCCACATTGGCCAAAGCCGTGCCCCAGGCGCCGGCGCCGATCACGCCAATGCGGGAGAAAGTCTGCTGGGACATTATCGACGCTCTCGCATTTATCATGGCCCTGTTGACGAAAGCGCGTCGGCGCGCACGATCTCGCTGTCAGGCCGCGACCATAGATAATCAAACTCGCGCAAGAAACCCGCAATCGCATCCTGACTTTCGATCAGGATCAAATCATTGTTCTGGCGCGATCCGCCAGAGACCGAGAAATTGCTCGATCCGGTGCGCAGCACGCGCCGGTCAGCCTGATAGGCCTTGAGGTGCATCAGATGCTCGCCGGTCTTCACCTTCGCCTCCACGCCCGGCGCACGCAACAAGTGGACAAGCGCCACCTGTCCTGCGCCGCCTTTCAGCGCGGGCTGAGCGGGATCAAGATACAGGCGCACCTTCACGCCGCGCCGTCCTGCAGCCGCAAGAGCGCCCATGATCGCGCGGTCCGAGAGTATGAAGGCGGCGATGTCGATGGACTCGCGCGCCGAGGCCAGCACAGCCAGATCGATCTCACGCAAATCGGTGCGGGGCGCGTAGAAAATGCGCAAGCCCGCAATCATCCGGTCCGTATCGAGCGGGCCGCGCGCGGCGCCGGGGGTAAAGCCTATGAAGAAAGCCGCGAGCAGAGCCCGCAGCGCAAACGTCGGCGGCCTCCGGCCAAGAGGGGCAAACCCGCGCAGCGGAGCGCGCCTTGGTCCCGTAAATCCGGGCGCCGCGAACTTCACGCTTTACCGTTGAGCGAGCGCTGCGCTTTGGTATCCAGCGGCCAGCGCGGACGGGGCGCAAACGACAGATCGTCAACCATCCCCAGCCGCAGGCGTTCGATGCCGGTCCACGCGATCATCGCGCCATTATCGGTGCAAAGCGCTGGCGGCGGCAGGACGAGCTTGAGCCCAGAGCCCGAGGCGAAGCGCTGTAAGCCAGAGCGAATCACGTTGTTGGCGGCGACTCCGCCAGCGACCACCAAAGCGCATGGTTCGCCCACCTGCGCGTGAAACATCTTCAGCGCCGCGCGGGTGCGGTCCATGATCACGTCAACGACGGCGCCCTGAAACGAGGCGCATAAATCGGCGACGTCGCCCGGCGTCAATGGTGCGGCGCGCTCGGCGGTCAGGCGCACGGCGGTTTTGAGGCCAGACAGCGAGAAGTCGGCGTTTGGGCGCCCGTGCATCGGGCGTGGCAGCTCAAAGCGGGCCGGATCGCCGGTCACTGCCGCGCGCTCCAAATGCGGCCCGCCGGGATAAGGCAGGCCCAGCATCTTGGCGACTTTGTCGAACGCCTCGCCGATGGCGTCGTCGAGCGTCGTGCCAAGCCGCACGTAATCGCCCACGCCCTTGACCGCGATCAGCTGGGTGTGGCCGCCCGAGACCAGCAGCAGCAGATAGGGAAATTCCACCGCGTCCGTAAGGCGGGCGGTCAGCGCATGGGCTTCCAGATGATTGACGGCGATGAACGGCTTGTCGGCCACAAGCGCCAGCGTTTTGCCGGTGGTCAGGCCCACCATCACGCCGCCGATCAGCCCCGGGCCGGCGGCGGCTGCGACGCCATCGAGGTCGTTAAACCAAAGCCCGGCCTGCTCCATGGCGCTGCGCACGATGCCGTCGATGGCCTCCACATGGGCGCGCGCCGCAATCTCGGGCACCACGCCGCCATAGGGCGCGTGTTCGGCGATCTGGCTGTAGATGACGTTGGATAAAATATTGCCGCCGCCGGTCGCCTTCAGCTCCACGACGGCGGCTGCGGTTTCGTCGCAGGTGGTTTCGATTCCAAGAACGCGCATGCAGCGTTTGTAGACTTTCTCCCGGGGGCGCGAAACCCTATACTCTCCGCCAAATCCGGGACGCATGGGGAGCGGGGCTGTTGAGCGTGGATCATTTTTTGAGAATCGGTACGCGCGGCAGCCCGCTGGCGCTGGCGCAAACGAAGATGACGCGGAGCCTGCTGGCAGGCGCCCATCAGGTTGCGGAAGAATCCATCGAGATCGTCGTGATTCGCACCTCCGGCGACATGATTCAGGATCGGGCGTTGAGCGAGGCTGGCGGCAAGGGCCTGTTCACCCGTGAGCTCGACATTGCGATGATGGAGGGGCGCATCGACATCGCCGTCCATTCCTCCAAGGATTTGCCCACGGTTTTGCCGGACGGCATCGTGGCCGCGGGCTATCTGCCGCGCGAGGACGTGCGCGACGTGTTGATCTCGAAAACCGCGCGCTCGGTCGCCGAGCTGCGCAAGGGCGCGCGGATCGGCACCGCCTCGCTGCGGCGCGGGGCGCAGATCAGGCGGCTGCGGCCAGACCTTGAGATTGCGCTTTTGCGCGGCAACGTCGAGACCCGCCTGCGCAAGATCGAGGAGGGCGAGTTTGACGCCACGATGCTGGCGCTGGCTGGCCTCAAGCGGCTGGGGCTGGCCGATTGCGCGGCGGCCATTCTCGACATCGACGATTTTCTCCCCGCCGTCGGACAGGGCGCGGTTGGAATTACGGCGCGCGAAGACGATCGCGCGACGCTGGCGGCGCTCGCGCCCATTCTGCACGCCGATACCGGCTATGCGCTCACCGCCGAGCGCGCGTTTTTGCGGGTGCTCGACGGGTCGTGCCGCACGCCGCTGGCGGGCTTTGCGCGTATTGAGGGCGACCGGCTGTCGTTTCGCGGCATGGCGCTGCGACCCGACGGATCGGAGGCGCGCGAAACCACTGGCGCAGGCTCTGTTCTCGACGCTTACGCGATTGGCGAGGGCGCAGGCCTTGCGCTGCGGGCGGAGCTGCCGCCCGGCTTCATGAGCGTGGATTAAATGCGCGTTCTCGTGCTGCGCCCGGGCGAGGCTGCGGCGCGCACGCAAGAGTTTCTGGCGCGGCTGGGCCATGAGGCCGTCGCCGCGCCGCTGCTGATTTATACGCGCACAAAAACGCCCCGGCCTTCTGGCGCGTTTGATGCGATGCTGGCCACCAGCGCGCAGGCGTTTGCCGGGTTTCAGGCTGATGGAAATTCAGAGATTCTGCCGCTTTATGTGGTCGGCGCCCGTACGGCGCAGGCCGCAAGCGAGGCGGGTTTCCGAGAGCCCGAGATCGTTGCGCCAGACGCCAAAGCTTTGGCGCAGGCTCTTGCGCAAAGCCTGTCGCCGCCCGCAAACCTGCTCTATCCAGCGGGCCGGGACCGCAAGCCCGATCTGGAGCAAAGCCTCGCCGCCGCAGGCTTTTCCGTTATTCCATGGATCGTCTACGAGGCGCAGCCAGCATCTGTCTTGCCCGATGAGATCGCGCAAGCTCTGCGCACGGGAAGCATTGACGCCGCCTTGCATTATTCGCGGCGCAGCGCAGAGATTTTTTGCGCTTTGATTGAACAAGCCAATCTTGCCGAGCCCGCAAGGCGCCTGCGGCATGTGGCGATTTCACACGATTGCGCGCAAGGCCTGTCGGGATTGGGCGCAGGCGAAATATGCGTTGCGGCTACGCCCGACGGGTCCGCCATGGCGGCGCTGCTGTCGCCGGTTTGAGAATCATTGCCAGCCCGGGACGGCTTGCCTTCCGCAAAATTCTGCTCAAGATGATGTGCATCTACCCGGCTTGGTCCGGTTTGCGGCAGTCGCGAAAAAAGCGGCGCCGTTCAGGGAGGGACATATGTTGAGGTTAAACGCCATCAAGACCGCAATCGCAGCCAGCGTCGCACTGGCCGCATCGGCTTTTGCGCCCGCCCACGCCCAGGGCGAGGCCGATTTCTACAAGGGCAAGACAGTTCGCATCATTGTGGGCTTCAGCCCCGGCGGCGGTTATGACGCCTACGCCCGCATGATGGCGCCCTACATGGCGCAGCGGCTTGGCGCCAACGTCGTGGTTGAGAACCAGCCCGGCGCCGGCAGCATCACGGCCATGAACAATCTCTACGTCGCCGAGCCCGACGGTCTGCGGATGATTTTGGCCAATGGCACGGCGGTGGGTCTTGCCCAGATCATGGAATCGCCGGGCGTGCGGTTTGATCTTGAAAAATTCGGACACCTTGGCACGGTCAGCGCCTCGCCGTGGGTGTGGCTGGTGCACAAGGACTTTCCGCTGAAAACGCCCGCTGATTTTCAAAAGGCGGGTCGCGAGATCGCATGGTCGGCCACCGGCCCCATCGACGGCCTGTCGGACGGCGCGCAGACCACCTGCGAAGTCCTGAAGATCAAGTGCAAGATCGTGATGGGCTACAAGGGCTCGAACGACGCGGGGCTGGCCGTCACCCGCAAGGAGATGGACGCCATCTACGTCTCCGACACTTCGGCCAATAATTATGTGCGCTCAAACGATTTGCACGCAGTCGCCAACATGTCTCGCAAGCGTTCGCGCTTCTTCCCCGATCTGCCGACGATCTTCGAATCGGTGAGGATGAGCCCGCAGGACGAATGGTTGATGGATTTCCACGGCGTGGTTGAAGATTTGGGCCGCATCCTCGTCGTGCCGCCAAACGTGCCAAAGGCGCGGCTCGATTTTCTGCGCGCCGTGGTCAAAGACACCCTGTCCGACCCAAAACTGATGGCCGACGGCGAGAAATCGCAGCGGTATGTGGATTACATCGCGGCGGAGCCGACGATGAAAGCTGTTCGTTCGGCGATCACTGACCTGACGCCCGAGCAGAAAAAGCGGGTGCAGGGGATTTTGTCGGCCAAGTGAGATCAGGGGCGGGCGCTTCTGGATACAGACGTGGCGCGCCCGCCCCCGAATCAATGCTAAACGTCGCGCCATGAAACTTGGCGCGACCCATGATGTGACCGGCGGCCCGGCGGGCGATTTCGTCGCCGACGTGCTTGTTCCCGTGGCCGTGGACATCGCCTATTCCTATAAAATCCCGCGCGGGCTGGAGCTGGCGCCCGGTGATTTTGTGGAAGTCCCGCTGGGCAATCGGCAAGTCACCGGCGTGGTGTGGGACGTGCGGGAAGCCCCGGCTGGCTCGAATCTCAAATCCATTCTGCACAAGCGCGACCTGCCGCCGATGCGCGCGCCCTTGCGCGATTTTATCGACTGGGTGGCGCGCTGGACGCTCAGCCCGCGCGGCATGGTGTTGCGCATGGCGATCCGGGCGCCCGATTCGGCTGGCCCCGAGCCGGTGCGCGTGGGCGTGCGGCTGGCCCCGGCTGACCTTGCCCGCGAGGCTTTGCGAATCACGCCCGCCCGCTCGCGTGTCCTCAAGGTCGCAGAAGGGGGCTTGAGCTATTCAAAAGCCTTGCTCGCAGAGGCCGCCGCCTGTTCTGTTGGCGTCATCGATGGCCTGATCGACGAGGGCGCTCTGGAGGCTGTCGCGCTGGCGCCCGAGCCCGTGGCTTTGGCGCCTGATCTGGGGTTTGCGCCAACCCGCTTCGAGCCCGATCAGGCGGCGGCTGCCCATGAGCTTGCCGCCCGCGTCACCGAGGGCGCCTTTTCCTGCACGTTGCTTGAAGGCGTCACCGGATCGGGCAAGACCGAGGTTTATTTTGAAGCCGCAGCGGCTGCGGTGGCGCAGGGGCGGCAGGCCCTGATTCTGGTGCCCGAGATCGCGCTGACGGCGCAATTTCTGGATCGTTTCGCCGCCCGCTTTGGCGTGCGCCCCAGCGAATGGCATTCAGGCGTCAGTCCGCGCAAACGGGCAAGGCTCTGGGCCGCAGCGGCCTCTGGCGAGGCGCGCGTGGTGGCGGGGGCGCGCTCGGCGTTGTTCTTGCCGTTCGCCAATCTGGGCGTGATCGTCGTCGATGAGGAACACGAGGGCGCCTACAAGCAGGAAGACGGCGTCTCCTACAACGCCCGCGACATGGCTGTGGTGCGCGCGCGCCTTGAGGGGGCGGCCTGCGTTCTGGCGTCCGCCACGCCCTCCATCGAGAGCCGCGTCAACGCGCAATTGGGGCGCTATCGCCATGTGCGGCTGGATAATCGCTACGGCGGGCGCACGCTTCCCATTCTCAGCGCCATCGACATGCGGGCAGGGGCCCCAGAACGGGGCAAATGGATTTCGCCGCGCCTGGCCTCAACCATCGACCAGACTTTGGAGCGCGGCGAACAGGCGCTGCTGTTTCTCAACCGACGCGGCTATGCGCCGCTCACTTTGTGCCGCACCTGCGGGCATCGGTTTCAATGCAAGCAATGCACGGCCTGGCTGGTGGAGCATCGCTTTCGCCGCGCTTTGGTGTGCCACCATTGCGGCCATATCGAGCGGCGGCCCGATCAATGCCCGGAATGCGAGAGCGTGGATTCGCTGACCGCCTGCGGGCCGGGCGTCGAGCGCATTGCGGACGAGGCGGCGCAGCGTTTTGAGGGCAAGCGCATCGTCACGCTGTCGTCCGATTTTGCGGGCGGAACCGAGCGCCTGAAGCTGGAGCTGGAACAGGTGGCCGCTGGCGCGTTCGACGTCATCATTGGCACGCAATTGGTGGCCAAGGGGCATAATTTCCCGCAGCTCACGCTTGTTGGCGTGATCGACGCCGATGTGGGCCTTTCAAGTGGCGATCCGCGCGCCGCCGAGCGAACGTTCCAGATGTTGCAGCAGGTGACGGGACGGGCCGGGCGCGGCGACAGGCCGGGAATCGGGCTGGTGCAAACCTATCAGCCCGATCATCCGGTGATTCGCGCGCTGGTTTCTGGCGACAGCGAACGCTTTTTCTCCGAAGAGGCCGAGCAGCGCCGTCGTGCAGGCCTGCCCCCATTCGGACGGCTGGCCGCGCTCATCGTGTCAGGCAAGGATCGCGCTTCAGCCGAGACGCATTCACGCGCTCTGGTGCGCGCCGCCCATGGTTTGCCGCCCTCGGACCGCTGGCGCATGACGCGGGCGGGCCAGATGCCGCAGGACGACGATCTGGCCATTTTGGGGCCGGCGGAGGCGCCCATCGCGGTGGTGCGCGGGCGCCACCGCTTCCGCCTGCTGGTGCGCGCGCCGCGCAGCGCCGACATGCAGGGTTTTTTACGCGCCATGATGGCGGCGGCCCCGCCCGAGCGCGGAGGGGTGCGGGTGGACGTGGACGTCGATCCGATGAGCTTTTTGTGAGGGCTTGAAGACCATGAACATACTGACTAGATTTGTAACTAGTCATGGAGCGACAAGATGGAACGAAATCTGCCAGTCTGGCCGGTTCAGGACGCCAAAGCGCGATTCAGCAAATTACTCGATTTGTGCGTAAGTGAAGGAGCCCAGATGGTGACAAAGCGCGGGCGGGAAGCCGCCGTCCTTGTTCCGGTGGACGAATGGCGCAAGCTGACGGCGGATCGCGGCAAATCGCTCAAGACCGTATTGTTGGGTGAGGGGCCGAGGTTCGACTTGCAATTGCCTGAGCGGGGACAAATGCGTCGGCGCCCGATTTCGGCTTTCGACTGAACTATATGTATTTACTGGACACCAACATCGTGTCGGAGCTTCGCAGGCAAAAGCCCCACGGAGCTGTAGTCGCCTGGATAGCTTCGATCCCGGAAAGCGCACTGTTCATCCCGGCTATCGTATTTCAGGAGCTTCAAGCCGGAGTTGAATTGACACGTCCCCGCGATCCCGACAAAGCGATACAAATCCAACTTTGGATCGATGATCTTGCAGCGTCCGCCAGCGTCATTGAGATCGATGCCGAAATTGCGCGAGAAACAGCGCGGCTTATGCACGCCCGATCAGCCGAGATCTACGAAGACGCAGTCATCGCCGCATCTGCCCGCGTAAAAGGTATGACGGTCGTGACACGAAACGTGCGCGATTTTGGAGCCTTCGGCGTCGAGCTGCTCAACCCCTTCGGATAATTCCCAAAGTCCTCAGCTCGTCGCCGTCGAGCCGATGGGGCGAACCGGGGCGGGCTCCTGCGAGGCATAAAGAACCGGCGCGGCCTGAATGGCGTAGCGCTGGCGCTCGGTGCGCAGCTCCCAATGGTTCCACGTCTCGTTCAGCTCGGCCAGCTCGCGCTCCAGTTCGGCGCGCGAGGGGCTGACCGCCAGCACGATCACTTCCGGCGAAAATTGCATCAGCGCCCACATGCGCTTGGGCGCGCGGGCTGGTTGCGGCCTTGGGGCGAGCGCTGCGGCCTCGGCCGCTTGCGGAACGTCCCGCAATGGCTGGTCGGGCGCCTGCGCGCGGCTGCGGCCCAGACGGGGGAAAAGAAGCGACAGGGCGGCGGCGCCCATCAAAAGAAAACCAGCCTTCACGCCACACTCCATGCAAAGGTTATGTGTTTGTGGTTAGGTGTTTTTGGTCGGAGGTCGGGTCAGAACGCATGGCCTCACGCGTCGGCGACCATGGAACCGATGTCATCTTAACGTCATGGGGCGTGGTTGCGCCAGAGCCGGGGGAACGAATTTCGGCGATCCCGCGTTGTCATTTTCATGAGTCTGGTTGGGAAAGCGCTCCAGCTTCAGCTTGCTGATGAGAGCGCGGGGCCAGTGCGACGCCATGACGCGGCGCCGGGGCGCTAGAACCTGACATTTTGCCACACCGAAGCGCGAGCGGTGTTGCTCCGCGCCGGACCATATGTTAGTTCCACATAGCCTTCGGGGTGTGAGAGCGTTCGCGCGCCTCTCTGGCCTCGTTTTCACGAAGAAAACAGCCCGACAGACCGCTGCGCAAGCAGTGAATGTTGTTCGGGCGTCCGATTTACCGGCGCACAGAGGCCTACCTTGGCTCAAGCGGAAACAATAGTATCAGGCATGGCCGGGCGTTACGCTCTGGCTTTGTTCGCGCTCGCGCAGGAACAGAATTCCGTCGATCAGGTCGTCAGCGACCTTGCGGGTTTCAATTCCATGCTCGCCGACAGCGCAGACTTCGCGCGACTCGTGCGCAGCCCGGTCTTCACCGCCGAGGAACAGGTGCGCGCGCTTGGCGCCGTGCTGGCCAAGGCGGGAATCAGCGGTCTGGCCGCCAATTTCCTGCAGCTCGTGGCCTCCAAGCGCCGGCTGTTCGCCGCGCCGGACATGATTGCCAATTTCGGCGCGCTCGTCGATGATTCGCGCGGCATCGCCCGCGCTGAAGTCATTGTCGCCGAGCCGCTTTCTGAAACGCACCTGAGCGCGCTGAAGGAGGCCCTTCGGGATGTCTCCGGCGGCCGTTCGGTGGACGTCGCCGTTAAGATCGATCCGTCGATCATCGGCGGCCTCGTCGTCAAGCTCGGGTCTCGCATGGTCGACGGCTCGCTCAGGACAAAACTCAATTCGCTTCGCAATCGCATGAAAGAGGTCGGCTGATGGATATCCGCGCCGCAGAAATCTCCGCGATCCTCAAGAATGAGATCGCAAGTTTCGGCAATGAGGCTGAAGTCACCGAGGTCGGACAGGTCCTGTCCGTCGGCGACGGCATCGCCCGCGTCTATGGCCTTGACAATGTTCAGGCTGGCGAAATGGTCGAGTTCGAAAACGGCGTGCGCGGCATGGCGTTGAACCTCGAGACCGACAATGTCGGCGTCGTGATCTTCGGGTCCGACCGCGAGATCAAGGAAAGCCAGACGGTCAAGCGCACCGGCTCCATCGTGGACGTGCCGGTCGGCAAGGGTCTGCTGGGCCGCGTCGTCGATGCGCTCGGCAATCCGATTGACGGCAAGGGCCCGATTGTCGCCGACAAGCGTTCGCGCGTCGACGTCAAGGCGCCCGGCATCATTCCCCGCAAGTCGGTGCATGAGCCGATGGCGACCGGCCTCAAGTCGGTTGACGCGCTGATCCCGATCGGCCGCGGCCAGCGCGAGCTGATCATTGGCGACCGTCAGACCGGCAAGACCGCGATTGCGCTCGACACGATCCTGAACCAGAAAGCCCTGAACGAAGGCGACGACGAGAGCCAGAAGCTCTATTGCGTCTACGTCGCCATCGGCCAGAAGCGCTCCACCGTCGCCCAGTTCGTGAAGGTGCTCGAAGAGCGCGGCGCGATGGAATATTCCATCGTCGTCGCCGCCACCGCCTCCGACCCGGCGCCGATGCAATTCCTGGCGCCCTTCGCAGGCTGCGCCATGGGCGAGTTCTTCCGCGACAACGGCATGCACGCCGTTATCATCTACGACGATCTGTCGAAGCAGGCCGTGGCCTATCGCCAGATGTCGTTGCTGCTGCGTCGCCCGCCGGGCCGCGAAGCCTATCCCGGCGACGTGTTCTATCTCCATTCCCGCCTGCTGGAGCGTTCCGCCAAGCTGAACGATTCCAATGGCGCCGGCTCGCTGACCGCGCTTCCCGTGATTGAGACGCAGGCCAACGACGTGTCGGCCTACATCCCGACCAACGTGATCTCGATCACCGACGGCCAGATCTTCCTTGAAACCGATTTGTTCTACCAGGGCGTTCGCCCGGCGGTGAACGTCGGCCTCTCGGTGTCGCGCGTGGGCTCCTCCGCGCAGACCAAGGCGACCAAGAAGGTCGCTGGCAAGATCAAGGGCGAGCTGGCCCAGTACCGCGAAATGGCGGCCTTCGCCCAGTTCGGATCTGATCTTGACGCCGTGACGCAGCGCCTGCTGAACCGCGGTGCCCGCCTGACCGAACTTCTGAAGCAGCCGCAATTTGCGCCGCTGAAGATGGAAGAACAGGTCTGCGTGATCTACGCCGGCGTGAACGGCTATCTCGACCCCATCGCGGTCAGCCGCGTGCGCGCCTATGAAGATGGTCTGCTCACGCTGCTTCGCGGCAAGCACGCCGATCTTCTGGCGGGCATCCGCGACTCCAAGGATCTGTCTTCGGACAACGAGGGCAAGCTCAAGGCGCTTGTCGTCGATTACTCGAAAAGCTTCGCCTAGTCGTTCACAAAGGCCCTCTGCCCCTTGCGGGTAGAGGCGGAGAGCAAGTCTAATGGCCTCGTTGAAGGACCTGCGAAACCGGATCTCCTCCGTCAAAGCGACGCAGAAGATCACCAAGGCGATGCAGATGGTTGCAGCGGCGAAATTGCGCCGCGCGCAATT
>CAMCMI010000039.1 GCA_945875875.1 Rhizobium sp. Q54
GGGCGGCTGCGTCCACGAATTCGTAATCGGTGATGTCCTCGCCACGTTGCTGGCGGTCTTTGGCGCGTCTGTTCATGGCGGGTGCATAGCACAATACGCATGCTTTGGCGCACGGTTTGCGCGCGGGCTTCCGGCGTGCGACCACCGGGGATGAGCAAAAATTCTGGAAAACCCCGCGTCGCTATTATAGGCGGCGGCCCGTCCGGCCTGATGGCCGCTGAAGTTCTGGGTCAAGCTGGCGCAGACGTGACCCTATTCGACCGCATGCCCTCGCTGGCGCGCAAATTCCTGCTGGCGGGTCGTGGCGGCCTCAACCTCACCCATTCGGAAGGCATGCAGGATTTCATGCCCCGCTACGGCGCCGCCGCGGACAGGCTTGCGCCCGCGATCGCGGCGCTGTCGCCGGACGCCTTGCGGGCATGGTCGGGCGAGCTTGGCGAGGAGACGTTTGTGGGCTCCAGCGGGCGCGTCTTCCCCAAAAGCTTCAAGGCCTCGCCGCTGCTGCGCGCCTTTTTGCGCCGCCTGGGCGGTCTGGGCGTGCAGGTGCGCACCCGCTGCGCGCTGAAGAGCGTTTCGCCGGGCTCAATTACGATTGAGACGGCTGAGGGCGTGGAAGAAACGCTCGCCTTTGACGCCATCGTGCTGGCTCTGGGCGGCGCCTCATGGCCGCGCATGGGATCGGACGGGGGATGGACGCAGATTCTGGCCGAGCAGGGAATTGAGATTGCACCGCTGCGGCCCGCCAATTGCGGAGTGATCGTCGAATGGTCGGCGACCATGCGCGAGCGCTTTGCTGGCGCGCCCCTGAAAAATCTCGCCCTGTCTTTTGGTGGCCAGCATATGCGCGGCGAGGCCATCGTCACGGAGCGCGGACTGGAGGGCGGCGCGATCTACGCTTTGTCGGGCGCGTTGCGCGAAGAGGTTGCGGCCATGGGCTTTGCGACGCTTCGCATAGATTTGCGGCCCGACATGAACGAGAGCGCTCTGGCCCGCAAGATCGAGGCTGCCCGGCAGGGCCGATCAAGCTCTCAATCCATCTCCAACGTGCTGCGCAAAGGGGCAGGCCTGTCGCCCGCCGCCGCCAGCCTGTTGCGCGAATCTGGCCCGCTGCCTGCGAGCGCGCAGGATATCGCCGCCCGGATCAAGGACGTATCGGTGCGCATTGTCGGCATGGCGCCGATAGCGCGCGCGATCTCGACAGCTGGCGGCATTGCGCTTGAGGAGGTGGATGAGACTTTTATGCTCAAGCGCCTGCCGGGCGTGTTCGCAGCTGGCGAGATGCTGGATTGGGAAGCCCCGACGGGCGGTTATTTGTTGCAGGCGTGTTTTGCCACGGGAGCTGCGGCAGGGCGCGGCGCATTAAAATACCTTGGCGCCGGATAAGACCAGCTTCAAGGCGCGCCGCGGCGCAGGCTTACGTCGTCAGGAGCGGCAAGATGACTGGCGAACCGGAGGTGTCCAGCTCCGGCGCTATAGAGCGCAGGCTCTTCCCCGCGCGCCTTGCAGAACGATTGGTAATCCATCACCGCGATTTCAAACGCGCAGGCGAGTTGCGTCAGGTTGCGGCCTGCCGCCATCACCAGATCGGGGATTGCGAGCGCCCTTGCGATGAAAAGCTCAAGCTGCGGATCAAAGGTCACGCTCGCCGGATAGGCGCTGCGCAGGCCGATGCGGGCGGGGTCTTCTGAATTCCCGTTTATGAGACCAAGAAGTGCGTTCGTTTCTGCCTCCGCCATGGCCCCGTCAGCGCGAATTTGCAGGCTGGCGCGACGACCCCGCCATGCAACGCGAATTTGGCGACCGATTCCAAAGCTCACGCCGGCGCCGTGCGATTCGAGCAAAACCTTCACGTCGCGCCAGCTTGGCGGGAGGAAAAAGCCCCATAACGGCAAACGTGCCTGCAAACGCAGCGAGCTGGCGCAAGGGCTGGCGCTAAATGCGCTCATGCCGGGCGCTGGTGGAAGAATCATTGACATAATAGCTGGACGATAAGGCCGCAGGGCGCCTGCCGTAAAGCCTTCGTTAACCATGATTGCAGGGTTTGCACCGGCAAACGAAGATGAGGGGTGAGCGCCGCCCCCTTTTCCGCGCCGTCAAACGTGGTAGGAAGCTGATAACGCTTTCGGGAGGACTACATGCTAAGCTTCAACCAGATCAAAGAAGATCTTGTTTCCGCCAACCGCATTCTGGCGCAACACCACGTCGTCGATTCCTTCGGCCATGTGTCGATCCGCCATCCCACCAATCCCGATCATTTCCTGCTGTCGCGGGCGCGGGCGCCCAATTGCGTCGAGTTCAGCGACATCATGGAATTCACGCACGAGGGCGAAATCGTCGGCCATGAGGCGGGCAAACCCTATTCCGAGCGCTTCATCCATGGCGCCGTATACGCTGCGCGTCCCGACGTCATGGCGGTGGTGCACAACCACAGCCCCAACGTCGTGCCCTTCACCGTGCAGACGAAGAAGAAGATGCGCCCGATCATGCACATGTGCGCGCCGATCGGCACCGACATTCCCACCTGGGACATTTCGCACAAGTTCGGCGCCACCAACCTTCTCGTCACCAGCTATGAGATGGGCCAGGATCTAGCGGAAACGCTGGGCCAGCGCACGGTCGCCCTGATGCGCGGCCACGGCAGCGTGGTGGCGGGCAAGTCGCTGCGCGACGTGGTGTTTACCTCCATCTATATGGAGATCAACGCCGACATGCTCATCAAGGCCTATCAACTGGGCGAGGGCGACGTCATCGCCATGTCCGACGAGGAAGTGGCCAAGAACGCAGGCGGTCGCGCAGGCTTCACCTATGAGCGCGGCTGGGAAAACTGGTGCCGCCTCGTGGACCGCCCCTATTTCCCAATGGACTGGAACATGGGGCCGGGATTTTCGAAAACCGACAAATAAACAAATCAATCAGGGAGGTTTTGCATGAAAACGACCCGCATCATGAGTCTTGGTCTTGGTCTCGGCCTCGGCCTCGCCGCGCTTTTGGGATTGGCGACCGGCGCGCAAGCGCAAGGCGCCTATCCCAACAAGCCCGTGAGGCTGATTTCCGATTCAGCTCCCGGCAGCTCCAACGATGTGACGATCCGCATTCTTGCAGAACATTTCGGCCAGCTCTGGGGCCAGCAGGTTCAAGTGCTCAACCATCCCGGCGCCGGCGGCGGCATTTCGGCCCGCATCGCATCGCAGGCCGAGCCTGACGGCTACACGTTCTATGTTCCGGCGGCCTCCGCGTTTCTGGCGCTCAAGGGCGCGGCGGGCGTGGCTCCCAACCTGCCGATTGAACTGCCGAAGGATTTCAAGCCGGTCGGCCTGTTGATGACGCAGCCGATGTTTATCGGCGTGTCGAAAACGCTGGGCGTGAAGAACGTCGCTGAATTGATCGCGCTGGCCAAACAAAAACCCGGCGAGCTTTCGTTCGCAGCCACGGGGCGCGGACGCATCACCCATCTGACGATGGAATTGTTCCAGGATATGACGGGAACGAAGCTGACCTTTGTGCCTTACACCGGCGGCCCGGCGGCGGCGATGAACGACGTGACCACAGGCCGCGTCAGCATCGTGCTCGACGGCTATCCGGGCGTCGGCGGCGCTATCGAGGGCGGCATGATTATGGGGCTCGCCAACACCGCAGCAGCGCGCCTTCAGGGCTTCGAGAGTATGGAAGTCATGGCCGAAGCCATCCCCGGCTTCCGCGCTGGCGGCTGGAACGCCGTGCTCGCCCCGCTGGGCACGCCGGACGCGATCATCGCCAAGGTGAGCGCGGACCTGAAGGCCGTGCAGAAGAAGAAGGAAATGATCGACCGCTATCGCCAGCTCGGCTCCTTCGTCGGCAATATGGGCCCCGAGGAGCTGATCGCGTTCGCGAAATCGGATCAGGAAATGTGGCGCCCGATTCTGCAACGCCTCGCCGATACGGAAATGAAGAAATAGGCTTGGCGCTCATAGTCAAAAGCTCCAGAGAAAACCAACAAAAAAGCCGGGCGCGAGCCCGGCTTTCTCATTCGCGAAGCCTTAGCCCTTACTTAATGTTGAGCAGCATCTGCGCGTTCTTGTAGCAAATCTTCTCGCGGTCAACGTCGCTCAGGTTCAGCGATTCGATGATCCCGATGGTGTCGCGGATATAGCCGGGGCCCTTCTCGGGATCGAACGGGCAATCGGAGGCGAACAGCACGCGGTCGGCGCCATAGAAGGCGAGGCCGCATTCGGTGGCGGGCTTTGAGCCAAACACCGCGCTGTCGGCGTAGAAGTCCTTGAAGTAATCGAGCGGGCGCTTCTTCATGTTCTTCAACAGCGTCTTGTAGTCTTCGTCGGTGGTGCGGTTGCCAAGCTGATCCCAACCCGGGCCGACGCGGCCTTCAAAGAATGGCACCATGGCGCCAAGATGATGGGCTAGAACCTTGAGGTCCGGGAACTGGTCCATCACGCCGCCAAACACGAGGCGCGCCATCGCGGCCGACGTCTCGTAGGGCCACCCGAACGTCCACCAGATTTCATACTTCGACTTCGATTCAGTCTTGTAATCAGGCAGGTCGAACGCGCCGCGCGAGGGATGCAGGAACACGGGGTTCTTGTTCTTTTCGGCGATAGCGAACAGCGGGCGGAACTGCTCGTCGTCGAGCGGCAGGCCGTTGATGTTGGTGTGGATCTGCACGCCATTGGCGCCGATCGAGATTGCGCGCTCGTATTCCTTCTCGCGATTGGTCGAGCTCATCGGCAGAGCCGCCAGCCAGCCGCAGAAATAATCGGGATGCTTGGCGCAAAGTTCAGCCAGGCCGTCATTGGCGAGCTTGGCGAATTCCTCCACCTGCTCGGGGGTGCCAAGCGCTTCCAGCGGGGGCATGCCCAGCGAGATCACCTGCGAATAATTATACTTCTCGCGGAACATGTCGACGACGCGCTTGCGCTCGTCGAGGTCGTAGATGGCGGGAATGCCGCGCATGCGCGAGCCGATATCGGCGGCGGCGCCCGGCGTGCTCATCATTTTGTCCCAGAGCGCCTTAGGGAAGAAGTGGTTGAAGCAATCGATGTAACGCATGAGGCGATGTCCTCCGGGGTGCGAGCCTTGTAGCCCTGTGTTGATCCGGCGACACATAACGGGGTTTGAGGCGCGGGGCAAAGCGGAAAAATGCGCACGCCTGCCCATAGGACAGGCAAGGTCAAGCCAGCGTTCAACCCGGGGCACATGACATGGCCGGGCGGGGCGTGTATCACTTCACGTATCGCGCCGCCCACACTAAAGAAGCGGGACGACCAATCCGCGGAGGATTCCAATGGACGACGATTCACGAGTGACGAAGGGCGCGCAACCGGGCGCTGTCGGTCACAATTCCGAGGCGCTCGAAGAAAAGCGCGCCTCGCTCTACCACAGCAAGAAAGACCGCGTGTTCGTGCGCGGCATTCAGGGCGAATACAACGTCAAGCAGGAGCTTGACCGCCTGCGCGCCGTGCCGCGCGTGCGCAAGGCAAAGGAGACCGCCTTCATCGACGGGCCGCTGTGCTTCAGCCGCCATTACGTCGAGCCCAAGGACGGAATCACGCAGACCTTCCACATGCATCTGGAAGAATACGCGCCCGGCGCCTCCTCGCAGAAGCACGGCCACGTCAACGAGGCCGCGTTCTATATTCTCGATGGCGACGGCTACGAAATCCACGACGGCATCCGCTATGACTGGCACGCGGGCGACATCGCCATCGTGCACAACAATTGCGTGCATCAGCACTTCAACGCCTCGACCACCAAGCCCGCGCGCGCGCTCGTCATCAAGACCAAGCCCATGTACCTGTTCCTGAACATGCTGTTCCAGAAGCAGGTAGAAGGGCGCCCGCTTGAAATGACGCCGGAAGCCGAAGGCTTCACTGTGCGTGAAATCGAGGAAGATTTGAACCATCCCAAGGGAGGCTATTAATGGCTTGGGGCGAAACCGGAGCCTGGCTCGAAGGCAAGCAGAACGAGCGTCTCTACCAGCGTCTTCTGGACGAAGCGCAGGATGCGCCCTCGCGCAACGCGCGCCGCAAGAAGATCGTGCGTCCGGAAGAAATGCCGTGGGAAATGTCGCGTCAGGGGCTGTTGAAGCATCTGATGAACGAGCAGATGAACACGCGCATCGAGACGGTGGACGCCTACATGCAGATCATTCCGCCGGGCTCGCGCTCGGGCAAGCATCGGCATCTGGCCGAGGAATGCGTCTACGTGCTGGAAGGCAAGGGCTACGATCTGCATCAGGATTGCGACGTCGAAATCACCGACGTTTTCGCATGGAAGGTACAGGACGAAGTGAAGCGCTATGAGTGGGAAGCGGGCGATTACATCTACATCCCGCCGAATACCGTGCATCAGCACTTCAACGCCGATCCGAAGAATCCCGTGCGACTGATTTCATCCACCGCACGCATCTTCCGCCAGATGGGCCTGAACACGCTCGACCAGATGGAAGATGCGCCCGAATACGATCCCAAGGTCGTGCTCACCTCCGAGATCGTGCGGCAATATCTGCGCGGCGAACGCAAGTAAGATTAAGTTATATAAGCAGCCCGGCGTTCGCGCCGGGCTGCTGCATTTTCAGGCCCGCTTCACCTTTAGGGAAGACATGGCGAACCGGCCCCCCTCCCATTCCCTCGCTGACCACGCGTTCGGCGCGCTTGCGCGACACGAACACGGCCCGGGCGAGGAGGCCGATCACGAGCACGATGCGGATGATAATATAATCGCGGAAGGCTCGCGCGAGCTTGAAGAAATACCCCTTGTCAGCATGGGCATAGACATCGGCTCGTCAGGCACGCAGATCGTGTTCTCGCGGCTGTTGATGCGCGGCCCCGGCGAGCCTTTAGCCATGCGCCGCAGCGTGAAAATGCGCGAGACGCTCTATGCCTCGCCCGTTGCGCTGACGCCGTTCGAGGGCGATTTTATCCATGGCGTAAAGCTGCGCGCCATCATCGACCGCGCTTACGTCATCTCCGGAATCACGCCTGACGACGTCGAGACCGGCGTCGTAATCATGACCGGCGCAGCTGCGCGCAAGGAGAACGCCGCCGTGATCATGGACGCGCTGGCGCAGGAGGCGGGCGAGCTTGTGGCGGCGGCTACAGGCGACCACATGGAGGCGGTGCTGTGCGCCTATGGCTCGGGCGCGGTGGAGCGTTCGCGCGCAAACATGTCGCGCCTGCTCAACATCGACATCGGCGGCGCCACGACCAAGTTCGCGCTGGTGGACAATGGCCGCGTGATCGCGACGGCTGCAATGGAAATCGGCGGGCGCCATGTCGCGTTTGATCTCGACAATCGCATCGTGCGGCTGGACCCGGCAGGCGCCAGATATGCAAAGCGCCTTGGCGTGAACTGGTCGCACGGCGCCGTCGCCGACAAGGACGACATGCGCAAAGTGGCGCACGCCATGGCGGAAGACCTCATCGCCGCCTTGACGAAAACCCCTGCGCCACAATCGGCTCTTGATCTCTTCGTCACGGAGCCGCTCGCTGATTTTGGCGCGCTGGAGGGCGTGATGTTTTCCGGCGGGGTGGCTGAATATATCTACCATCGCGAGACCCGGGATTTTGGCGATCTTGGCTGGCGCCTGGGCCGCGCATTGCGGCGCCTGTGGGATGAGGGCGCCGCGCCATGGCCGCTGCTGGAGGCGGGCGAATGCATTCGCGCAACTGCGCTGGGGGCCTCTGAATTCTCAGTGCAGATGAGCGGGCAGACGTCTTGCGTCAGCTCGCATTCCAAACTGCTGCCGCGCCGCAATCTGCCTGTGCTACAACCAGCTTTTGATTTTTTGGGAGATATTGATTCAGACGCGCTGGCCCGCGCGATTACGCGTCACCGCGCCATGTTCGACGATGTTGACCCTGCGCGCGAGGTCGCTTTTGCATTTCGCTGGCGCGGCGACGCCTCCCATGAGCGCGTGCGCGCTTTCGGCGAAGGCTTATGCGCCGCTCTGGCTGACCGTATCGCAGCGCAAACGCCGCTTTATCTGATGCTGGAAGGCGACGTCGCCGCCAGCCTTGGCGCGATGCTGCGCGAGGAGATGGGGATCGCCAGCGAGGTTCTGGCGCTGGACGGGATTGTGCTGCGCGATTTTGATTTTGTGGATATTGGCCGCCTCCGCATGCCCTCGGGAATGATTCCGGTGACGGTGAAGTCGCTGGCGTTCGGGGCGCCCTAACCTCGCTTTTCGCGCGCCGCCGTGTCACACTTTACCAACAGAGATTGCAGGAAAGTCTATGCCGCAGAGTGAATTGAACTTGCGCGCCGCAGAGCCCGTCGAGGTTGAGCGCTTCACCTTTGCGGGCGTGCGCGCGGCGGACGTGCGCGCGGCGGCGGTCGAGACGCCGGTCAACATCGTCTATGCGCCGATCCCCTTCGCGGTGATGATGTGCAGCCCACAGGATCTGGAAGATTTCGCGATTGGGTTCAGTTTTACCGAAGGCGTGATCGACACCATCGACGACATTCGCTCCGTCGTCGTCGAGGAAGACCCGGAACAACGCGGCCTGCGCCTGGTGGTGTCGCTGGCGTCCGACAAAATGCAGCGCCATCTGGCGCGCGCGCGCAACATATCGGGCCGCACGGGGTGCGGCGTCTGCGGCATCGACGATCTGTCGGCCATGCCGTGCGCCAGCGCGATTACAGCCCCGCCATTCACGCTTGAGGTTGATTCCATTATACGCGCGCTCGACGATCTCGTTGCGCGCCAGACCTTGAACGCACAAACCGGCGCCACGCATGCAGCTGGCTGGTGCAAGGCCAATGGCGAGGTTCTGGTCGTGCGCGAGGACGTGGGCCGCCACAACGCGCTGGATAAGCTGATTGGTCGCCTGTTGCAGGACCGCGTCGATCCAGCGAGCGGATTCTTTGTCATCACCAGCCGGTGCTCGTTTGAAATGCTGGAGAAGGTCGCCGCGTTTGGCGCTCGCGCCGTGGTGGCCATTTCCGCGCCAACCTCGCTGGCGATTGAGCGCGCGCGCCTGCACGGAGTCACGCTGGTGGCCTCGGCCCGCAACGGCAGCGCAGTGATTTTCAACGGCGCCGAATACGTGAATTCGGGCGACAAAACTTAACGGTCCGGCGCCTCGACGTTTTCATCCATAAAGTGGAATTGCAGAAACATCCCTTTGTCGATGACCTTGGCGGGGATGTCGGAGCGCAGCCAGTTTGCTTTCTTGACGATCAGCAAAAGATCTCTGAGGCAAGACCTGGCGTCATTACTGAAATGTTCAGCGTAATAATAGGGATTGAATTCAATGGCGGCGTTGCTGTCCCAGATCCTTTCGTTCCAGCATGCGCATGAGAGCAGCGTTCGCGTTTCCTCGTAATTCATTTTGAAGTCGATGCGCCCTCCAACAAAAATCACAAGCCGCGCAGGCAATTTTGGCTTGATCTCCAACAGGCAGCGAATTCCATATTTCTTTGAGACCTCTTTGAGGTCAGGACGTACGAGCTGTTTTATTTCTTTCAAAGAAAAAGTCATGGCGCTCCCGATGCAGCGCCATTTAGATCTTTCGATTTGCGATTAGCCAGTCGTCGGCGAAAGTTACGCGCATGCTAATTTGTTTGTTTTGTAAAACTAAAAGCCGCGTCTACGCTTGCCGGCTGGCGCCTTGATTCCAGCCGTCGCGAGGATGACGCACGGCGCCCCTTGTGCAAACGGGCCGCCCATGGCATGTTATAGTATAACAATTCATGGACGCCGCCGATGGCTGAACAGCCGCATCATCACGACCACGCACACCACGACCACACGCACGCCGCCCGGCCTGCCAGCCATGTGGCGGCACGGCTGTCGCTGCTGCGCATGTCGGCGGGTCAGAGGCTGATCGGCGCAGTCATGCTATCTGCCATCCTCTGGCTTGGCGTCTGGTGGGCTTTGACATGAGCGCGGCGCTTCGTATCCACGATCTGACGCTGGCCTATGATCGCCATCCCGTCGTTCATCACTTAAGCGGCGAGATTGAACAGGGCGCGCTGCTGGCGGTTTGCGGCCCCAACGGCGGCGGCAAGTCCACGCTTTTGAAAGGCATCGTCGGCGCCTTGCAGCCCATCGGCGGCAAGGTTGAGCGGCTGGCGTGCGATGCGCGCGCCATCGCCTATCTGCCGCAGGCCGCAGACGTTGATCGCTCATTCCCCATCGACGTGTTCGACATGGTGGCCATGGGCCATTGGCGCTCCATCGGCTGGTTCGGCGGCTTGTCGAAAACCCAGCGCGCCCGCGTGTTTGACGCCATCGCCTCCGTCGGCCTGACCGGCTTTGAGGACCGTCCCATCGGCACGTTGTCAGGCGGGCAAATGCAGCGCGTTTTGTTCGCGCGCCTGTTGTTGCAGGACGCGCCGATCATTCTGCTGGACGAGCCCTTCAACGCCATCGACCAGCGCACGGTCAGCGAATTGCTGGAGCTGGTGAACAGCTGGCGTTCCGAAAAACGCACCGTCATCGTGGTGCTGCACGATCTTGATCTCGTGCGCCGTGTGTTTCCGCAGACGTTGTTGCTGGCGCGCGAAAAGATCGCATGGGGCGCTACGTCGGACGTTTTATGCCCGGAAAACCTGCTCTCGGCGCGCCGCATGGTCGAGGCGTTCGACCGCGAGGCGCACGAATGCGAGCGCGCAGCGTGAGCGCGCTCTGGTCTGCGCGCTTTTTTTGGACCGCGCGCGTCCTCGCGCGCTCTTTTGCGCCATTCACGGCCAACATTCTGCGCGCGAGGCCGCGCGCGGTCCAGAGCGAGGCGCTCCTTGTTTTATGATCTCTTGATCGCCCCCTTCATCGAATTTGAATTCATGCGGCGCGCGCTTGTGGGCGCCTGCGCGCTGGCGCTTGCGGGCTCGCCGCTGGGCGTGTTCCTGCTGCTGCGGCGCATGAGCCTGACGGGCGACGCCATGGCGCACGCCATTTTGCCCGGCGCAGCGGTGGGCTATCTCATCGCCGGCCTGTCGCTGCCCGCCATGACGATTGGCGGGCTCGCGGCGGGGCTTTCGGTGGCTTTGCTCTCCGGGCTCGTGGCGCGCTTTACGGCGTTGCGCGAAGACGCCTCATTGGCGGGCTTTTATCTGATGTCGCTGGCGCTGGGCGTCACCATCCTGTCGCTGCGCGGCTCCAGCGTCGATCTGCTGCACGTCCTGTTTGGCAACGTGCTGGCTTTGGACGAAGACACGCTTCTGTTTCTGGCGGGCGTGGCCACCTTCACGCTGCTGGCGCTGGCCGCTGGCTATCGCGCGCTGGCGATGGAGACGCTCGATCCGGGGTTTCTGTCCTCCGTCAGCAAAGCGGGCGGGCCTGCGCAGGTGCTGTTTCTCAGCCTTGTTGTGCTCAATCTCGTGGCGGGCTTTCACGCTCTTGGCACGCTGCTGGCGGTGGGGATCATGATCCTGCCTGCCGCCTCCGCCCGCCTCTGGTCGCCCGACATCACGCGCATGACGCTGATCGCGGCTGTGATCGGACTGGTCTCAAGCGCAGCGGGATTGCTGCTGTCCTATCATTTCAACCTGCCTCCCGGCCCGCTGATCGTGCTGACGGCTGGCGGCTGGCATGTGGCGTCGATGATCTTTGGGTTAAGCGGCGGCTATCTGCGCCGCCTGCCGCCGCGCAGGCATCTTGAAGCGTGAACTCATTTTAGAGGAAAAAGCATGTTCACCAGACGCGCAAGTCTCAATCTGATTTCTCTCGCGCTGCTCGCGCCCATCGCGCCAGCCTTCGCGCAGTCGGAAAAGCTGCCCGTAGTGGCCACGTTCTCTATTCTCGGCGACCTTACAAAACAGATCGCGGGCGAGCGCGCGGACGTGAAAGTTCTGGTTGGGCCGGGCGGCGATTCGCATGTGTTTGCGCCCACCCCTGCTGACGCCAAAACGCTTTCTGCCGCAAAGCTCGTCGTGGTCAACGGGCTCAAGCTGGAGGGCTGGATCGACCGGCTGATTTCCAGCTCAAAGACCAAAGGCAAGATCGTCGTAGCCACCAAGGGCGTGAAGACGCTGCGCACGGGCCGCAGTTCGCACGGCCATAACCACAACCACGGCCATTCCCATGGTGAAGCCGATCCGCACGCCTGGCAGGATGTCGCCAACGTCAAAATCTACGTCGCCAACATCCGCGACGGCCTGATCGGGGCCGATCCTGAAGGGCGGGCGATCTACGAGGCCAATTTCAAAGCCTATGTCGAAAAGCTCAATGCGCTTGAAGCGCAGATCAAGGCGAGCGTGGCCAAAATCGCGCCCGAGCGGCGCAAGGTCATCACCACGCATGATGCATTCGGCTATTTCGCGGCAGCTTACGGCTTGCAATTCATCGCGCCCCAGGGCGTCTCGACCGATGCTGCGGCCTCGGCGCAGGACGTGGCGCGCATTATCCGGCAGATTCGGGCCGAGAAAATCCCCGCCGTCTTTGCCGAAAACATCTCCGACCCCCGAATGGCGACCCGCATTGCACAAGAAACTGGCGCCAAACTGGGCGGCGCCCTCTATTCGGACCAGCTTTCTGCGCCCGATGGCCCTGCGGGGACTTACATCGACATGGTCCGCCACAATATAAGGGAGCTGACCAAAGCGCTGGGCGATCAGCCCGCGCCATAGCGCCCGTTGGAGTAAAGCATGTCCGAGAAGATCCCCGTCACCGTGCTCACAGGCTATCTGGGAGCGGGCAAGACGACGCTGCTGAACCGCATTCTCTCCGAAGACCACGGCCACAAATTCGCGGTGATCGTGAACGAGTTCGGCGAGATCGGCATCGACAACGAACTCATCGTCGGCGCCGACGAGGAAGTGTTCGAGATGAACAACGGCTGCATCTGCTGCACCGTGCGCGGCGATCTCATTCGCATCATCGAGGGCCTGATGCGCCGCAAGGGCAAGTTCGACGCGATCATCGTCGAGACCACGGGACTGGCCGATCCCGCCCCCGTCGCGCAGACATTCTTTGTCGATCAGGACGTGCAGGATCAGGCCCGGCTTGACGCCGTGGTGACTGTGGCCGACGCCAAATGGCTGGCCGACCGCCTGCGCGACGCGCCCGAGGCCAAAAACCAGATCGCGTTTGCCGACGTCATCATCCTCAACAAGATGGATCTGGTGACCCCGGAAGAATTGCGCGAAGTGGAGGCGCGCATCCGCGCCATCAACCCTTACGCCAAATTGCACAAGACCAGCCGCTGCGCCGTGCCGCTGGATGCGGTGCTCGGCCGCAACGCGTTCGATCTCGACCGCATTCTGGAAATCGAGCCCTCGTTTCTGGAGGTCGACGACCACGATCATCACGGGCACGATCATGGACATGACCACGGGCATGATCACGGCCTGAAGCATTATCACGACGAGGAGATGCAATCCTTCTCGTTCCTGATCGACGGCGAAGTCGATCCGGCGCGCTTCATGCCGTGGATCAATCTCATCGTGCAGCGCGAGGGGCCAAGCATCCTGCGCTCCAAGGGGATTCTGGCGTTCAAGGGCGAGGACAAGCGCTTCGTGTTTCAGGGCGTGCACATGATTCTCGACGGCGATTTACAGCGCGAATGGCGCCCTGATGAAAAGCGTGTCTCAAAAATCGTGTTCATCGGACGCAATCTGAAAGAAGACGACTTGCGCTCGGGCTTTATGGCGTGCGCGGCGAACCCCGCCCAGTAAACAGGATTTCGCCCGTGCAACCTGAATTTGATGAAGTCTACGATACGTCGCTTGTGGGCGCCGTATCGCAATTCAACGCGGGCGCGCAAGTCGTGGCCGCGGGCTTTCTGGCGAACAAACCAGTGCTGGCTTTGGCGGACGGCAACATCCTGCTCATTGAGCCCAACCAGCGCGTCGCCGCCCATCCCGATGGCGCGGTTCTGCTGGCCCATATCGACGACCAGCGCGTGGTGACAGGGGGCGACGACGGCCGCGTCGTCGTCACGCGGGCGGATGCTTCAACGCTTGAGATCGGTAATGAGAAAGGCCGCTGGATCGACGCTTTGACCGTGCGCAACGACGGCGCCATCGCCTGGTCGGCGGGCAAGCATGTGCGGGCGCGCGACGCCAAGGGCGTGGTCAAGAGCCATGAGGCGCCAAGCACCGTGCGGGGCCTCGGGTTTCTGCCCAAGGGCTACCGGCTCGCCATGTCTCACTACAATGGCGTCAGCCTGTGGTTTCCCAATACGGAAGGCGCCCCTGACGTCCTCAAATGGCCGGGCTCGCATCTCGATCTCACGATCTCGCCCGACGGCCTGTTCTGCGTCACCTCCATGCAGGAGAACGCCCTGCACGGCTGGCGCATTTCCGACAAGAAGGACATGCGCATGACCGGCTATCCCGGCAAGACGCGCTCGTTCTCGTTCTCGCATGATGGACAATGGCTGGCGACATCGGGCGCCGACGCCTGCGTGGTGTGGCCGTTCCAGACCAAGGACGGCCCCATGGGCAAGCCGCCGCGCGAATGCGGCGTGCGCCCGTTCAAGGTCTCGCAGGTCGCCTTCCACCCCGAGGCGCCGGTGATTGCGATCGGCTATGAGGACGGCTGGATTTTGCTGTGCCGTTTGGCGGACGGCGCCGAATTACTGGTGCGCGCCGGCCTTGGCGAGGGGGAGGAGCTATCTCCCCGCAACCGCCCCAGCGTGTCCGCGCTGGCGTGGGACAAGGGCGGGCACAAGCTGCTGTTCGGGCTGGAGACCGGCGAGGCCGGAATCCTCACGCTGGGCTAAGGCGCCTTATCCTTGCGCCAAAAGGGCGAGCGCCTGCTCATGCACGCGCTCGTCGCCTGACGCGATGATCGCGCCGCCATTCACCGCGGGGCCTCCGCTCCAGTCGGTGATGATTCCGCCCGCGCCCTCAACGATGGGAATCAACGCCACGATGTCGAACGGCTTCAGCCCGCTCTCGATCACAAGATCGACGTGGCCAGCCGCCAGCATGCAATAGGAATAGCAATCCCCGCCATAGCGCGACAGGCGCACCTGCTCCTCGACGCGGCGAAACGGGATCAGCGTGTCCTCCACCAGCAAGGATGGATGCGTGGTCATCAGCACAGCGTCCGACAATGAAGCGCAGGCGCGCTTGTGCAGGCGGCGCTCGATCTGCTGGCCGTTGAGGCCGGGGCCGCGCCATGTGGCGGAGCGCCCATCGCCGACAAAAGTCTCGCGCGTGAACGGCTGCCGCATCATGCCGTAAACGGCGGCGCCATTATGGGTGAGGCCGATCAGCGTGCCCCATGTCGGCATGCCGGAGATAAAGCTCTTGGTCCCGTCGATGGGATCGAGCACCCAAACGAATTCGGACCCCGGCGCCACGTCGTCAAATTCCTCGCCGACGATGCCGTGGCCGGGAAAATCGCGGCCAATCAACCGGCGCATAGCGACCTCGGCGGCGCGGTCGGCCTCCGTCACCGGATCGAACGCGCCGCCTTGCGATTTATCGGCGGCGTGCATCGCGGTGCGGAAGAACGGCAGGATGGCCTCGCCCGACACGCGCGCCAATTCCTCGACGAAAGCAGCCAGATCAATTGGTTTCATTGGGGGGTTTCATTCAGATTAGAGACCGCTATTGTGGCGCTCCTGTGGGCGAACGCGCTCTTTCAAGCAATACATGAGCGTCATGAGCGAAGCGAGCCCCCGCAAAACAACGAGCGGCGAAAGAGAAGAAACGCCGGCAATCGGCGCCGCCGTCGTGCTCGTGGGCGTGCTGACGATCATCTACATGATCAGCCAGTTTTTCCGCAATTCCATCGGCGTCATCGGGCCTGACCTTGCCCGCGAGTTTGATCTGGACGCGCGCTCGCTGAGCCTTTTGGCGTCAATCTTCTTCTTCTCGTTCGCCGCCGTGCAAATACCGCTGGGCATGGCGATTGACCGTTTTGGCGCTCGCGTCGCGATGCTGGCGACCGGCCTTGTGATGATCGCGGGTACGGCCTGGTTTGCGCTTGCGCGCGACTATAACGATCTCGTCGCCGCAAGGCTCGTGATCGGGCTTGGCTGCTCCAGCTTTTTGATGGCGCCACTGGCGCTTTATGCGGCGCGCTTTCCCGCCCGCCAGTTCGCCACTATCACCGGCATTCATGTCGGCGGCGGCAATTTCGGCGCCCTTGCAGCGACCGCCCCGCTGGCGCTTGTGGCCGCCAGCATGGGCTGGCGCAGCGCATTCGTCATTGTGGGGGCCATCTCCTGCGTCGCGCTGGCGCTGGTGTTTGCGCTGGTGCGCGAGAGCGCCCCGGCCCGCGCAAGCCGCATTGCCCGGGCAGAAACCTTTTCGCAACTGGCGCAAGGCGTGGTCGCGGCGACCAGGGTCGATGGCTTCTGGCGCCTTTTTATCATGCAATTGTTGGCCTATCCGACGTTCGCCGCGATTTTGGGCCTTTGGAGCGGGCCGTGGCTGTCAGACGTCTACGGCATGTCGGTCAAGGCGCGCGGCGGCGTGATGCTGGCCATGGTGGGAGCGCAGATCGTCGGCCTGTTCTTCTGGGGCGCCAGCGACCGGTTGTTTGGCAGCTATAAAACTCCCTCGCTCATCGGCGCCGGCCTGTCAGCGGGCCTCCTCGCCTATGGGGCGCTCGGGTCGCTGCCCCATAGCGCCGTCCTGCCCTTCGTGATCGCGCTGGGGTTCGCCTTTGGCTTTACGCCGGTGTTGACCGCACACGCCAAATCGCTGTTTCCCGACCGGCTGATCGGGCGCGGCCTGTCTTTGATCAATATCGCCGCCATCGGCGGGGTGTTCCTGCAACAGATTGCGACCGGCGCGCTGATCGCGCTGTTTCCGGCGCAAATGGTGGATGGGGCGCGAATCTATCCTGCGGAAGCCTATCAATTCGTCTTTGGCTTTCTGGCGCTGGAAATTGTCGTCGCATGCCTGGTCTACAGCCGTATCCGCGATCCGCACCCCAGCCGAAAGAACTGAATCTAAAGGGCTTCCTAAAAATTTGCTCGCAGGTGCAAAAAACTCTTGCAATCTTTGTGGCGCCGCAGCATATTGAGTATGCGCGATGGCTTTGCTGTCGCCGATGCCCTTCTTGGGCGTTTCCTCCCTACGA
>CAMCMI010000040.1 GCA_945875875.1 Rhizobium sp. Q54
AGAAATAATTCAGATTGCGCGGCGTCGGATACGCAATGAACGAGCTGTGGACGAGGCCGCCAATGGGAAGCCGGCTCTCAAACCAGCGCCCGAGGGCGCTCTGGGGAACGAAGGTCGATGGTCCGCTCATGTGACTGTCTCTTCTGGCGATAGGTATCAGCCGAACATTACGTGGCACGGAGGCAATCGGATTGAGCTTTTCGCTCAGCCGATCCGCAGCTTCGTGTCCGAAAGGAAATCATAGGTTGGAACTGCAAGGTTCGTGGGGGCCGGGCCTTTGCGAATGCGTCCCGACGTGTCGTAGTGCGATCCGTGGCATGGGCAGAACCAGCCGTCATATTCGCCGCGGCTGCCGGGGGCGCCCAGAGGTACGCAGCCAAGATGTGTGCAGACGCCCACGACGACCAACCATTCCGGCTTCTTGACGCGGACCGCGTCCGTCTGCGGATCGGGGAGCTGCGCCAGCGGCGTCGCCACAGCCTCATCGATTTCCTTCTTCGTGCGATGGCGCACGAAAACGGGCTTGCCGCGCCATTTCACCGTCAGGCTGCCGCCCTCGGGAATGGCGCTGATGTCCACTTCCGTCGAGGCGAGCGCCAATGTGGAGGCGTCGGGATTCATTTGGCTGATCAGAGGCCATGCCACAGCGCCGGCGCCGACGGCGGCTACCGCCCCGGTGGTGATGAAGAGCATGTCCCTGCGGGTCGGTTCGACCGTCGATGGATTGGCCACGTCTATTCCCCCATCCGTTTGTCCCGTGTGGTCCCGCCCGGATGCTGGACGGGAACGACGCGCATTTTGCACGTCGGTCGGGCCGGGTTGTCATAATGTTTGCCGTCGCGAAGGTGAATGCGACGGATCGCCACTTGTCGAGCGCTGAAAAGGCCGCCGAACGACGACCGCAACCAGCGCATGTGGGCGGGCGGTGTTTCGCACCGATCCGGACTGTTGTCCATAGCGGTGCGGCGCCAATCCACCTCTTAACGGCGCCTGCCACCTCGTAAAGCCGCTGACATGGCGCCCAAATAGGCTATGAGCAGGCGAGTTCGACGAGTGCGCGCACTGTTTCAGGGCCGCCGAAAAACTGGAGACAGATCGTGTCCGACCTGACTTTGGCGCTGTTTCAGCCCGATATTCCGCAAAACGCCGGCACAATGCTGCGCGCCTGCGCGTGTCTGGGGGTCGATGCGGCCATTATCGAGCCGGCGGGCTTCCCCGTTTCCGACCGCCATTTCCGCCGATCAGGCATGGATTACCTCGACCAATTGACGATAGAGCGCCACATCTCATGGGCCGCTTTCGAGGACTGGCGGGCGCGCGAGGGCCGCCGGCTGGTGCTGCTGACCACGAAAGGCGCGCAGCCCTATTCCCGATTCGCCTTCGCGCCGGGCGACATTTTGATGGTGGGGCGGGAATCTTTGGGGGCGCCGGACGAGGTGCACGAGGCCGCCGACGCGCGGTTGCTGATTCCGCTGCGCCCGCCAGCGCGCTCGCTCAACGTGGCGTTCGCCGCCGCGATGGCGATGGGCGAGGCCCTGCGGCAGATCAGGCGGGAGGATTAAGCGCGCCCTTCAGCGTCTGGGCGATGCGGCTGGCTTCTTGGGCGGCGGCATGAGCCGGATTTCGCATTCGCCCCTCACCGGAATGCGCAGCTTCACGACCGCGCCGGGCTTGTAATAATGGCAGATCTTGTTCCAGCGATCTTTCGACACCGTGCTGCCGACATAGATGCCCTGTCCGGTCAAATACAATTGCAGATGGGCGGCCCCGATGAGCCAGCCTCCGATCAGCATTGCAATACCCGACACAGAAGTCATTCAACGCGCCGCTTCCTTCAACCAAAACTCAGGCCAGCATAAGCGCGGCTTATTTATAAAATCTGAACAGTCAGGGTAAAGGCTATCAGCGGGGCAGGCTAGGGCGAGAGCTTGTCGCCAAACGTCCAGAGCTTGTGGGCGATAAAGCTCCACACCAGCACAACGCCGGTCGTGGCTATTTGCGCGAGCAGATAATGCAGGCCAAACCAGCCATGCAGGAGCGACATGAAGAGATATGTCAGCACGAACCCCACACCCGCCACCAGCGCAAACCGCCACCCGGCTTCTGCATGCGGCCGGTCGCTGGAATAGGTATGACTCCGGTTGAGCGTATAGGAGACAATCCCGCCCGCGACATAACCGACCAGCGTGGCAGGCTCCGGCGCCCAGCCGCCCGCCTCGACGAGCCCGATGAGCGCTCCAAAATGGGCGATTGCGGCGGCAAGACCGACAACGACGAACAGGGTGAATTGGCGAGACAGGGTCACGGGCTTGTCCTAACGCGGCGGCGCGGCCCTGTCACGGGCGACGAAGGCGGTTAAGGTAAAGATGAGATAACGCGGCGGACGCGAACTGACGATACGGACGTTACGACATATTAGTTATTCAATGCAAAGCTCATGATTGGTTGTCCAGCGAGGCGCCGTCATGAAGACCACATTGCGCCTGAAAAGCCTGTTCGCCCGTTTTGGCGCCGACCAGAGAGGCAATGTCGCGTTGATAACGGGATTGCTCGCCATACCGCTTGTTGGCGCAATCGGCGTCGGGATCGATTACACGCGCCTTGTCAGCTATCGCCTGAAGGTGGATTCGGCGGCGACGGCAAGCGCGCTGGCCGCCATCGACACGGCGCGGGCGTTACTCCTGAGCAATCCAAAAATGCCGGCGGCAGAATTGGAGGCTGCGGCCAAGGCCCGCGCGCAGCAAGTCTTCAACGCGCTTGCGCCTGCCGAAAGCGAGGGCGCGGTTGTCTTCAACAAAACGGGCGAGACTGTGGACGCGCAGGTCGCCTACACCGGCAGCCTCAACACAACCCTCATGGGCATATTCAACATCCAGACGATGGCGGTTAAGGGCGAGTCCAAATCAGAGGGGCAAACCGAAACCAGCGATGCAAACAAGCCCCCCGACCCCAACATGTTGATCGAAGAAAACTTCGATGTCTCGGGCGTTACTGCCAACGTATCCTATGGCTCCTTCGGCAATTATAAAAATTTCAATGAATGGAAGACGAACAAGGCCGGGGTGGAAATCGGCACGGCGGGCACCTACGGACCCCCTCCCCCTAATGGCGCGCCATACGTGGCTGAACTCGATGCGGGTGGAAACACCTATCTGGCGAAGAGGATTTATCTGACGAAGGGGTCGTACGAGCTTCGTTATTGGTACAAGGATCGACTTGCCTATGCTGATTATGCTCCGGTTCATCTTTGCGCCGCGAGCATGAGCGATGCGGCGTGGGCTGACGCTAACTTTGGGAAGGCGAATTGGTTTACTTACGAAATAGGCAAGCAATCAAACGCCATCGCCGCTTATCTGGAATTGGCTCCCACGGAGACTCCGCCTGTCGCGTTTACTGAAACCCTCCACACTGTCGTGGACGCCTGCATCATGTCGGGTGGCAGATGGATCGAACGCAGCGTCAAGATCACCACGTATGCGGCTGGCTATTACTGGGTCGCATTTCAGGCTGAAGGCTTCACGGACGGCGTGGGCGGCTTACTCAACAACATTCGCTTTTGCCGCAATGCCTGCCCGGGAACGGTGACGGAAGCATTTCCATGGGCGGCCGGCACGGTGCTGTTTTCCGACGGATTCGAGACGCCGGTTGGGGATACGACCGCGAACTGGACCGAGCGCACGCTCGACGCATCAGGCACGAATTCCGGCTGGACGAACCTGCCCAACGGCTGGACCACATGGCCTGAAAATCAGATCGACTTCCTGAAATGGGGCCCGGGCGGCACAAACGTAATCGAACTGGACGCTAGCACCCGGCCCGGAGCTAGCCACCGAGGCATAAGCCGCCGCTTCATCCTGACGCCGGGGTATTATAGTTTAACCTATTTCTACAGGTCGCATGGCTTCATCCCTGAATACACTCTGTGCGGCGCGGCAGACGTCAATTCAAATGTCGCAATAGTGAAAGCTACCAGCACGACCTCGCTTGCGCCCGATTCGATGATTGTGCGCGCCTTTGTCGATCCCGACCTGCTGTTCAGCCATCCACGCACCGATCCTGTTCTGCGCGCGCGCGCTTCGTGGTTCAACCCTGACGGCTCGCCTGCGACATTGCCCAAACTGCCTTCGACACTTGTGGACGCCTGTGTTTCATCGCGCTACACGACCCTTAGCACTGCTGATATCCGGATCAACAAGACGGGCTTTTACTGGCTGACGTTTCAGGCTGGCGGAACCGACGACAATTGGGGCGGCGTCATCGACAAGGTCTCGTTGACCGCCTTGGGCGCGCTGTCGATGAGCGCCCCGGCGAATGTCGTCACGATCCCGAGCGCCGGCATTCAGCCCGGCGCAATACTGACAAAACCGCAACTGCAATTCATCGCGAACTAGCCGCCATGACCCAATAACTTGATCTTAAATAATAACAACCATCCTCGTTCCATGATACGCAAACTGCCCCTATCATCCGCCAATGCGCTGCGCCTCGCCCGCCAAGACAGCGTGCTTGGTCGCGTGCGCGGTTTTGTCCGGAATAAATCCGGCGCCGCCGCGCTGGAATTTGCCATGGTGGCTATGCCATTTCTGGCGATGATCATCTGCATCATCGAGGTCGGCGTAGATTTTCTTTTCTTTTCGCAGATCGACTACGCCGCACACAAAGCGGCGCAGGAGATCCGCTCCGGCAGCGTGCAAATGCAGAATCTGACGGCTCAGCAGTTCAAAACAAACATACTTTGCCCCAAGCTCAGCGGACTCACGTGTTCTTCTGTCGAAGTCAACGTGGTGGTCATCAAGCAATCTGAAGAATGGGTTTCATGGTCGCCGACGACCATTAATCCCGCTGCGGCGAAATGGTGTCTCGGCGGGGCTGCCGATACTGTGCTTGTTCAAGTCGCCTATCCAGTGCCGCTAGCCTCGATGATCTGGGCGGGAAGCCGCAGCGCTGCGGATGGAATTCGTTACTATCTAAGCGCAGCAGCTTTCAGGAACGACCCTTTCGGGCTTCCAGCGGCCGCCACGGCGGGGTGTTGATCCATGCGGACGCTTTCAAAGCGCTTTGCCCTGGCGCAAAATGGCGTCGCCGCCATTGAGTTCGCACTTCTGTTGCCATTGCTCATTCTTATGATGCTCGGCAGCGTTGAATTGCAGCGCTATATGCGCATCGAGCGGCAACTTTCGCTCGCGGCTGAAAACATAGCGGCCATCGTCGCCCAGCGGCAATCGTCAGACTTGACGAAGCTGAATTTCGATTTTGACGCAGCCTACCATCTGTTTCCTCCTGCCAGAGAGGCCGCCGACTGGACCAAACTTATCGTACATCAGATCACGAACGTTCCCTTTACGCCCACCGTGCCAGGCTGCACGAAGAACTGCACATATACAGCGAACGTCGCCTGGTACTGGCCGTCTTACGATACTGGCTTTGGACTTGGAAACATGCGTCGCCAATGTGGAACTTTGAATGGAGCGGCTACGGGTGCGACGGCGACCGGCGCAAATATTCCAGCAGCCATGTTCGGTCCCGGCTCAGTAGTGATTGTGGATCTGGGATACCGGTTCACTCCGTTATTTGGCTCAAGTTTGATCGCCCCCATAGATCTGTTCCGACAGGGATATGCGAACGCCCGCTTCGCAACTCCCTACATCAATTTTCCAAATCAAGGTTTAACCGTGCGCTGCACCGGATATTGAGCCGTTAGCCGCTGATTAAAATTATTATTAGCCTTTGCGTATTTCAACGTACGCAAAGTTAGCATGCATCAGGCTAAATATTTTATCGACCTCACAGCGAGTGCGGCATATGTCAGCGACACGGCTTACCGGATTATTTAACAAGCTTCAAAAGCTGCAAGCAGACGAACGCGGCAACGTCGCTTTGATGATGGGAATTCTGCTGATTCCCCTCGTTGGCGCCGTCGGATACGGGATCGATTACACCCGCGCCGTCAGCTACAAGATGAAACTGGATTCCGCCGCCAATGCAGCGGCGCTGGCGGGCATGGATACAGCTCGCGCCCTGCTGCTGTCGAACCCCAACATGTCGCCTGATAGCATCAAGGCGGCTGCGGACGCGCGCGCGCAACAGGTCTTCATCGGCCTTGCACCGAAGCAGGCTCCGTATATTTTCAAAAGCCTGGGCTTCAGTCGCGTTGGCGAAACCATTGGCGGCTCTGTCACTTATACCGCCAGCATGCCAACGACATTCACCAACGTCGTCGGCTTGCAGAACATCGCAATCGACGGCGGCGCGGAAAGCCAGGGACCGCTGGCGCAAGGCACAACCAATCCCGCAAATCCAGATATCTTGATTGAGGAAAACTTTGACAAAGCAGCGACCATTCAGCCGGACCGGAACCTTGGTGGCGGCGTAGGCCTGTACAAAAACTTCAATAATTGGCTAACCAACAAAGACGGAGTCGAAATCGGGCCCCCCGGGAGTTACGGAGCAACTCCGCCAAACGCCGCCCCGTACGTCGCCGAGCTGGATGGTTTCAGTAACTCGTACCTAACTAAAAAAGTTTATCTGGCAATAGGAGATTATGAATTACGATACTGGTACACGGATCGCGTCCGGTACAATATGTATTTACCAACGCCTGTCTGCGGGTCCGCCAGCAAAGACGTTGAGTGGGTAAATGCGTCTTCTTCGTATGGCGCTTTTGGCGCACAGACCAATCGTATTGGGGTCTATCTCGACCTTGCGTCAACGAATACCCCGCCGGCAGTTTTCTCGGAAAACTTGATTGACGCCTGCCTTGTAAGTCATAACAAATGGATCGAACGCAGCGTCAAGGTATCAGTGACCACGCCGGGCAATTATTGGCTTGCGTTCCAGGCGGAAGGTGCATCTGACGGTTGGGGCGGCGTCCTTAACAATATCCGCTTCTGCAAAAACACCTGTCCGGGCGCAGCCGTGGCGGACACGTTTCCGTGGCCTCAAAATACGGCCCTTTTTACTGACAACTTTACATTGCAGTCCGGGATTTGGCCTGCGGACTATATTCAGAATCACAGGCTGAACGTGTCCGGAGAAGCCACCGCATCCAGCCTATGGCAAAACGTGCCTGCCGGCTGGACAACGACACCCATAAATCAAATAGAATTCAGTAAGGAATCAGGCAGCGATTACATCCTGCCAATGGATTCATATCCAAGATCCGGCGTCAGCTCCAATCGCTCTATCCATAGAAAATTTTTATTTGCGCCAGGCTATTATAAATTAGATTATGAATACGCGCCCAACAACAACCTTGGAACGACGGGTACCTGGTGCGGAGCGCTTACGATCACACCAATCAACTTGCAAATATCTCAAGTCAACGCAGCAAAATCAGATTCAGCGAAAGCGGCGAACACCAATCAATTAAGTGTGTATGTCGATGCGGACGTCAGCTTCAGTCACCCCGAAACCACGACGGCTCTCTACAACGAGGCTGTATGGAAAGCGTGGGATGGAGCTAATCCAGCCTCGGGCGCGGCGAGACTGCCGAGAACAAGAATTGATTCCTGCGTACATTCGACCCTGAAGCCAAAGCGCACCGTGTATTTCAAGATCACCAAGGCTGGAAATTATTGGCTGACGTTCGCCGCCGAAGGAGCCGCAGACGGGTTTGGAGCCCTCATCGATTCCATTGCGCTGACGGCCGTGGGAGGATTATCGACCACGGCGCCAACTTCGCACGTCTCCATTCCCCCGCATGGGCTTGCGTCCGGCTCGACCATATCTTCTACGCAGAGTGGTTATACGTTCACGACGAACTGAGATCTTTGTGAAGAACGCCGGGATATAGCGTCGCCCCTCCGATGACGGGCGACGCGGGGGTTCACAACCCACCTCTTTTGGTCTAGACACACGCATCTTTCGGATCGGCTCGCCGGTCTGAACGCCCCCAGGGTCTTCGGAGGGCGCGCTCCGGCCTTTATTGGCCTCAAGCGCGGCCTCTTTTTTGTGCGCCTGCCCTCCGGGGCCACGGCGCGGATGGAAGCTCATGCCCAAACGCACAGACATCCACACCGTTCTGATTATCGGCGCCGGCCCGATCATTATCGGCCAGGCGTGCGAGTTCGACTATTCCGGGACGCAGGCCTGCAAGGCCTTGCGCGAGGAAGGCTACCGGATCGTTCTGGTGAACTCGAATCCCGCCACCATCATGACCGACCCGGACATGGCTGACCGCACTTATGTGGAGCCGATCACGCCGGAAATCGTCGCCAAGATCATCGAGAAGGAGCGTGGCGACCGCTCGAAGGGTTTTGCGCTGCTCCCCACGATGGGCGGCCAGACGGCGCTCAATTGCGCGCTCTCGCTCAAGCAGATGGGCGTGCTGGAGAAGTTCGACGTCGAGATGATCGGCGCGACCGCCGAGGCCATCGACAAGGCCGAGGACCGGCACCTGTTCCGCGAGGCCATGACCAAGATCGGCCTCGACACCCCGCGCTCGCGGCTCGCCAACGCCTCGGACCTGAAGAAGGCCGACAAGGACAGTTTCGCCCGCCAGAGCGCCGAGATCGCCGCCCGCCATGCCGACCCGGCCGAGCGCCAGAAGGCGGTTGAGGGCTTTGCGCGCGATTGGGATTCCAACGAGCCCGAGCGCAAGCGCCGCTACGTCTCCAAGGGTTTGCAGGAAGCGCTTGAGGCGCTCGACGACATCGGCCTGCCCGCCATCATCCGCCCGTCCTTCACCATGGGCGGCACGGGCGGCGGCATCGCCTATGACAAGAACGAATATATCGAGATCATCCAGAGCGGCCTCGACGCCTCGCCCACCACGGAAGTCCTCGTTGAGGAAAGCGTGCTGGGCTGGAAGGAATACGAGATGGAGGTAGTCCGCGACAAGGCGGACAATTGCATCATCGTCTGCTCAATTGAGAACGTCGATCCAATGGGCGTGCACACCGGCGATTCGATCACCGTGGCCCCGGCCCTGACGCTGACGGATAAAGAATACCAGATCATGCGCGACGCCTCGCTGGCGGTGCTGCGCGAGATCGGCGTCGAGACCGGCGGCTCGAACGTGCAATTTGCGGTCAATCCGGAAAACGGCCGCATGATCGTGATCGAGATGAACCCGCGCGTGTCGCGCTCGTCGGCGCTTGCCTCTAAAGCGACGGGCTTTCCCATCGCCCGCGTGGCCGCAAAGCTCGCCATCGGCTACACGCTCGACGAGATCGCCAACGACATTACGGGCGGTGCGACGCCTGCCTCTTTCGAGCCGACGATTGATTACGTCGTCACCAAAGTGCCGCGCTTTGCGTTCGAGAAGTTTCCTGGCGCCGAGCCCACGCTCACCACGTCCATGAAATCGGTTGGCGAATCGATGGCCATTGGCCGCACCTTTGCTGAATCCCTGCAAAAGGCGCTGCGTTCGCTGGAGACCGGGCTTTCGGGCCTTGATCCCATCGAGATCGACGGCCTTGGACAGGGCGACGACATGAACGTCGTGCGCGCCGCGCTCGGCTCGCCCACGCCTGATCGTCTCATCGTCGTGGGTCAGGCCCTGCGCATGGGCATGCCGGTTGAGGAAATCTATCAGGCCTGCAAGATCGACCGCTGGTTCATTGAGAGGCTGGCCGAAATCGTCGCGCTGGAAGATCGCGTGAGCGCGCATGGCCTGCCGCATGATGCAGAAAATTTGCGGATGCTGAAGGCCGCCGGTTTCTCCGACGTGCGCCTGGGCACGCTTTCGGGCAAGCCCGAGGCCGAGGTTCGCGCTCTGCGCCATGATCTGGGCGTGCGCCCGGTCTACAAGCGCATCGACACCTGCGCGGCGGAATTCGCCTCGCCCACCGCCTACATGTACTCGACCTACGAGACGCCGTTTGCGGGCGAATTGTCCTGCGAATCGCGCCCCACGGACCGCGAGAAGATCGTGATTCTGGGCGGCGGTCCCAATCGCATCGGCCAGGGCATCGAGTTCGATTATTGCTGCGTCCATGCGTGCTTTGCTTTGAGCGAGGCGGGCTATGAGACGATCATGATCAATTGCAATCCTGAAACCGTCTCCACCGATTACGACACCTCGGACCGGCTCTATTTCGAGCCGCTGACGACCGAGGACGTGCTGGAGATCATGGACAAGGAGCGCGGGAACGGAACGCTGAAAGGCGCCATCGTGCAGTTTGGCGGCCAGACGCCGTTGAAGCTCGCGCGCTCGCTGGAAGATGCAAACGTGCCGATTTTGGGCACGTCGGTGGATTCGATTGATCTTGCCGAAGACCGCGACCAGTTCAAGCGCCTGCTCGACAAGCTGGGCCTGAAGCAGCCGAAAAACGGCATCGCCTATTCGGTTGAGCAAGCGCGCATTATCGCCGCCGAGCTTGGCCTGCCGCTCGTCGTGCGCCCCTCCTATGTGCTGGGCGGGCGCGCGATGGCGATCATCCGCGACGAGGCCGGGCTGGCCGATTACCTGCTCGACACCTTGCCGAGCCTGATCCCCTCCGACGTGAAGGCGCGCTATCCCAACGACAAGACCGGCCAGATCAACACTGTTCTGGGCAAAAACCCACTGTTGTTCGACCGCTATCTGTCGGACGCGGTGGAGGTTGACGTCGATTGCCTGTGCGACGGGACGGACGTGTTTATCGCGGGCATCATGGAGCACATTGAGGAAGCGGGCATCCATTCGGGCGATTCGGCCTGTTCGCTGCCCCCGCGCTCGCTATCGCCTGAAACGCTGGTAAAGCTCGGCGAGCAAACGCGCAAAATGGCGCTGGCGCTCAACGTCGGCGGCCTGATGAACGTGCAATATGCGCTGAAGGACGGCGACATCTACGTGCTGGAAGTGAACCCCCGCGCCTCGCGCACGGTGCCCTTCGTGGCCAAGGTCATCGGCTATCCGGTCGCCAAGATCGCCTCGCGCATCATGGCGGGCGAGTCTCTGGCCTCGTTCGGGCTCGTCAATCGCGAGCTGGCGCATGTGGGCGTGAAGGAAGCCGTGTTCCCGTTCGCCCGCTTCCCCGGCGTCGATACGGTGCTGGGGCCGGAAATGCGCTCCACCGGCGAAGTCATCGGCCTCGACCGCTCGTTTGAAGCAGCTTTCGCCAAGAGCCAGCTTGGCAGCGGCACCAAGGTTCCCACCGGCGGCGCCGTATTCATGAGCGTGCGCGACGCCGACAAGCCGCGCATGCTGGAGACCGCGAAGCTCTTGAGTTCCATGGGCTTCCGCATTCAGGCGACGGGGGGCACGCAGCGCTTTCTTGAGGCCAGCGGCGTGGCCTCGCAGCGCATCAACAAAGTGTCGGAAGGGCGGCCCCATGTGGTGGACGCGATCAAGAACGGGTTGATCCAGCTTGTCTTCAACACCACGGAGGGCGCGCAGGCGCTTGCCGATTCCCGTTCATTGAGGCGCGCAGCCCTCTTGCACAAGGTGCCATATTATACGACGCTGGCCGGGGCGGTCGCTTCGGCTCAGGGCATTCGCGCCTACAAAAGCGGCGATCTGGAAGTACGCGCGTTGCAGGATTATTTCGCAGCATAAGCTTACCGGTCTGCACGGCTTCGGTCCTGCTTGACCTATCACGTTGGCGGGGCTCTCCTTTGAGACCCGCCGGCTTATTTTGATTCAATCGTCCGTATAGGGATTCAAACCGGCTGCTGCCGGCCCGGCGGGCTTTTGGCCACTTCAACCGAGGAGCCCGGCGGCTCCAATGCGGGAAGGGTACGATGGAAAAGTTTCCGATGACTGTCGCGGGCTATGCAGCCCTCGAGGAAGAGCTGAAGCACCGTCAGCAGGTTGAGCGTCCGCGCATCATTCAGGCGATCGCAGAAGCGCGCTCCCATGGCGACCTTTCCGAGAACGCGGAATATCATTCCGCCAAGGAATCGCAATCGCTGAACGAGGGCCGCGTCGCCGAGCTTGAGGACCGCATTTCGCGCGCCGAGGTGATCGACGTCTCGAAACTGGGCGGCGACACAATCAAATTCGGCGCGACCGTGACGCTGATCGACGACGACACCGAGGAAGAAAAGAAATACCAGATCGTCGGCGAGAACGAGGCGGACGTGAAGAGCGGCAAGGTGTCGATCACCTCGCCCATCGCGCGCGCCCTGATCGGCAAGCGCGTGGGCGACGCCGTTGAAGTGAACACGCCCGGCGGCGGCAAGAGCTACGAGATTCTGGGGATCGTCTACGTTTGAGCGCGGCCCCATCGGGACTATTGCCGCCTGATACGCGCATTCTGGTGCTGAGTTGCGGCAAGGCCGGGCATGACGTCAACAGCCTTGGAATCGCCGCCGCGCTTGGCGGCGATGTCCTGGTGATGCGCGTCGAGCCGCACCCGCTGTTTGCGTTTTTCGCGCCCTGGGGTCCGCCCGATCCAAGCGAGATGCTCGATTATAACTGGCCCGACATCATCATCGCATCGGGGCGCGTCACCGCCCCTGTTTTGCGCGTGATGGGCGCAAAGTCGAAGGGCCACGCCTTCACGCTCTACCTGCAAGACCCGCGCGCCTGGCGCTCGCGGTTCGACATGATCTGGATGCCGGAGCACGATCAGGCGACCGGCCCCAACATCGTCAAGACGCTGACCTCGCCGCACGGATTGCGCCCCAATGATCTGGCGCAGGCGCGGAGCTGTCCCGATCCGCGCCTTGCAGCGCTGCAAGGCCCGCGCCTCGCCATCAGCCTTGGCGGCCCCAGCGGCGCCCATGTTTTCACGCCCGCCGATTACGAAGCGCTTGTGGCTATCGCGCGCAGCGGCGCGCAGGCTGGCTTCTGCCTGACGATAACGCCCTCGCGCCGCACCCCGCCCGAGCTGATGCGCGCTTTAGGCGAGGCGCTGGCCGATCTGCCGCCGGAGCGCTGTTTCATCTGGGACGGGACGGGCGAGAATCCCTATGTCGCCATGCTCGCGAACGCCGATTGCATCGTGGTCACGGCTGACAGCGTCAACATGGTTGGCGAGGCCGCAGCCACCGGCGCGCCGGTCTATCTGTACGAGCCCGGCGGCGGCTCGCCCAAGATCACGCGCTTTCTCAACGCCATGATCGCCAGCGGCGCCGTGCGCCGTTTTGCGGGCGCGTTCGAGCGCTGGAGCTATGAGCCCATCGACGCCACCCACGAGATCGCCAGCGAAGTCGTCAGGCGCTATCTCGCGCGCAAGGCGAGCCTGCCGCCGAAGAGGCAGCGAGGGGAATAGTTTGCCCATCTTTCTTCCTTCTCCCCTTGCGGGAGAAGGTGCGCCTTGCGTCAGCAAGGGGCGGATGAGGGGTTGCGCTGCGAGATTCAGGCCCCCTCATCCGTCACGCGCTGCGTGACACCTTCTCCCGCGAGGGGAGAAGGAAGAGTCGAGCCTTGCCGCGCAAGCCCTGCGTCGCGTACATATCGTACACAGGATTCTCACGCGGAGCGCATAGCTTCCCTGCTCCAAACCGCCACAGAGATTCACATGCACGCGAAAATGATCATCATCGGCTCGGGACCAGCCGGCTACACCACCGCCGTTTACGCAGCCCGCGCGATGCTGGAGCCGGTGCTGATTTCCGGCTACGAGCCCGGCGGCCAGTTGATGATCACGACAGATGTCGAAAATTATCCCGGTTTTGCCGATCCCATTCAGGGCCCGTGGCTGATGGAGCAGATGAAAGCGCAGGCCGAACACGTCGGCACGAAAATGGTCTCTGATCACGTCACCGCCGTCGATCTCTCCAGCCGCCCCTTCAAGCTGACCTGCGACAGCGGCGACGCCCACACCTGCGACACGCTGGTGATCGCCACCGGCGCCAAGGCCAAATGGCTGGGGCTGGCCACGGAAGAAAAGTTCAAAGGCTATGGCGTCTCGGCTTGCGCAACCTGCGACGGCTTCTTCTATCGCGGCAAGGAGGTCGTGGTGGTTGGCGGCGGCAATTCGGCCGTGGAAGAGGCGCTTTATCTGGCCAACCTCGCCTCCAAAGTCACCGTCGTGCATCGGCGCGATTCGTTCCGGGCGGAGCGCATTCTGCAAGAGCGGCTGTTCAGGCATCCCAAGGTCGAGGTGCTCTGGAACCACGCGCTTGAGGAGGTGATGGGCGACGAGAATCCGCTTGGCGTCACCGGCGTGAAGCTGAAAAACGTTGAGACCGGCGCGCTGCGCGATCTGAAGACCGACGGCGTGTTCATCGCCATCGGCCATGCGCCCGCGTCCGAATTGTTTAAGGGCCAGGTCGAAATTCGCCCCAACGGCTACATCAAGACCGCGCCGAACTCGACTGCGACCAACGTGCCCGGCGTGTTCGCCGCCGGCGACGTGGCCGACGACGTGTTCCGGCAGGCCGTGACGGCGGCTGGCCTTGGCTGCATGGCCGCCCTTGAGGCCGAGCGCTTTCTGGCCGCCAACGAGCACGCATAAGAGCGACGACAGGAGCTGATTGTGGATTGGGACAAGCTGCGGGTTTTCCACGCCGCCGCCGAGGCCGGCTCCTTCACCCATGCGGGCGAGACTCTGGGGCTCAGTCAATCGGCGGTCAGCCGTCAGGTCAGCGGGCTGGAGCTGGATTTACAGGCGCCGCTGTTTCACCGCCACGCGCGCGGGTTGATCCTCACCGAACAGGGCGAGGTGCTCTACCGCACCGTGCGCGACATGGTGATGAAGCTCGACGCCGCCCGCACCCGATTGTCGGACACACGCGAGCGCCCGCGCGGCGAATTGCGGGTCACGACGACGGTGGGCATCGGCACCAATTGGCTGACGCCGCGCATCGGCGAATTCATCGAGCTTTATCCGGACATCAAGCTCACGATCCTGCTGTCCGACGACGAGCTGGATTTGTCGATGCGCGAGGCGGACGTGGCCATCCGCGTGCGCGAGCCGGTGCAGCCGGACCTGATTCGCCGCCGCCTGTTCACGATGCATTTCCACGCCTACGCCTCGGCGGTCTATCTGAAGCGATTCGGCGAACCCAAAACGCTCGACGATCTCGATGCGCATCGGATTTTAACTTACGGCGTGTCGGCGCAAAGCTATCTGAGCGCAATCAATTCGCTGCATTTTGCCGGCCGGGATTCCAAAGACCCCCGCCCCTCTACGCTGAAGGTGAACAACATCAGCGCTTTGCGACGCGCGGTGGAGAATGGCGTGGGGATCGCGATCCTGCCAGATTATCTGGCGTTGTCCGACACCAGCCTTGTGCGGATTTTGCCCCAAGCGGACATGCCGGAGCTTGAATGCTTTCTGGTTTACGCGGAAGAGCTGAAAAACGTCGCCCGCGTCCGGGTTTTCCGGGATTTTCTGGTCGCCAATGCGCAACGCTGGGATTACTGACGATATCATGACACTCTCATGCGCTCAGCGCATAGCATGCATGCATAATACGCTATTGCCTTGCGCTCAGCGCGGGGCGATTATGGTGACGGCTGGGGATTAACGCTGCGCCCCCTCCCTTCCGGCGCAGTTTCGCAGGTCCCCATGCCAACCCCTCTTGAGAAGCCCGTCTTTATCGGGCTGTCGGCCGGACAGAAATGTCCGGCCTTTTTTGTGTGCGGAGCACGCCAGCCTCAGACTGATCCTTCGCCTTCGCGCAGAAATGGCCGGGCGGCCTCTATGGCGCTGGCGCATCCAGGCGCCGCCTCCAAAAGCACCGCATCGGGCTGTATCTGGCCAGTCCAGACATTGAACGTCTGGGTCAGCGCCCATATCGGCTCGGAGAGCACGCGGTTAACGATAGCCGGCGCCGCCTCTTTCGAGCATTCCATAAGGCCAGAGACGATTGCTTGCGGGGCGCGCGTCATCTGCAGCTTCTCGCTCAATTCAGCCTGCAGCGGTCCGGTCAAAAAGAACGACACAAATGCCGCGAATAATTCCATCATTCAACTGATCCTGTGTTTGGGAAGTGCAATGCGGCGGACGGTGCGTCCGCCGCTGCAGGTGTTTCAGACGACGGAGCTGTTTCAGACGACGGAGCGTCTGTTGTCCGCTCCCCGAAAACCATGCGAGGCAAGACGATCCTTGATCGCGAGGCGAAGCTTCTTCAGCCGCGCGACACGCAAGGAGTCCGGGAAGCGCTGCTTCAGCTCCCGGCTGATCGCATCCTGCAGGCGGGCATGGGTGAGACTCAAACGATAGACGTAGGCGCTCATGCTCATAAACAATCTCCCTTCGACGTGAACATCGATCGGGTCGTCGTCTCGCAGAGGAATGGGGATTGATCAGCCCGTCTAAACCTGCATCGAGATGACCCGATGCGGTCCGACATGATGAGCGTCTTTCAAGACAGCTCACCAGAGGGGCCCGGTCCGCTCCGCCAATATCGGGGGCGGCGAATGTTGCGTCAATTCGTGGCTTTGGGACCGTAAAACTCCCGTCAGATGAAGAGCTTCTCGCCTTCCATCCCCTTGTACATATCCGCCACGAACTCCCCGTATCCGTTCCAGATCAGGGTGGGCACGCGCCTGCCCTCCCCCAGCACTTCCTCGGTCGCCTGGCTCCAGCGCGGATGGGCGATTGCGGGATTCACATTGGCCCAGAACCCATATTCTGATGCCTGCGCCTTCTCCCAGAAACTCACCGGACGCTCATTCGTGAACGTAATTCGGCGAATGGATTTCACCGCCTTGAAGCCGTATTTCCACGGCATGTGGACGCGCAGCGGCGCGCCGAACTGATTGCCCAACGGCTTGCCGTAAGCGCCCGTCACCATGAAGGCGAGATCGTTGCGCGCTTCCTCAATCGTGCAGCCGTCCACATAGGGCCACGGATACCAGACTTGCCTCTGGCCCGGCGCTATCTTGGGGTCCATGAACGTCTCGATGCGGATGAATTTGGCGCCCGAGGTGGGCTTGGCCAAATCCACCAGCTGCTTCATCGCAAAGCCGCTCCACGGCACGGTCATCGACCACGCCTCGACGCA
>CAMCMI010000041.1 GCA_945875875.1 Rhizobium sp. Q54
TCGCCAGTTTCCTCGCAGAAACCGTAAACGCCTTCCTCTATGCGCTGCAGGGCTGAATCGATTTTTGAAATCAGCTTCCGCTGGCGATCACGGGCGCGCAATTCAATTGCGCGATCGGTTTCCGACGATGCCCTGTCGGCGATGTCGGGGTGATTTTCATTTTCTGTTTGCAAAGCGACAAGCGTTTCGCGGCTTTCGCGCAAAATGTCGTCTTTCCACGCCAGCAGCTTGCGACGAAAATAATCGCGCTGCCGCTCGCTCATGAATGCCTCGTCTTCAGAGGGCTTATAGGCGCCGTCGATAGAATCTGCGATTTTCATGCGCCGACCGACTCCTCACCAATTGGCCGCCTTATAGCCATTTGTAAGGCCCGCGACAACGTCTCGGCAAAAGAATGCGCGGATAAAGAAAAAAATCGGCCAAGATCAAGCCTGAGTTCGCCCGGTTCTGGAACGAACACCCTTGCGCCACGTTGCTGATTTACAATTTCTGCATTGAAAACAAACGAGTTCATTCATGGCGGCAGCCGTTCGTTCGTTTTGGAAAGGTCACTTGCGTTTGTCGCTGGTGACGATCCCGGTGCGCCTTGTCAGCGCCACGCGCGCCGACGGCACAGTCTCGTTTCATCAGGTCGACCGAAAAACGAAACAGCGAATCCGCTACCAGAAGGTGGTTCCGGGAATCGGCGAAGTCGACAAGGACGACATCGTGCGCGGCTATGAGGTGGAGCCCGGCAATTACGTTCTGCTGGAGGACGATGAGCTTGATGCGCTCAAGCTGGAGACGCGGCACACGATTGAGCTCACCGGGCGGCAAAGAAATGCTGCTCGTGCCTATGCCGGGGCGCGGGCCTGCCGTCCGATCTCGTCAACATTGTCATGACGCTAATCGAGACCGGAATCAGGCCTTTTTGGTTTGACCAGTCCATATCGGACGCGACGTTTACGCTGGTATGCATAGATAAATCGCGCGGCCACTGATCCCGTCAGCTTTTGCAGAGCGCAATAAATTTGTCGCCGCGCTCTTCAAAGTCCCGGAACTGTCCAAAGCTTGGCGCCGCCGGCGACAGGAGGAACACGCTGTCCGCGGGGGCTTGCTTCTGCGCGATCGCTACGCCCTCGGCCAAATTTGTCACCGGCATGATATCAAAAGGCCATTGGTGAGCGGCCATTTCTTGCGCAATGCGGGCCCCTGTGTCTGGCAGCAGGATGACGCCTGCAATGTTGGCGGCGCCCAGGTAATTCAGCAATTGCGCATGATCCTGACCACGATCTGCACCGCCCAGAAACAACGTTACTTTCCTGTCAGCGTATGCGCGAAGCGCCACGAGCGTCGCTTCCGGCACGGTTGATATGGAATCATTCACGCAGATGCGCCCGTCTGCGCTCGTGAACTCTTCGAGCCGATGGCGTAATTGCGCAAACCCGGAAAGATCGGCGCGTGTGCGAACGTCATGCAATCCAATATGGTCGAGCAACGCGCAGGCCCCTGCCAGGTTTTCAAGATTATGGCCGCCGCGCAGCGGGAAACTGGACGTATCAACGGGGCTGCTTTGCCAGTACAGCTCGATCCCGCGAACATGAAAGCCGTCCTCGCGTCCATACCAGATGATGTTTTCGCGCGTGCCCACAGCCGCCACCAGCTTCTCGCTATTGGCGTTGAGCACGGCTGGCGTGCGCGGGTTTGCGAGCAGCCGCAACTTGTCGTGATGATATTGCGCAACGCTTCCGTGCCATGGCGTATGGTCAACGTAGAGATTGGTGACGAGCGCTATGCTGGGGGACGCCTCAAGATCGGCGATTTGGTAGGAGGATAATTCCAGCACCGTATGATCGCGCCCGGGCGCCTGGCCCAGAGCGGCGATTCCTACATTGCCGATGAGCGAAACGTCTCGCCCCGCGTGGGTAAGCATGTGGTGGAGCAGGCGCGCCAGCGTGCTTTTGCCTTTGGTTCCGGTGACAGCAATCGTATGCGCTTGCGGGTTGTCGGCGAACCACAGGTTCACGCCAGAGGTGAAGCGCGTTCCCGCCGCTTTGGCGGATGCTATCTCGCTGCGGTACAGGCTGATGCCGGGGCTTTTCACGACGACATCAAAAGCCCCGCCCGCCAGCGCCTTTGAAGCTTCGGCGCCGATCAGAACGCGCGCGTCGTTCTGCGCCTCCAGCAGCGCCGTGTCGTTTAAGATAGTGATTGCGAGGTGCGGATGACGCTGCCTTAAATAATCAAGCGCGGCGCGGCCTTCGCGACCAAAGCCCCAGATTGCGGCGGTGCGCTTGTCATCAAAGATAGTCATGCAGCATCTTCTCAAAGCGCGCTGGCAGCAGATGATCTTTTGAGGGCGTCATCAGCGCGCGCCAGACGCTGTCAGGATCAGGCATCAGGGCAGAGATGCGCGGCGCTAGCGTGCTTACGATTGCCACATCGCGCCATTGCGGATCCTGCGCAAGTTTCAGCAGCGCAGCAGCGCTTTCAGCAATTTCACCGACGCATTCCCATGGCTTGTGGCCAGACAATCCCACCAGCTCCTCGAAGCCAGCCAGCTGCGCCTCATCGTCCAGCATGTTCTTGCCGAACGCGCACTCTATGCGTGCGCGACCCATTGGCGCCGCGAGCATCAAAAATGAAAAACGACACTTTGGACAATCGCCGCACCAGCGTGCGGGCGGCGTCTTCGGGTTGAGCTGAAACGCGCGATTGCATGATGTGAACGCAGCGTCATACCGCGGCTCGCGCGCCATGAGCGTGGCGATGTGCGCTTCCGACAACGGACGCAACAGAGAGAAATAATCGAGCCCACCATGAATATGGCGAGCGATCATGCTCGAAATATCGCGCTCTGCCGCAGTGGTTTTCGAGTATTGGTGGTTAATCTCCCGCCCATTGGCGAACATGTTGCCCTGGTTGGCCGAGCGTTCGTTGGACAAGATCACCGCGTCGAAACCCTCCACAAAGCTGGCGGCCACAGCGATAAAGCTGACAATGGCCGTAATCGGCACGTGGCCGTTGAGCGCGCCGCTGGCGTTCAGCTCGAACAATAGCGGGTCGAGGTGGCGCTCCACGCGGACGAAGGGAAGCCCGCTTGCAGCAGCGCAATCAAGTATCGGCTTCTTCGGGTTGACGGCGAAAAGAATCATTGGCTCGCCGCTGTTGCGCAGAGCCTCGACGCTGACGAGAGAATCTTTCCCGCCGCCGACCAAGACCGCGCTGCGGCGAGGCAAAGCATCGTTCGAAGCCTGCCGCACAGTCGTATTTGCGCAAGGGGCGTCAAGGAAATTCACGCGCGGCGCCACGTCAACCTCGTTTCGGACGCCAAATTCACCAAGGCCGTCGACGTAAAGCGTTTGCAAGAAACGCCTTTGGCCCTCATCCAGCGAAGCGCTTTCAATGCGCAGGCTTTGCGGGAGCGAGGTTTTGTAATAGCTGACGCCGGCCACGAGATGCAGCAGTTCCAGCGCAGCCTCAAATGGGGCGCGCAGCGGCGAGCTTTGCGCCGGCAGCGGCGCATGGAAGAGGATGCGCTCGGTAAACGCGTGGCGACCCAGCCCGTAGCGCAGCCGGATTTCGCGCAGCGGTTCGTCGATCTCGACGCAGGTGAAGGTGAAGGTCTGGCTTGTGTTGTTCATCGCGCGTCTGGTTCGCCCGGTTCACGCCGCGCGTCAAGTGTTTGCGCGCGAAGGCTTTGCAAATTTGCCTCGATTGGGGTCAGGCTGGCAAAACATATGCACGCTGCCGCGCTTTTGGGCTTTGGCCGCCAGCGCGGCGGCGCTAGAAATAGGCATGCTGAGTTTTCGCCCTACGAATCCACGCCGTGTGTTTGACCATGTCTCAGGCCATGTCTTGGGGCACGTGCTCGTCCCCGCTCTTGGCGGCGGCGCCGGCATTGCGCTGATGATTGCGTGTGCAGATGCGGCTGATCTGCCATTGACGCTGGCGCCCTTCACCACCTCCATCGTTCTTGTGATGTGCGCGCCGGGCAGCCGCTTTGCGCGGGTGCGCAATGTGCTGGGCGGCCACGTGCTCTCAGCGCTGGCGGGGCTTGGCGTGCTGCTTCTGGCGGGGTCCAACCCTTGGTTCGCCGCGTTGGCGGTGGGGCTCGCCATCGCCCTGATGCAGGCCAGCGACACGATGCACCCGCTAGCCGGCATCAACGCGCTTGTCATGGTGCTGGCCGCCCCCTCGTGGACGTTCGTGCTGATGCCGGTGGCCTCTGGCGCGCTTGTGCTGGTGTCGTTCGCTTTCGTCTATCATCGCGGGTGCGCGCTGTTGCGGGTCGATTACGGTGGGCGCAAGCCGCCCGGCTGACCCGCTTTCGCACTGCGAAAATCAGTCAAGCTGAAGAATGTTCCCAAAGATAGCTTGCCCAAGCCGCAGCTTCTGTTTCAAGATGCGCGCCCAGACCAGCTTGCGTCAGAAGAAGCGGTCCTGGCGTGGGGGAGTGAAATGCGTTCCAGCGCGGTCAGCAAAGCGTACGCGCTTGATCCGTCGGGTTTGAGTTCAAGCGGCTGGCGCTACGTGGCGCTTGGCGTCGCTTTGCTTGCCATCGTCTGGGGCGCGGCTTTTCTGCAATGGTTCCTGCACGATCAAGTTGTGCCATGGGATTCCAAAAATCAATTTTACGCCTTCTATCGCTTCATGGCTGCGTCCATTGAAAGCGGTGCCTCGCCGTTCTGGAATCCCTATCATTACGCTGGCCACCCGAGTGTAGCCGATCCGCAATCGTTGATTTTCGCGCTGCCGTTTCTGGTCTGGGCCTATATCAACCCGGCACCGTCGCTGTTTGCTTTTGACGCGTTTGTGTTGGCGCACCTGCTGTTGGGCGGCTCTGCAATCATCGTTCATGGTTGGCGCCAAGGCTGGCCGCTTACGGCCTCCGTGCTGGCTGGTATCGTCTTCATGCTTGGCGGCGTGGTGTCGGGGCGGATGAACCATGTCGGCATCATCTGCATCTATGGTCTGTTTCCTGTCGCGCTGTTGCTGATGTACGCGGCGCTTGATCGTCGCAACCTGTGGGCGGCGGCGGGGTTTGCGCTCGTTTCCTCGCAGATAGCGTTGGGACGCAGCCAGGTTCCGTTGCTGCTTTGTTTCGCGCTGCTGGTTGCTTTTGTCGCTCACGTGAGCGTGCAGCCTCCGCTGATGCGCTATTTAAAAAGCCGCGCGCCGGTGATTTTGCTGATGGGCTTTGGCGCGTTGGCGCTGCTGGCCTTGCCGCTGCTTTTGAGCCTGCAATTCATATCGTTGTCGAACCGGCCCGCCGTGTCCGTGGATGTTGCGCTGCGCTCCTCGCTCAATCCGCTGAACCTTGCGACGTTGTTTGCGCCCAATGTCTTTGGCTCGCTGGAGGCTGGTGCGAGAGGCTGGGGGCCGGGCGGCGCTACGTTGCCGGGCGTCGACGATAGCGACCGTGCGTTCAATTACATGTTCTGCGGCAGCCTTGCGGCGCTGCTTCTGGTTTGGCACGGGCTTGCGGGCGGGCGCCTGTTTGCGCGCGGTCGCCGCGTCATGGCGTTGCTTCTGGTGTTCGGGCTCGTGTACGCGCTGGGGCAGTTTACGCCGCTCTACGAGCTGCTTTTTGAATATGCTCCCGGCGTGTCGCTGTTCCGGCGGCCCAATGACGGCGCGTTCCTGTTTGTGATTGGCCTTGCCTATATGTGCGGGTATCTGGCCGCTGATTACGTGCAGCTTGGTCGACCTGCGACGCCTGTCTGGGCCTGCGCGCTGGCGGCCTGCGGCTCGCTCGCGCTGATCGTTGCGACGATCGTCTTTGCGAGTTGGTCGCAAATGGCTTGGGCCGCTGCGTTTGAAGTCGCCAAGGCGATAGCGCTGCTGGGCGCACTCGCGTTTTTGCTGCAAAGGGCGCTGGGGCCGCGCGGCCGCAGGCAGGCATTGGCGTTGCTAACAATCTGGACGTCCGCCGAGCTTGTCTGGCGCAATGCTGGATCTCCGCTCAACGCCGAGCCTGCCGCCACTTATGCGCTGCTTGAGGCGCCGCGTGGCGAGGATGCGCGCATTGTCTCGATCATCAAGGCCGACATGGCGCAGAGCCTTGGAGTTGGCCATCGGCCGCGCATCGAAATCGTCGGGCTGGACGGGCAATGGCAGAACGCGGCCATGATATTGGGGCTGGAGGCGACAAACGGCTACAATCCGCTGCGCATTGGCGCATATGATCGCTTGATCGCCCCCGGAGAAAATCCGTATGACGTTGCAGGGCGGGCTTTTCCTCGCTCCTTCCCCAATTATAATTGCCAACTCGGCCGGCGCCTCGGGCTACGATATCTTGTCCTTGATCATCCACTGTCGCACTTGCCGCGCAAGCACGATCCGGCAAAGTTCACCGCGCTTGTGGAAGGGCCTCGCGCATGGGTCTATCGCAACGACGAGGCAATGCCGTCGGTATGGATCAGCAGCAACGTTCGAGTTGCCTCCGTTGATTATCTCGAAGCCTCGCCCGGTCTTTCGGAAGGGGGGCAAGTTATGGTCGACGGCGAGGAGGAATTGTCGCAAACCTATAAGCCCAAAGCGCGCGGCGCCGCCGCAATGGCGGTGATCGCAAGCTGGGAGGTTGATCGCATCGAGGTCGATCTTCACACCAGCGAAGCCGCCATCCTCACGCTGAACGCGCCCTATTATCCGGGCTGGCGGGTGGAGATCGACGGCGCGCCAAAGCCCATCATCAAGACGGATCTTTTGTTCCGCGGCGTGGAAGTGCCCGCCGGGGCGCGAAGAGCTGTGTTTGAGTTCCGTCCCTTTGCGCCGGACAATTTGGCCGCTGCGCTGCGCGATATTTTGAACTAGGCGCCAAAGACCGCAGCAAAAGCCAAAGAGCCAGTGGCCGCGACGCTAAGCGCGATACGCAAGGGCCGATACCATTGCGGCAGAAGCCCGCGTGAGATGGCGCCAAGATCGTAGATTAGCATGGCGACAAAACCCGCGATCATTAGCGGCGCACCAAAGGCAAGTGGCGTCAGGGCGCCGCCAAAGCCTGCGAGCGAGGCTGCGATGCCGATTAAAAGACCCTGTGCGCCCGGACGCAGCGCCTCACTTTCATGACCAAGCGTGAGGCCCCAAACCGCGCCTCCAAGAAACGATAAAATGACCGCCCCATAAAGCGCAAGCGCGTCCATGGCCCATATTTGGCTGATCGACCCAATCGTGAAAACGGCTGAAAGAGAAAGCGCGACGAACGGGATAATCCCCGCCCAGCCAAGAGCGCGCGCGAGGCTTGGAACGCAGAGTGCTTGCAGCATGGGGCCTGTTAATCCTTAATAATATTAAACCCTGCATACGCACGCTTGGCGCCGACGGATGCATGAGCCGTGATGCTTCACCTGTTCCGCCTCGATTTTGCAGGGTGATGCAGCGCCGCCATTTCGAGGAAACGCGCGCGATCATCGTTCAACGCCCGTTCCAGCATGGCGATGAAGCGCACCGCCCCGGAATGCAATTCCTCCCCCGCACGATGCACGAGGTGCCAACGCAGGCCGAGCATTTGATTGGGCAATCGGTAGACGTGCAAATTGTCGCCCAGCATGTCGGCTGTTACGCCGCTGATGGGAACAAACCCGGCTAATCCGGCCTGCCGCACAATCTCGACCACGCCAAGATAACTGTCGACGCGCATGACGCTGGCTGGTCGCAGGCGTCCCGTCGAGATCAATTGCTCCAAGGGCGGCGCAAGAATCTGCGCTGCTGACGGCAGGATGAGCGGCAAGCCGGACAGCGCGTCGAAATCGCACATTGAAAACGTCGGCGCCGACAACGCACGCCCGGAAATCAGCACAACTTCCTCTTCATACACCATCGACACATTGAGCCCCGGCATATCCGTGCTCCACGCGCCGACCGCGAAGTCCAGCACGCCATCGCTCACCCATTGCGTCAGTATGCGTCCGTAGCCTTCGCGCAAATGCAAATCCATATGCGGGTTTTCGCGGGTGAATTGCGCAACGACCTTGCCGACGACGGCCTTGAAAAATGTGGGCGGAAATCCGCAGCGCAAATTCCCCATCACGACGTCTGGCTTTAGGAGCTCCAGCATTTTGCTGCGCGCCATCGCCACGTCGCGCAAGATCGGTTCGCAAAGCGTATAAAAGCGCTCGCCGAAGCTGGTCGGCTCCACGCCCCGGGAATTGCGTGCAAACAGGCTCACGCCCAGTTCTTCCTCAAGTCGCTTGACCTGAATGCTCAGGGCGGGCTGAACGACGCCCGCTTTCTGCGCAGCCTTGGTGAAGCTGCGTTGTTCAAAAACCCACATGAAATACGTGATCTGCCGCAGATCCATCAAAGCGCTCCAGAATCATTGGTGCCGGCCGGGCATTCACAGCCGCTGCGAGCGTCGTCGGAATCTGGCAAAAAGACAAGAAAGCCTGAACATCGCCGCTTGCCGCGCAGGCCCGATCCATCCGCCGATGTCGGGAGCTTATGACTGTCATTATAAAAAAATACTATGGAATGGTAAAAAGCGGATTACGATTAGGACATTCGCGACTATGCTTCGTACAGCCCCCTGGTTAACAGGGGGGCGTTCAGGGAGGGCTACATGCGGATATTAACATCGACGCTTGCTGTGCTTTTTATGGCTGGTACGGCGCAGGCCGCCGACTTGAAATGCGCTCATATTAAACTGGTCGTGCCCTACACAGCCGGAGGTGCGACCGACGTGGCCGCCCGTCTGGTGGCCAAGAATATTGAGCCCTTGCTCAAGATTCCCACTGTTATCGAAACGCGCACCGGCGCCACAGGGAATATCGGAACTGCGTTTGTCGCAAATTCAACGCCGGATGGCTGCACGCTGCTGGTCAACGGCGCCGTCATCGCCACCTATCCCCACAGCTTCAAAAGCCTCAGCTACGATCCTGTCAAGGACCTCACAGCGGTCGGCAGCATCGGCGTGACGCCGACCGTGCTCGTGACAAACAACAAGAGCATCAACAACCTCAACGATCTCGTCGCCTGGAGCAAAACAAAGCCGGAAGGATTGAGCTATGGCAGCGCCGGCTATGGCCTTTTGCACCATTTGGCTGTTGAGGAAATAGCCGAACAGACCAAATCGCGCCTCGTGCATGTGCCCTATCGTGGCGGCGGCAGCGCGACGCAGGATCTGGTGACGGGAGAATTGGCGTTCGGCAGTTTCGCGCTCGGATCGGTGGTTTCGTTCGTACGAAACGGGGATCTCAAAATACTCTCGGTGCTGCAATCCAACCGCACGACACTGGCCCCTGAAGCGCAAACCATTGCAGAGCAGGGATTCCCGAAACTGAATGCGGGCGTTCACTTTATGATCTTCGCACCTGTGAAGACGCACAAAGACATCGTGAACAAGGTGAGCGCGGCCCTTGCCAAAGTGGTCGCCGATCCGTCGCTGAAGCGCAATTTTGAAGCTATCGGCTTTGATCCCATCCCCATGGATGCAGATGCTTCAAACAAGCTGGTGCGTCAGACCGGCATTGACTGGGCGCCGGTGATTCAGCGGCTGAAGATTCAGCTGTAACCATTCCGGTAATCGCGGGCGCGGTCCATCGCCGCGCTCGCAATCAACAGTAAAACAAATGCCTGACGAGAGGATTTCATGTCTCAGCTAACAACAGCACACGTTGGAGACGTCGCCGCGAGGCAATTGAGCGCCGGTTCCGGAGAGAAACTTGTTTTCCTGCATGGCGCATCTGGCTTGCCGCAATGGAATTCTTTCTTTGCCGCGCTGGCGCAGCACTACGAGGTGCTGGTTCCCGAACATCCCGGGTTTGGCGCAACGGCGGCGCCCCGGTCGATGCGCAATATCGCAGACATGGCGATGTATTATCTTGATTACCTCGAATCCTTTGGTCAGGAGCGCGTGCACCTTGTCGGTCATTCGCTGGGTGGCTGGATCGCAGCAGAAGCAGCATGCCGCAATTTGAACAATGTTAAATCGCTCACGTTGATGGCGCCTGCGGGCATACGTATAAAAGGCATGCCTATTGGCGACAATTTTATCTGGTCGGTTGAAGAAACGGTGCGCAATCTTGTCGTCGACCAGAAGTTGGCGGATGCGATGCTGTCGCGCGAACCCACCGAAGAAGAGGCTGATCTGCTGATCGCCAATCGCTATATGGCGACAAGGCTCGGGTGGGAGCCGCGTTGGCTCAACCTTGCGCTCGAAAGCTGGCTGCACCGCATCAAGACGCCGACACATATCATTTGGGGCGATAGCGACCGATTATTCCCCGCTGCCTACGGCGAGCGCTGGCGTGCGCTGATAACCGGCTCAAAGCTGACGATTGTCGAGCGTTGCGGACACCTGCCGCACGTCGAAAATCCAGACGCCACTGCACACGACATCGTCAGCTTCCTGCAATCTTCAGCTCTCAACGGAGCCGTAAAATGAAATTCGCCTGTTTCACATTGATGCCCTATCGTCCGCTGGATATGGCGGAAAGAAACAAGCATCGCTCTGCCTGGGTGCTGCTGCCAAATTCACTATACGATCCCAAAAAAGGCGCAGACGAATATGATTCCTACATCAACCAGCTCGTCTATGCCGAGAAGCTTGGGTTCGACATCATCGCCGTCAATGAGCATCATCAAACCGCCTATGGCATGATGCCGGCCCCCAATCTCATCGCCAGCGCGCTCATTCAACGCACGACAACGTGCAAAGTCGCAGTGCTGGGCCGCGCGCTGCCGCTCGTCAACAATCCAATGACGATTGCCGAAGAGTTCGCCATGCTGGATACGCTTTCGCGCGGGCGTCTGATAGCAGGTTTTGTGCGCGGCATCGGCACTGAATATCACGCTATGGGCATCAATCCGGCGTTCTCGCATGAGCGTTATCTTGAAGCGCACGACATGATCGTGCAGGCATGGACAAGGCCGGGACCGTTCGAGTTTGAGGGCGAACATTATAATAACAGATATGTAAATCTGTGGCCGCGCCCCTATCAAACGCCGCACCCGCCGATCTGGGTGCCATCGCAAGGATCATCCGAGACAATTGCTTGGGCTGCTGCGCCAGAGCGGAAATATCCGTTCCTCGTGACCTTTGCCGCGCAAGATCTCGTGGTGCGCTATCTCAATATGTATCGCGATCAGGCGAAGAAGTTTGGCTATGAGGCTGGCGGCGAGCAATTAGGTTGGGCAGCGCCGATCTATGTTGCGGAGACCGAAGAGCGCGCACGCGCAGAGGCGAAGGCCGGCGCGGAATCTTTGTTCAACGATTATCTCTATAACCCGTGGGAAATGCTTCTGCCGCCCGGTTACATGTCGATCTCGTCGATGAAAGCAACCGTCAAAATGCGCAAGGCGCTTGGATCACGTCCGCGTACGCACACCATTGATTCGCTGATAGACAGCGGCACAGTGATAGCGGGTACGCCCAAAACCGTGCGTGAGAAAATTGAAAAAGTGCGCGACCAGACCGGGGTCGACAATCTTGTCGCAATGCTGCAATTTGGCGTGATGTCAGATGAGCTGGCGCTGCGTAATATGGAATTGTTCGCCACTGAAGTGATGCCGCATCTGCGTTAGGCTGCAACATAGAACTCGTTGTTGAAGGGATCTGCCAACATGGTCGCAGGTGTGCCTCCGATAGATATCCCGTTGACGGTGGTTCCGCCGTTAACGCCTTTTACTGAAGACCTGAAAGTGAATTACGATCAATTGCGGGGCGTGATTGATTACGTCGTCGATGATTGTAATGCCAGCATGGTCGTGGCCGCTGGAGTTGAGGCGCAGGAATATCAATATCTCGATATGGCGGCGCGCAAGGAGCTTGTGCGCAAGACGTTTGAATTCGTCGATGGCCGCGCGCCAGTGGTTGTCGGCGTCACCCATCCATCCTTTCGCGAGGCTATTGAACTGGCCAATCTCGCGGAGAAGCTCGGGGCGACATGTTTGCAGGTTTTGTCGCCTTTGCGTCCAATCGGCGGGCCCGCTCCAACCTCTGACGTCGTGCGCTATTTTGAACTGATTGCGCGCGAAACAAGCCTGCCGCTCATGCTTTATCTCAATCCCGGACCGGGAGGCGATCTCTCGCCCGCAGCCACCGTTGAGCTGTCAAAACTTGATCGTATTAAATACGTCAAGGAAAGCTCGCGCGATTTGTCGCGCGTGTCACGTCTGATCGTCGAGATCGAACACGCGGGACATGCGCATTATTTTACGACGATGCAAATGCTGCTGGCGTCTTTGATGCTGGGTGGCAAGGGCGTGACGTTGCCGCCGCCAGCTTCCTTCATCGCCAACAAGATCATCATTGCGTTCATGGCGGGAGATTATAAGGAAGCATCGCGCCTGCAATTACAATTCGCGCTTTTTCCTGCTCGCTGGATGGATGCGGGCCTTGCAACCGTGATGAAAGCTGCAATGACATGTTTGGGCGTGCCGTGCGGTGCGCCTTATCCGCCTTATCCGCCGCTCAACGACGAACGCCTCGCGCAGGTTCAGGCGTTTCTGAAAACCACAGATTTGAAAACAGCGAAATCAGTCGTCAGTTAACAGAAGAGCCAGAAATGTTGAAGATTGATCGTTTATCACTCGAAGACGCCCGTATTTTGATCGACGGCGCAACGCAAAAGTCCCGCGTCATGGGTATCCCGATGTGTATTGCGGTATGCGACGAGTCTGGAAATTTGATCGCGTTCGACCGTATGGACGGCGGAAAGGCAACCAGCATTTCCATCGCTATCGACAAGGCGTTTACATCTGCTGCTGCGCGAAATCCAACCCATGTCTACAATCAGCTTTGTCAGCCTGGTCAGCCGACGTTTGGAATACATGTCACGAATGGCGGCCATTTTTGCATTATAGGCGGCGGCCTTCCGGTGCGCGTGGGCGGCGTGGTCGTGGGCGGAATAGGAATTAGCTCCGGCACCGCGATTGAAGATCTTGAGGTCGCGGAAGCGGCGCTCGCCCATTTTCACGCGAAGACCGGCCTTAAGCCCTGATGCAACAGGAGGTCATTCCCGCTCAAGGGTTCTGCGGATCGCGCGACGTTTGCCGAAAAGCAACGCGGCGGTCGCAAGCCCGATAGCGGCAGCCAGAGCATAGGACCACCGCAAGCCGACAACCTCCGCGATGAAACCAAAGAACAGCGCGCCAATGGCTGGCGTTCCGCGATAGATGACGGTGTAGAATGACATTACCCGTGATCGCATTGAATCATCGAGCGCCGATTGCACAAGGGCCTGAATGCTGACCGACAATGTGTTGAACGTATAGCCGGAGATTGCGGCGAACACGATTCCCACCATAAGTTCCTGGGTCGCCACGAGGCCGAAGGTAGCCAGGCTAACGCCGATCAAGCCCGCGAACGCCAAATTTGCAAGCCCCGTGAGATTGCCCAAAAGCGCAACGCGCATAGCGCTTATCATCGCCCCGGCGCCCATAGCGGACGTGAGCCATGCAAGGCCCACTGCGTCCGAATTAAATACAGCTTCTGCAAATCCAGGCAGCATGTCCTGAATTGGCCGCAGGCAGATTGAGGCCGCAGCGAGCATCAGAAATAGCGGCAGAATACCCTCGTGCGCGCGGATATAGTGAACGCTGTCGGCGATATCGGTCCATAATTTGCGTTGATGTTTTGCGCGCACAAGTACGGGCATATGCATGAAGTGCATCACGATTGAAAACAGAAACGTACCAAGGGCGTGGGCCATGAATGTGCCCAGCACGCCCCATATTGGAATGATGATGGCCGCTATCGCCGGGCCGATAAAGCGGCTTGCCTGAAATAAAGCGGAATCGAGCGAAACAGCCGTTCCCACAAGCGCTTTTGGCACGGTGTTGGGCACGACCGCATGGCGCGCAGCCGTAGAGAAGGCATGGATGAAACCCAACGCAAGCGTGAGTCCAAACAACAATTCGATGTTTAAAAAGCCCGCCAGCATAAAACCGGCCAGCAGCGCCGCCTGAACAAACTGCAGCCATTGCGTAACGAGCAATAGTTTCATCGGCGACGAGCGGTCTGTATAAACCCCGGCCATCGGCGACAACAGAAGAATAGGAACAAGATCGGCGGCGGCGATCACGCCAAGCCAAACCGGTGAATGGGTCAATTCCCACGCCAGCCAGCCGATTCCCACGCGCTGCATCCACGATGAGATAGCCGCGGGTCCCAGTCCCAACATGAACAGCGTGTAATTACGATGGCTGAACACTTCCCAAACGGGACGGCGTGCGGGATGCGTCAAGCAGCTCTCCTCATATGTTACGTGCGCTTGCGCGAAAGATTATTGTCGCGCCGCCCAGAAGCGCGAGGCACCCATACAATCCCCCCTGATAGCCGAGGCCCAGATTGTCCGCCAGAAGGCCTGTAAACATAGGCCCCAAAATCAGCGCCAGGTCCTGCATTGTGCGCAACAGCCCCATGGCGGGTCCACGCTGATGCTCGGGCGCTATGTCGGCGACATAGGCGATCAGCGTTGGCGACGCCATTCCGGCGCCAGCGCCAAACAAGATAGAAGCAAACCACAAATAAATACGATGCTCGCCGAACGCCAGCAACGCACACGCAGTCAGGGTCAAGCCGCTCGCAATTACGATGATCCAGACGCGCCCGCACAAACGCGCCAGCGGCGGCGTGATTCCGATGACGCTGAGATTGGCGAGCGCTCCGCATGTAAGGATCAACCCGATCGTCGTCAGCTCCATGGCATGTCTAGTTTGTGCAATAAGGGGCAGCAAAATCCAGTTTGACGAGACGCGAACATAGAAAATAGCGAAATACATTATGCCGACGCCCATGCCCTGACGCGCGAGCGCGCGCAATTCGCCCGGCTGTGACACAGGTTTCTCGTGCTCGTCCGGCCTTTGTCTCCACGGCATCGCCGCGAATGCAAGCATGCCGGCGAGCGCTATAATACCGTTAATTAAATAGGGCGAGCCAAAGCCCCATAAACCTGCGGCCAAGCCGCCGAGCGCGGGGCCCATGCTGGCGCCGATCATATTTGCAGCCTGATAATACGACGCGTCCTGCATGCGCTTGCCCGGCGTGCCAAGATCAGCCACGGCGGCAAGGGCGGACGTCATGAAGGTTGCGGACGCTGCGCCCATGACCAGAAGGCAGAGAAAAAACGCTGGCACCTCGCTTGTGGCCACAACAGCCAGCGAGGCGAGCGCAGATACGCCGCAACCAAGGCTCATCATCGCGCGTCGGCCAAACTTTTCCGAGGCGTAGCCGGATGGCATATTGACCACAAGACGCGCGCCGCCGTAAGCGGAGATCATCATGCCTATGACTGCAGTGCTGGCGCCAAGGCTCTGGCCATAGAGTGCGATCACGGACCAAACCATGCCGTTGCCAACCTGTTTCATAAAAACAAGCGACAACAAAATAAGCATCGGTCTTGATGGCTGTTGCGGAAACAGCGACGAAAGATTCATTTTTATGTATCGAGCGTGGAGGGGTCGAACAGGCGTTCGGCTGGGTAGGTTTGCCCGATCAGGCCCTGGCAATGGGAATATGTTATCAAACGCTCAAGCATCGCGCCATGACGGCCAGCGCCGTCGCGCAGGCGGGCGCTTTGACCTATCTGATCGACCGCGAGTTCAACGTTTTCGGGCGTCGGGGCCATACCGTCGAAAAAGGGAAAATGGCGATCGTAGCGATCAAGCCCGATTCTCAACTTGAGTTTGTGCGCCATGGCTTTTCTCCCTGCGTGGTCGTTTTGGCTCTTGGGCGTAACTTCGCACTTTATCGACGAGTCGATTGAGCAACGCAAATGCGCCTTGCACAGGTGCGCTGCTGCGCCCGTAACCAATTGATTCAAGACAAAGCGCCAAGCGCCAGTGGCGTCCGCCCACGGCCTGCGGTATATGATCCGCTTAAAGGATCGACTGGGCGTTAGGGGTAGCGCAGGATCCATATGAGGGAGAGAATTCATGAAGGTTTCGTTCGCAGGTTTGGCGCGTGGCGCAGCTGTCGTGGCGGCCGCATCGGTGGTTTCGGCACAGGCTTATGCGCAAACGCCGGAGGAGTTTTATCGCGGCAAAACCGTGCAATTCATGGTTGGCTATCCGCCAAGCGGCGGGTTCGACGCCTACACGCGGGTGGCCGCCCGGTTTATCGGCAAGCATATTCCCGGGAATCCGACCGTCATCGTCAACAACATGCCCGGTGCATCAAGCCTGCAATTCGTGCGTTATCTGCATAGCGTCGCGCCCAAAGACGGTACGCAATTTGGCATGTTCAATCGCGGACTGATGCCAAAATCCGTACTTGAGCCCAAGGAAGTCGGCGTCGATTTTACGAAATTTACGTGGATCGGCAGCATGAACAGCGAGCTCGCCATCTGCTATACATGGGGCGCCAAAGGCATAAAGACGCTTAAAGATCTGCGCACGAAGCCGATCACGCTGGGTGAGACGTCAAAGAATAGCGGCGGCTACATTTACACTTCCATCCTTCGTTCGCTGAGCCCGGACAATATCAAGCCTGTGCTTGGCTATTCGACGACCGGCCACATCTG
>CAMCMI010000042.1 GCA_945875875.1 Rhizobium sp. Q54
ACCTTGCCTTCGATCTCCACGGCGCGAAACAGGCCGGGAATCGCCATGGACGCGGCCACCGCCGGGGCCAGCGGGCCAACGTCGAAGATGCGATTTTCGCGGCCGAAGAAATCCGTCGCCACCGCATGAAAAGGCGTCTGCAATTGCTCGAAACGATCCGGGACCGCCTTGGGCCAGAACAGATCGAGGATGCGTTCGCCGTCCAGCAGCACCGGATTGCCAAGGCCGCTGAAAATATCCGTGAAGCGGCCAACGCGGGCGCGCAGCACGCGCGCCATCAGGTCGGCCCGGTTGCGCACAAGGCTTTGGACATGCGCACGCATCTCGCGCCCCGGCACGCCTGCGGCCCAAGCAGCGCCAACCACGGCGCCCATCGAGGCGCCAGAGATGGCGGCGGGCCTCAGCCCCAAATCGTCCATCGCCTCGACGACGAGGATATGCCCCAACCCACGCGCGCCGCCAGCGCCAAGCGCGACCGCGATCCTGCCTGCGTCCAGTTTTTTTCCGGAATCCATTTCTGTGTAGCCGCCTTGATTTGCAACGTTCGAGCGCTGGTTCTAGCATCGGTTAAAATTATAACTGAAATGGGAGTAAACGCCGTGATCCGCAATTCCTCATCGGCCGGAATCGTTATGCTAGCCATGCTGGCATGCGCGCCGGCGCCCGCCGCGGCGCAGAATTTTTACGCAGGCAAGACGGTGGACATGATTGTCGGTGCTGACGTTGGCGGCGGCTATGACGTTTACGGTCGCTCGCTGGCGCGCCATCTGCCAAGGCACATTCCGGGCGCGCCAAACATCGTCGTCAAGAACATGCCAGGCGCGGGAAGTGCGGTGGCGGCGGCCAGCCTGTACAACATCTCAGCCAAAGACGGCAGCGTGATTGGGTCGCTCATGCCCGGCGCCATTCTGGATCGCGTTCTAAACGAGAACGCCAAAGGTAATTTCGACCCTTCCAAATTCATCTATCTGGCCAGCGCCGACAGCGGTGCGCGTGTGTGCATGACCTATCAATCGTCAAAAACGCACACGCTTGCAGACGCCATGGTGAACAAGACCATCGTTGGAGCAAGCGCGGCAGGCGGCGCCACGCGCGATTACGCCTTCATGGTTGCAAAAGCTCTTGGCGCGCAGTTCAATATCATATCCGGCTATAAAGGCTCTGCGGACATTTTTCTCGCTATGGAGCGCGGGGAAGTGGATGGCATGTGCGGGCTCGACTGGAACAGTCTGAAATCGCAGAAGGGCGACTGGCTGCGCGAGGGCAAGCTGCGCGTGATTTTGCAAACGGCGCTTGAACCGCATCCGGAACTTGCCGCCATGAATGTGCCAGAAATCTGGCCTTCGGTGAAGAACGAGACTGATCGTCGGGCAATTCAATTGATCCTCTCGCAGCAAGTGTTCCTGCGGTCCTACATCACCCCGCCGGGCGTTCCGGCTGAGCGGGTGGCGCTGCTGCGCAAGGCTTTTGCGGATACTTTGGCCGACAAAGACTTCCGTGCGGAAGCGCAGAAACTGAAGATAGACGTCAATCCCTCGTCCGGCGAAAAAGTGCAGGCGTTGATCGAGACGCTCTATGCTTCGCCGCCAGAGATTGTTGCGCGCGCCAAGGCGTTGATTGCGCCATAATCACAGAAACGCAAGCAGCGCGGCCAGCGTTTCGGGTGCGTTCTCCTCTGCCAGAAAATGCCCGGCGTTTATCTGCACGCCTGTAGCGTCCGGCGCAAAGGTGTCGCGCCAGACCTCAACGGCAGGGCGCGGGCCTGCGGTTAAAAAGAACGAGCCGGAGAGAATGCAAACCGGCGCCTCAATCGTGCGGCGCGCCGCATAATCGGCCTCGTCAGCGGCAAGATCCTGCTGCGCCCCAGCGCGATAATCCTCGCAGAAAGCGTGGATGCGCGAGCTGTCGCCCCACGCGTTGCGATATTCGCTCATCGCGCCGTGAGCGAACGTGCGCAAGGATTGCCCGAGGGTCCAGCTTTGCATCAGGCCTTCAAAATAAGCGTTTGGCCCCAGACGCGCGATCTCTTTTTCCGGCGCAGGCTCGGCTTGCGAGAGAAAAGACCAATGGGCGGCGGGCGTCACGCCCGCCTTGATGTTGCGCCACACTTCCATCGTCGGGAGAATGTCGAGCAGCGCCAGCTTTTCGATGCGGCCCGGCTGATCGAGGCTGAGGCGATAGCCGACGCGCGCGCCGCGATCATGGCCCACGATGCTAAAACGTATGTGCCCCAGCTTCTGCATCACACGCACGACGTCCTCGCCCATTGCGCGTTTGGTATAAGCCTGACCGCCTTTGCTGCGCGGCGCCGACGACCAGCCGTAGCCGCGCAGATCCATCGCCACCACATGAAAGCGCTTGGCGAGTTCGCCCGCAATGCGCGCCCACATGAGATGGGATTGCGGAAACCCGTGCAGCAGAAGCAGCGGCTCGCTGGCAGGATCGCCGCCGCTGCGGGCAAAAATGCGGCCCGCGTCCGTGTCGATCCAGTGACTTTCAAAGCCGGGAAACAGGTCTGACATGTTGTGCTCCCTTATCAGCGCCCCTATGGACCGCGGGCGTCCTCGCCCGCATCTTTCCACGCTCAACCCTGAAAAAGCGGGCGTTTAAAGAGTGCGCGCGAGGCCGCGCGCTGTCCAAGTCGCAGCCTGCCTAAGCAAGCTCTTCGGTCCCGCCTGCAAAACGCGTGAGCGCGGCTATGCGATCCTCCATTGTGGGGTGGGTCGAGAATAAATCTGCAAAGCCCGAGCGGGGATTGTCGATGCACATTTCCATGACGCCCGAAGGCGCCTCGTCGATTTCGCCCTTGCCCTCGATTTTGCGCAGGGCCGAGATCATCGCGTCCGGGTTCTTGGTCAGCTCCACGGCGCCGGCGTCCGCCAGATATTCGCGCGAGCGCGACAGAGCGAGGCGGATCATCAGCGACAGCGCCCATGCTGCGGCCACGATCAGCAAAGCGATGGCGATGGCCGCTGCCCCGCCGCCTTTACCTTTGCCTTCCGAATCGTTGGAGCGGCGGCTCGAGCCGAACCCGCCGCTGCGACCGACGATCCGAAACAGCAGCTCGCAGAAAAACGACACGACGCCCGCGATAATCATCGCCACCACCATCATGCGCACGTCCTCATTGCGAATGTGGGTGAGCTCGTGCGCCGCCACGGCCTCCAGCTCGGCGGGATCGAGCAAGTCGATCAGGCCGCGCGTGAAGGTGATTGTGTATTGCTTGTCGTTGACGCCGGAGGCGAAGGCGTTGGGCGCCGCGCTCTCCAGCACCGCCAGACGCGGCACGGCCATGCCGCGCGAGATGCAGAGCGTCTCGACCATGTCATAGAGTGCGGGCGCGTCGCTGCGCTCCAGCGAATGGGCGGGCATGGCCAGCGCGATGATCTTTTGATTGAAGACCCAGGCGAACCAGATCCACACGAGAACGCCCGCCGTGATGTAGGGCGCGTGGGCGATTGTATCTTGCAGCGCTTGCTCCAGAAGCGCCTGCAAGCCCCAATCATAGGCGATGGCGGCGGCTCCAAGCGCGCCCGCGAACGCCAGCACGTAGATGAGCGAGAACAGCGTCCCCAGCAGAAACAGCGAGCGACGCCGGTTGGATTGAATGTGCGTGTAAAGACCGAAGGCTGGCGTCATGGCGCAACCTTTCTGGTGCCGCGATTCAGAACTTCACCTCGGGCGGCGCATCGAGGCGCTTGCGGTCGTCCTGCCCGACATCGAAGAAATCGCGCTGCTGGAAGCCCATCGCGGCGGCGAACAGAACGGCGGGAAACGCCTGCACCGCAGCGTTATATTCGCTCACCGCATTGTTGAAGAAGCGCCGCGCGGCGGCCAGCTTGTTCTCGACGTTGGCAAGCTCCGTCTGCAATTGCTGGAAGTTCGTGTTGGCCTTCAGGTCCGGATAAGCCTCGGCCAGCGCGATCAGCCGACCAAGCGCCGCCGACAGCATGCCTTCAGCCGCAGCCTGCTGCGCCGCGCCGCCGCCCGCGCTCATGGCTGCGTTGCGCGCGGCCACGACAGATTCGAGCGTGCCTTTTTCGTGCGCCGCATAGCCCTTCACGGTCTCGATCAGGTTAGGAATGAGATCATGCCGCTGCTTCAATTGCACGTCGATGTCGGCAAAAGCCTGATTGGTGCGCTGGCGAAGGGCGACAAGCGTGTTGTAGGCGCTGATACCCACCAGCACGACAGCGGCGATGAGCCCGAGGAATAACCATAAACCCATGACCAGCTCCCGACCCGCTGCTGCGCCGACGCTTTGGCGCGGCTATAGACTAGCGCAGTGCGACATGCGGCTCAACGCAAATGCGCGCGGGCGATTGCAAGAGCGAAGATAAGGATGGAGCCGGTTCCTGAAAGGAATGGCTCCCCGAGCAGGGCTCGAACCTGCGACAATTCGATTAACAGTCGAATGCTCTACCAGCTGAGCTATCGGGGAACATCGCCGAAGCGATGGCGGCTACATAACAAGCCTGCGCAAGTTTGCAAAGCCGCATTTGGATTTTCTTTTATTTGCACACAGGCGGATAGGGTTGGGGGCCGTTTGAATGCGCTTCATCAAAGGCGGCATGGGCGGATTTATCCGTCCATCCCGGCGCATGCGTTGCGAAACATAAAGGGATAAACTTTTGGAGGCCTCGCCCGGAATCGAACCGGGGTGCAAGGATTTGCAGTCCTCTGCGTAGCCACTCCGCCACGAGGCCTCACACGGAGCGAACTCCGTGACCGCTCTTAGCAATGCGCACGCGAACTCGCAAGGACAGACTTGAGCCGGCAAGGGATATGGATGGTTCAAGACAAACCACCCCCAACGCGCAACCCATATTCCCTGCGCACAAGCTCGCGGCCATAGGCGCGCTCAAGTCTGCGCACGGTGAAATGTCCGCGCGCCAGATCGTGGAAATGGCGGGCGAAAGCGTAATTGATCGCGGCGCCGCCGACGTCGCCGATGATGGGCAGGCTTTGGGCGGCCATTTTCTGCGAGGCGACAATCCCGAAACGCGGCGCCAGAGTCGAGACAAGCCGGGCCAGTGCGGGCGCGCCTGCCTGACTGGCGAGGCCTTGGTTGGCGATATGCTTTGCGGCGTCCGAGATGGATTTGGCCAGCAGGCCGCGCAAAGCGAAATAGCTGCTGTCCATATAATCATCGGTCGGCTGGCGACCGCCCAGCGCGAACACCTCCAGACAGGCCATGGCGGTCTCGGGCGATTGCGGCTCCTCGCCTTCCGCGCGCGCCACGTCAGCGATGGACCGCAATATGATGAGCGTCGAGACCGGCAGCTCAATCGCCAGCGCGCCGAGGCCAAACGCGCCGCCAGCTGCGCCCGAGGCAATGCTGAGGGCGGCGTGGAAGCGACCGCGAGCCGGGCCTGATCCGGGCGGGATAGAGCGGGCTGCGACCGCCACCGCACGCTCCAGCGCCACATGCGCCGCGCGCTCCGCCATCCGGCGAACGGGAGCGGGAACCAGTTCGCTCAAGAGGGCGGCCGGACGCCCGAGGGCATGCGCGATTGAGGCCGCAAGGCTGGTGCGCTCCAGAAGCTTCACCGCCTCGTCGAGCGCGCGCGCATCCACCTCGCTGAAGGCAGGGGCGTTACAGGCGTCTGCTTGCGCGACGAGTGCGCCTTCATGCTGCTTCATGCCCAAAGCCTCCCCGGATTCCGGCCGATCCGGAACCCGCTCCCTACAAATGTGCCCGGAAAGTTCAGACGCAAGCGGGCGACCTTGCGGAAATTAATGCGGCGCCGGGACCGTAATTAACCAAGCACAGACCCGTTTTGGCCCCTTCGCGTTAATAATCGGCCTGCCCAAGCGGTATGTGCGTTAAGGGCCTCCGCTGCGTGGTTGCGATTTTTATCCATATAAAACAGAAATATAGCATGAATTGCATAAAATTGTCCGCATTTCAGTACAGGTTCATTATACTTGCTGCGTTCTCCGCAAATTCTAAACGCGTTCTACTAAAAAGCGCGCGATTACTTTAGACGCAAAGCAAAGCCCGCCTGCGATGTTGGGTGCATCGAAATTGCGGGGCTGTCATGAACCGGAAAACCTTTAAGTCGCTCGTTGCCGCCGCCATGCTCATAGCTGGCATGGTTGGTTTGCAGACGCCCACGCAGGCCGAGGCGATGAAGTCATCCTTTATCGAAGTCGGGCAGCGCACACTGGTGCCGTTCGGCTGGATGGATTTTTGCAATCGCTATGCGGGCGAGTGCGCTTCGCAGACTGAATCAGCCGACATCAAACTGACGCCGGGCGCCTTCCGCCGCATCGTGCAGGTCAACCGTTGGGTCAATTCCAACTTGAAGGCCCGCTCCGATCATGAGCAATGGGGCGTGGTGGATCGTTGGGATTACCCCTACAACGGCATGGGCGATTGCGAGGATTACGTGCTGCTGAAGCGCCGCCTGCTGATTGACGAAGGCTTCCCGGCGCAGGCGCTTCTCGTGACCGTCGTGCGGGACGAGAAGGGCGAGGGCCATGCGGTGCTCACCGTGAAGACGAACCAGGGCGAATTCGTACTCGACAACCTGCGCGAAGGCGTGAAGCCCTGGACGGCGTCGCCCTATCGTTTCGTGAAGCGCCAGTCGCAGACCGACCCCAACCTTTGGGTCTCGATCGGCGAGCCCGGCGGATCTTCGCCTCCGGTTGTCGCCTCTCGTTAAGCGGGCGCTTACATAGCGTAGCCAATTCGCCACAGCGGCGGGCGAACCGCCAGAGCTTTGCTATTCGCCCCTTGTTCCATCGCAGCCGCCGCTTTTAACTGGCGGTCAGAGATGGCGGGGGCGAATATGTTCGTTCGTGGTTTCAGGGCTTTGGGCTCTGGTTTGAGTTTGGCTTGCCTGATGTTGCCTGGATCGCTCCAGCTTGCTGCTGGCGAACAATCGGCGCCGCTTCCCTCGCAGAGCATGACGATGGCGCCACTGGCGATGGTTGTCGGCGGCGTAGCTCGCGAGCCGACGGGATGGACGGATTTCTGCAAGCGCTATCAAGGCGAGTGTGACGCCAAAGCCGCCCTTGTGCACAAGGCGTCGCTGCAGCCAGCGCCCGAAATCGTATTCGACGCGGCGGCGCGCGCCATGATCGCCCGCATCAATTCCGCCGTGAACGCTGAAATTGCGCCTGCCACCGATCGCGAGATGTGGGGCGTTGAAGAGCGTTGGGATTTCCCGATCAATGGCCGGGGCGATTGCGAAGATTACGTCTTGCTCAAGCGCGCCCGACTGATGGCTGAAGGCTTTCCCCGGCAGGCGCTGCTGGTCACCGTCGTCACGGATTTGCAGGGCGACGGCCACGCGGTGCTGACGCTGAAAACGGATCGCGGCGATTTCATTCTCGACAACATGAACGATGATGTGAAGCTCTGGCGCGAAACGCCCTATGGGTACGTGAAGCGGCAATCGCAAATCGACCAGAACGGGTGGGTGTCGCTGCGTTCGGGAGAAACTGGCTCCATGATGGTCTCGCGCTGAGATTTTACTTCAGCAGAGCCATTTTCACTTTAGCTGAGCCATTTTTACTTTAGCTGAGCATTGACGGGCGGCATGGTTTAGGTGACGCTTGGTCAGCGCACATTTGCGCGGGCCGGGGGCGCGTCATGTCGAGAGCTGGTTGGTTGGGCTTTGTCTTTGCGGTTCTTATGGCCGGGTCGGGCGTCTCCGCCTTAGCCCAGGACAATGTGATGAAGATTTGTGGCGACAAATGGCGCGTTGCCAAAGAAAGCAGCGCTACAAGCGGGCAGACGTGGATGCAGTTTCTGGCTAAATGCCGCACGGAGACCGCCGCCATCGTCGCCCCGGCGGCGTCATCCAAGCCGGTTGCGTCCATAGCGGAGACGCCTGCGCCAGCCTCCGAAAAGCCGGCTGTTGCGACCGCGCCCGGCAAGCCTGCGGTTTATCCCGGCGCGATTGCGTCCAAATTCGCCAGCGAAAAGCCCTATCGCGCGCGGCAGAAAACCTGCTCCGAGCAATATCAGGCCAACAAGGCGAGCGGCGACAATGGCGGCCAGCGCTGGCTTGAAAAAGGCGGCGGGTACTGGAGCGAGTGCAACAAGCGCCTCAAGCAAACCCGCGCCTGATAGGCGCGCGACCCCCTTGGCGCGTGGACAGGGCAGGGGACGCAGCTTATAAGCGGCTCGTCTCGGGCGGCGCCTGCGCTGGTCCGTGATTTGCTGGCCATAACGGAATGTGTCCCCAATGTCGCACGCCATGTCGAATGCAGCTGATCTCCTGTTCGCGCCACGCTCGACGCAGCTTCGTCGGACGATGGTCGATTGCCAGTTGCGCACGTTCGATGTGACTGACGCCGACGTTCTTTCAGCGGTGCTGGATACCCCGCGCGAGCCTTTCATGAGCGAGCAGGTCGATTCCCTCGTTTACAGCGACGCCGCACTGCTGGCGCGCGGCGCGCACACAAGTCGCCGCCTGCTCGTGCCGATGGTTGTGGCGCGCGCTTTTCAGGAAGCGCGCCTCACGAAATCGGATCGCGCTCTGGATGTCGGCGGCGCTGGCGGCTATTCGGCTGCGATTCTGGCCCGGCTTGTGGGCTCCGTGATCGCTCTGGACGATGATTCCGGCTTTGTGGAGACTGCGCAACGCGGCTTCTCGCAGCTTGGTCTGTCCAATGCGCGCGCGCTGAAGGGCGAACTCAGCGCCGGTTTGGCGGACGAGGGGCCGTTCGATGTGATTCTGGTTAATGGCGCAATTGAGGTTCGGCCTGACGCACTGCTGGCGCAATTGGCGGATGGCGGGCGCCTACTGGCTGTCGAATCAGCTCAGGGCGCCGGCGTCGGATCTGGGCAAATGATGCTTTGGGAGCGCATTGGCGACGTATTTGGTTCGCGTCGCCTGTTCCCGGCGGCTGCCGGACCGCTGCCTGATTTTGCTCGCAAGTCTATGTTTGCGTTCTAGGAACTAAAATCCAACACGTTTTTAGAATCTGCTGCGGTTGCGGCTAAAAGCCGCGTCCGTGCTTGTGTTTATCTGCAACGCAGGCATCATAGATTCAGCGTTTTGCGTCGCAGTTGCCAATGTGTTGCGCCACCAAGATATCGGTGGTCGGCGCGTTGTAGACTGTCGACGGAACAGGGTTAACGATGTATTAAGAGCGCTCAAGTTTTGTCGGGTAGTGCAAGAGGTGCTGAATTGGATTGCGTATCGCAGCTGGCGGATCGGCGCGCGTTTCCGTCTACACCGCTCAAAACAGGGTCGCGGTTCTGCTTTGGCGCAGCTGCTTGCGCGTTGCTAGTCCTTTCGGCTCCCGCCAGCCTTCGCGCCGAGACGATTTCGGGCGCGCTCGCCAAAGCCTATCTGACAAGCCCGGAACTCAACGCCCAGCGCGCAGCGGTCCGAGCGGCTGACGAGCTTGTTCCCCGCGCAATGTCCGGCTATCGCCCCAGCATCACAGCCACCGCGGATGCCGGTTTTCAGCGTAATGAAACCGAGTTTCGCGACATCAACACGAATCCGCGCGGCGTGGGCGTGACGCTGAATCAAAATCTTTGGAACGGCAATCGCACGGCCAATAGCGTGCGTCAGGCTGATTCGCAGATCTTTCAGTCGCGCGAGCAAATGCGCATCGCCGAGCAGACGCTGCTGGGCAACGCCGCTTCGTCCTATATGAACGTGCTGCGCGACACGGCGATCCTGAATTTGCGTCGCAACAACGTCGACGTCCTCGAAGAGCAATTGCGTCAGGTGCGAGACCGTTTTGCGGTCGGCGAAGTCACCCGCACCGACGTTGCGCAATCGGAAGCTGCGCTGGCGTCCGGCAATTCGGACGCCTTCGTCGCGCAATCGAACCTCCAGACCAGCCTGGCGAATTATCGCCAGTTTATTGGCGAGCAGCCCAAGAGCCTTTCGCCGGCGCAACCGCTCGAAAAGCTTGTGCCGCGTTCCCTTGAGCAGGCCGTGGCCTCCTCGCAGAAAGAGCATCCCGCGATACAGTCGGCGCTGCACAATGCCGACGCCGCCGAACTTGCGGTCAAGCTGGCGGAGGGGCAGCTTTACCCCACCATCGGCCTTGCCGGCAATGTGAACCGCCGATACGATTCGCAAAACCAGCCGGGCAGCCGCAGCTATAGTGCGTCGATTGTCGGCCAATTGAGCGTGCCGATCTACGAGGGCGGCGCCGTTTACGCCCTCGTGCGGCAAACGAAGGGGCAGTTCGGGCAGGCTCGCCTGATCGCTGATCTGCAACGCGAGCAGGTGCGGTCGCAGGTCGTATCCGCGTGGGGTTTCTGGCAGAATTCCCGGCAATTGATTGAATCCGTGCAGGCGCAGGTTCGCGCGGCCGAGATTGCGCTCAACGGGGTTCGCGAGGAAGCTCGCGTCGGCCAGCGCACCACACTCGACGTTCTGAATGCGCAGCAAGCTTTGCTGAATGCGCGCGTCAACCTCGTCACTGCGCAGCGCGATCGGGTGATCGGCTCGTATTCGCTGCTCAGTTCAGTTGGTCGTCTTTCAGCGCGCACGCTTGGGCTTAACGCACCCAATTACGATCCCACGATCCATTACGATCAGGTCAAGGGCAAGTGGATCGGCGTACGCACGCCTGATGGTCGCTAGGCGGATCGTTTTTTCGTTTTCCCACACTTTCCGTGCGTCGCGCGCTTGCTCTGGCGCGTAACGCGGTTCAAACTTGAAGTTGACTGACGAATCGGATGGCGGCGTCCGTGTTGGCTCGTGCAAGGGTTTGGGAAGCTCGAGCTTCTCCCAAGAACCTGCGGGAACCGTCCTGTCGCGCGTGTCGAGCCAAGGTTTTAGTTGCGATGAATGCATTTCCCTCCCCGGCGAATCATACAGGATCGGGCGATCCTGCTCCCGATCCGTCTATGGAGGAGATTCTGGCGTCCATTCGCCGGATTATCGCAGACGATCAGGGATCTCCGCCACCGGCTCGTCCCGTGCGTCCGTCTGCGCCGGGTCCGGGCGCGCCGCCTTATTCGCCCGCGCCCCAGCAGTCGCGCCAGGCAGCGCCAGAGCCTTTCACGATTGATGCCGAAGTCGTGACGCAAGTTCGCGCGCCACAAGCTCACGCGCAGCCGGCGGCCCAGCAATATGCAGCGCCGCAAGCTACCGCCCAGCCGCAGCAATACGCGCCGCAGTCTTCGCAGCAATACGCGCCCCAACATGCGCCCCAACATGCGCCTGAGCCGCAGCCTGCCTACGCAGCGCCTGCGCCCCAGCCCGCGCCCGTGGCGTTCTCTGCGCCAGTTGTGGCCAACAATCTTCCAGCGGAATCAGCCTTGCTCTCGGCGCAGGCCGACGCCAGCGTGGCGAATGCTTTTGAAGCGCTGACCCGAAGCATGATGCTTCAGAACTCCCCCTTCATGGAGGAGACGGTGCGCGATCTGTTGCGCCCGATGCTGAAGCAATGGCTCGACGATAATCTCCCGCCGCTTGTTGAGCGTCTGGTGCGCAGCGAAATCGAGCGCGTGGCGCGCGGCGGGCGCTGAGGCGCTTATTCATCGCCAGATCGTTGACATTCGGGGCCGCGTTACCTAACCCGCAAGCTCCTGTTTCATAACCAATGCAGGCGTGACGAGCGCAGGCGTGCGGAGCGCATTTCCCATGATGGACAAGACCTTCGATCCGGCCGCCGTTGAAGCGCGCGTGAGCGCGATGTGGGAAGCCGGGCAGGCGTTCCGCGTCGGCCGCCCCGATCGCGCTGGGGCGCCTACTTATTCTATCGTCATTCCGCCGCCCAACGTCACCGGCTCTCTGCACATGGGCCATGCGCTCAACAATACGTTGCAGGATATTCTGTGCCGTTTCGAGCGTATGCGCGGTAAGGACGTGCTCTGGCAGCCGGGCACCGACCATGCGGGAATCGCCACGCAAATGGTGGTTGAGCGCCAATTGGCTGAGCGCGGCGAGCCGGGGCGCCGCGACATGGGGCGCGAGAAGTTTCTGGAGCGCGTGTGGGAATGGAAGGCCGAGAGCGGCGGCGCCATCGTCGGCCAGCTCAAGCGCCTTGGTGCCTCATGCGATTGGTCGCGCGAGCGCTTCACGATGGACGAGGGGCTGTCAAAGGCCGTCGCCAAAGTGTTCGTCGAGCTTTACCGGCAGGGCCTGATCTACAAAGACAAGCGCCTCGTTAATTGGGACCCCAAGCTCCTCACCGCAATCTCCGATCTCGAAGTCGTGCAGACCGAGACCAAGGGACATCTCTGGCACTTCAACTATCCCATTGAAGGCGAGATCTACGATCCTGAAAACGCTGAGACCTTCATCACCGTGGCGACCACGCGCCCCGAGACGATGCTGGGCGACAGCGCGGTTGCGGTTCATCCCGAGAACGAAAAGCTCGGGCATCTGATCGGCAAGTTCGTCGTGTTGCCGCTGGTGGGTCGCCGCATTCCCATCGTCGGCGACGAATACGCTGATCCCGAGAAGGGCACCGGCGCCGTGAAGATCACCCCTGCGCATGATTTCAACGACTTTGAAGTCGGGCGCCGGCATTATCTGCCGCTCATCAACATTTTTGACGCTGAAGCCCGCCTCGTTCTGGCCGAGAGCCCGGCCTTCCTTGAAGGCGTGCCGCAAAGCGACGAGCTTGCCGCCACTTTAGCCGCGCTCGACGGCAAGGATCGCGCCGCCGCGCGCAAGCTGATCGTGGCGATGATGGAGGAGCGCGGCCTCTGCCCCAAAATCGAGCCCTATGCCCACACCGTGCCGCATGGCGACCGCTCGGGCGTGGTGATCGAGCCGTGGCTGACGGACCAATGGTACGTGGACGCCAAGACGCTGGCGCAACCCGCGCTTGAGGCGGTGCGCAGCGGCGCCACGAATTTCGTGCCGAAGAATTGGGAAAAGACCTATTTCGAATGGCTCGACAACATCCAGCCGTGGTGCATTTCGCGCCAGCTCTGGTGGGGCCATCAAATCCCGGCCTGGTATTCGCCGTGGGGCGAAGTCTATGTGGCCGAGACGGACGAGCACGCTTACGCCATCGCGCTGGCCGACGGCGTTGAGCGCGGCGCGTTGACCGCAGACGAGGCCGAAGCGCTCTCCAGCGATCCGCAGCGTCTGGCCGACATGTTCCATCGCGACGAGGACGTGCTTGATACGTGGTTCTCGTCGGCTTTGTGGCCGTTTTCGACGATGGGCTGGCCCGAGGGCGGCGAGGAAGACCTGAAGCGCTATTACCCGACCAGCGTTCTGGTGACGGGCTTTGACATCATCTTCTTCTGGGTCGCCCGGATGATGATGATGGGCATGCATTTCATGAAGGAGGTTCCCTTCAAGGACATCTACATCCACGCCCTCGTCCGCGACGAGAAGGGCGCCAAGATGTCGAAGTCGAAGGGCAACGTCATTGATCCACTGGTGCTGATCGACCAGTTCGGCGCCGACGCCTTGCGCTTCACGCTGGCCGCCATGGCCGCGCAGGGGCGGGACATCAAGCTCGCGACCAGCCGCGTCGAAGGTTATCGCAATTTCGCGACCAAGCTTTGGAACGCCGCCCGCTTTGCCGAGATGAACGGCTGCGCCCGCAGCGCCGGTTACACGCCCACAGGCCTGAAGTTGACGCTGAACAAATGGATCGTCGGAGAAGTGGCCACCGCCGCCGACGACGTGACGCGCGCGCTTGAGGCCTATCGCTTCAACGACGCCGCCAATGCCGCTTATCGCTTCGTCTGGAACGTGTTCTGCGATTGGTATCTCGAACTCGCCAAGCCGATTCTGCAAAGCGAGGACGGCCCCACCACCGATCTGGCCGCCAAAGAAGAGACGCGCGCTACGGCAGCCTGGGTGCTGGACGAGATCGCCCGCATCCTGCATCCGTTCATGCCGTTCCTCACCGAGGAATTGTGGGAGATCAAGGGGATGGAAGGCCCCGCGCGCGAAGGCCCGCTAACGCTGGCGCAATGGCCCTCGCATCCCGGCCTTCAGGACGCTGATGCGGAAGCCGAGATCGGGCTTGTGGTCGATCTTGTGTCCGAGATTCGCTCGGTTCGCTCGGAGATGAACGTGCCGGCCTCATTGCAAATGCCGCTGGTTATTGTGGGCGCCGGCGCAGACTTGCGCACGCGGCTCTTGCCCTGGAGCGACACCATCGGCCGGCTGGCGCGACTGTCCGATATCTCGTTCACAGTTCAGGCGCCGCCGGAATCGGCGCAAATGCTGGTGCGCGGGGCAGTGGCCGCCCTGCCGCTGGCTGGCGTGATCGACGTGGGCGCCGAACGCGCCCGCCTCGCCAAGGAAATAGCCAAAGAGGAGAAGGAGGTGTCGAAGGTGGATTCCAAACTCGGAAACGCCGACTTCATCGCCCGCGCGCCCGAAGACGTGGTGGAGGAAAACCGCGAACGCCGTCAGGGATCGCTCGACCGGATCGCCCGCATGAAGGGCGCGCTGGAGCGTCTGGGGTAGAACGCCCGCCTGGACCGCGGGCGGCCTCGCCCGCTTTCTTATGGGCGCCGAAGAAAGAAGCGCGCGAGGCCGCGCGCGGTCCAAAGTGCGTCTAACCTACTTGAACAGAACGAGGCTCAGCGCGATCACGGCCATGCCGACCAGCATGCCGTAAACGGTCTCGTGGCCCTTGGAATAGGAGCGGGCGGCGGGCAGCAATTCGTCGAGCGCCAGAAACACCATGGCGCCCGCGATGACGGCGAACACGGCTCCGAATACGAACGGCGTCAGCACGCCCGCCAGCAGCACATAGCCGACAATAGCGCCAAAAGGCTCTGCGAGGCCCGACACAAACGTCGCCAGAATTGCTTTGGTGCGAGAGCCGGTGGCGTAATAGACCGGCACCGCGATAGAGACTCCCTCGGGGATGTTGTGGACCGCTATCGCAACCGCCAGCGCGAGGCCGACCGTAGGATTGTCGAGGGTCGCGAAGAATGTGGCCAGCCCCTCGGGCAGATTATGCGCGGTGATGGCGAAGGCGGCGAGCATGCCGACGCGGGCGACGAGCTTGCGGTTTGCAGCTTCCGTCGCGTCCATCTTGCCGCCATTTTTGACCATGTCCGGCAGCTCGCCGCGCGCCAACTCCTGGGCTGCGGCGCGTACGTCCGCCTCGCTCATGCCAGTGTGCGGATTGGGGATGAAGCGGTCGATGACGAACAGCAGACCGACCCCGGCGAAAAAGAACAGCGTTGCCGCCCCATAGGCAGCCTGCGGCGCAAGCGCTTGCGCAAACGAGACCTGCGCCTTGGCGAACACCTCGACGAGCGACACATAAACCATCGCGCCGCCAGAAAAGGCGAGGCCGAATGACAAAAGCCGGGTGTTGTTGGCTTTGAAGAAGACGACGAGAACGCCGCCGAGCACTGTCGCCATGCCGGCGCCGAATGCGATTGCCAGAGCCGTCCAGACGGCGGGCGAGAAAAATTCATCGGTCATGAGATGCAGGTCACCACTGAAGCAGTCGGGCGTCAAGACCTAAATGCAACTAATTCGCAAAAGCATCTTGAATGCCTGTGTTGCAGCTTCGCCACAGGCTGGGAATCATTCATCGGCGCCGCTATGTGGCCGCCCAATGTGCCGCGTTTGTGCCATAAATCGAGCGCTAGTTCGAATTTCAAAGCGCCTAACGCAAGCGCGGACTTAGCTTTTATCAGGGTCTCGAATGGTTCCGCGTGGTCTGAAAAATTCGGTCGCGACTTCGCCGTCAACGGCCGCTTGCGTGCGTGTCGCTTTGGTTATGCTGGCCGGCGTGTCGGGAATCGGGCTAGCTGCGGGAAGCGCGCAAGCGTTTGATCCTGCCGCCACGCGCAGCCAAAGCGCGGCGGTTGCGCCCGATCCCTTGTTCAAGGATCCCCGGGCCGCTCTGCGCAAGGGGATTGAGGGCTATCAGGCGGGTAATTTCGCAGCCTCCGTGTCTGCTCTCAAATACGCAGCCGATGGCGGCCAGCCACTGGCGCGCTGGAAGCTGGGCCAGATGTACGCGAGCGGCGACGGCGTGCCGCATGACGATTACAAGGCCTTTCAATACTTCTCGCAGATAGTGAACGCCTTCGATCAAGATATTGCAGATCCACGCGAAACGCCGGTTGTTTCCAGCGCGTTCGTGTCCATCGGCGTTTACAGGCTGAACGGGATTCCAAACTCCGCCGTCAAGCGTGATCCCCAACGCGCGCTTGAGATGTTTCACTATGCCGCGACCAATTTCGGCGACGCCAACGCGCAATTCAACCTCGCCCGCATGTATCTTGACGGCAATGGCGTCCCCCGCAACGCCCGGCAGGCGGTGCCATGGCTGAACTATGCCGCCGATAAAAACCACACCGAAGCGCAGGCTCTGCTTGGCGACATTTTGTTCAGCGGTTTTGCCGGCATGCCGGTGCGTCGGGCGCTGGGGCTGATGTATCTGACGCTGGCGCGCGAGGCTGCGAGCGAAGACGCCAAGCATCGCTGGATCGTGGAGCTTTACGAGCG
>CAMCMI010000043.1 GCA_945875875.1 Rhizobium sp. Q54
CCTGCTTCAGCGAGAAGTAATGGTAGGACTTGGTGCCGACGGTCAGTTTTTTGCGGCATTTGAAGCTGTCGAGAGAGGCCATGGTTTCGTCCCGGGGTCGTGAGAGAAATTGGAAAGACGCGCGGCTTATAGATAATTTCTGAGCCAAGGGCTACATGAAGATAGTCCTACCTTGCAATGGCCCAGCGCAAAAGCTGTCGGGAGCGCAAATACATGTCAGCGGTTCTGACCGTCCAGAATATGACGCTCGTCCGAGGCGGACGAACGCTTGTCCGGGGGCTCAATTTTGAGGTCCGCTCCGGCGACGCGCTTTTACTGACCGGAGCCAATGGAGCCGGAAAATCAACGCTTTTGCGTGCGATCGCAGGCCTTTTCACGCCCGCCTCCGGCGCCATTTCGATATCGGGCGACGATATTGAGGACGACGAAAACCCTGCGTTGCAGGCCCATTATGTAGGTCATTCCGATGCGCTGAAGGGCGCTTTGAGCGCGCGCGAAAATCTTGATTTCTGGGCTGCAGCTTTGAAGCGGCGAGGCGGGCTCCACCCGTTGCAGGCTTTGGCCGCCGTCAATCTCGCCCATGTCGCCGACCTGCCTGTGGGCTGGCTCTCAGCCGGACAGCGGCGCCGCACCGCACTGGCGCGCCTGTTCGTGGCGGAGCGCCCGCTCTGGCTGCTGGATGAGCCGACAACTGCGCTCGACGCCGCATCGCAAGCGCGCCTCGCCCAATCCATGGCCGCCCATCGCGCCAAAGGGGGTATGATTATCGCGGCCACCCACGCACCCATCGGGCTCGAAGACGCGGCTGAATTGCGGCTGGGGGCCCCCTCATGATCCGCATTTTTATCGCTCTCTACCAGCGCGATCTGCGACTGGCTGGCCGCATAGGCGGCGGCGCCTCAATGGGCGTCGTATTCTTTTTGATCCTCGTGACGATCACGCCGTTCGCCATTGGCCCGGATTTGAACCTGCTGGCGCGCATTGGCCCTGCCATTCTCTGGATCGCCGCGCTGCTGGCGACCCTGCTGGGACTCGACCGGCTGTTTCAGGCCGATCAGGAGGACGGCTCGCTTGATCTCCTGCACATGAGCGATGCGCCGCTGGAGCTGGTCGTGACCGCCAAATGCCTGGCGCACTGGACCGCGACATGTCTGCCGCTGGTGTTGGCGGCGCCTCTGTTCGGGCTGATGCTGGCGCTTGAGGGCGAGGCTCTGGCGGGGCTCTCGGCGACCCTGCTGGCGGGCACGCCGGCGCTCACCTTCCTTGGGGCCATTGGCGCGGCGCTGACCGCCAGCCTGCGCCGGGGCGGGCTCTTGATGGCGATCCTGATCCTGCCGCTAGCGATTCCGGTGCTGATTTTCGGCGTCTCGGCGGCCTCGTCGGCTGGCATGGCGACAACGCCGTTCCTGCCGCCGTTCCTGATCCTGATTGCGTTGTCGCTGGCCTCTATGGCTTTGGCGCCCTTCGCCGCCGCCGCCGCCTTGCGCTCGCTGGCGGAATGACTTTGCGCCGCATTGCCCTGACCGGAACGCTCGTCTAGCGTTGCCCGAATTCCAAAAGCGAAGGTTTGATTGATGGCGCACTGGCTGGTGAAGAGCGAACCCTCCGTCTGGTCTTGGGATCAACAAGCGGCGGCCGGCGCCAAGGGCACGCACTGGAACGGCGTGCGCAATCATCTGGCCAAAAAGCACCTGATGGCGATGCAGATCGGCGATCAGGCGTTCTTCTATCATTCCAACGAGGGCAAGGAGATCGTCGGCATCGTCGAGGTCTGCAAATTGTTCTATCCCGACCCCAGCGACGAGAGCGGCAAATTCGGCATGGTCGATTTTCGCGCCGTCAAACCGCTGAAAAGGCCAGTGACGCTGGCGGAAGTGAAAGCCAATCCCGCTCTGTCGAAAATGTCTCTGGTCACGTCCATGCGCCTGTCCGTGCAGCCGGTGACGGACGACGAATGGGCTTACGTCTGCAAACTGGGCGGGTTGTAATGGCCAACGTCAAATGGATTCCGATTTTGAGCGCCGCTTTTGCAGGCTGGATTTTCAGCGCGCTCTGGCATGCTGCGGCGGCGAGGATACAAAGCCACGCCGGGCGCCGGGCTTTCCCGGCTCTGGCGCTGGTCGTGTCGCTCATCGCGCAAGTCGTCATGGCGCTGGTGCTGGCGGGCGTGCTCGCCCACACCGCCAAGAAGGGCGTGACAATCAGCTCGGGCGCGCTGGTGGCCTCAATCTGCTGGCTTGGTTTTGTGCTCACCACCCAAGTGGCGACCCATGTCGCGACCCATGCCCGCGACAAAATTCGCCCCCTGCAAACGCTGGCGCAGAGCGGCCATTGGCTGGGCGTTTTGCTGGTTCAGGGCATCGCGCTGGGCGCCCTTTTATAATCAGCCGATCAGGTCGATGAGCGCCGGGATCAGCGGTGCGTCGGCGGGCGGCATCGGGTAATCGCGCAATTGGCGCGGGCTCACCCATTTCACCGCCTGGCCCTCAAGCGGGCGCACAAAGCCTTCCCAGCGACGGCAAACCCAGAGCGGCATCAGCAGGTGAAAGTCCTCGTAAGCATGGCTGGCGAAGGTGAGCGGGGCCAGACATTCCTCTTTCACGACGATCCCGAGCTCTTCCGCCAGCTCGCGAATCAGGCAGGCCTCGGGCCGCTCGCCGGGATCGACCTTGCCGCCGGGAAATTCCCAAAGCCCGGCAAGCGCCTTGCCGGGCGGGCGTTGTGCGATCAGCACGCGGTCGTCCGAATCGATGAGGGCTGCGGCGGCGACAAGCAGAATTTTCATGAGCGGATTTTTCCAAAATCTGGTCCGCCGCTCTTCTAGCACCTGACGCGCCCGCGCGCCTCAGCGACCGACCACAACCAGCTTTGCGGTCTCGGACCCCTTGATCGTCACGCTCTCATACATCGCGCCGCCCTGAGGCGTGAGTGCACCTTCGGGGCGATATATCTTCTGCGTCACGACAAAATAAGAGCCCGGCGCAACGCCGTCGAACTGGAAACGACCGCCTGAACTGGCGGTGGTGGAGCGGGTGTTCTCAACATATTGCGCGGGCGCGGGAATGTTTGGAATATCGGCGGCGCGCACAAACTTCTGGCCTTTGTACAGATGCGCAATGCGGGCGCGCGCATAGGCGGTGGCCGGTATGAGGCGCACGGTTTCGCCTGCCGCCATCCGCGATTCGCCGCCGGGCAACACGAGGAAAGCCTGTCCATCAATCCGCGCCGAGCCGACTTTATTGATGAAGGCGGCTTCCTGCGCATTGAAGGCAACAACAGGGCCGACGCGCGGCGCGCCCGTGGACTGGCACCCGGCAAGCATAAGCGCGCAGATGAGAATGGTGACGAATCGGCGCATAAAAAGCTCCTCTAAAAAGCTCTTTATACTCTGGCTCAGGTTAATACTTTGAGTAAGCGTTAACCATGTCGGCGATTTTTTCGTGTCGGTTAAATCCCGCCGCTCAGCTGCGGTAATCGCCGTTGATCGCCACGTATTCCTTGGTCAGATCGCACGTCCACACGCTTGCCGCGCCTTTGCCAAGGCCGATATCGACGCGCACGTCGATCTTCTCGCCCTTCATATAAGCCGACACTTTTTCCTCGCTGTAGGCGGGATCACGAAGGCCTTTGTGGGCGACGCGAAAATCGCCGAACCAGATCGCCAGCCGATCGCGGTCGGCCGCCTCGCCCGATTTGCCGACTGCCGCCACCACGCGCCCCCAATTGGCGTCTTCGCCTGCCATCGCGGTTTTCACCAGCGGCGAATTGGCGATGGAGAAGGCGATGCGTTTGGCGGCGCCCGCGCTCATCGCCCCTTCAACGCGCACTTCCACGAACTTGCGGCAGCCCTCGCCGTCGCGCACCACCTGATGGGCGAGATCGAGCAACAATCCATCAAGCGCCTTGCGGAAAGCGGCGAGCCTGCGATCGCCGGCTTGCGTGATCTTCGGTGCGCCGCGTTTGGCCGCAGCCCCAGTGGCGAACAGCATCAAGGTGTCCGATGTGGACGTGTCGCTGTCGACCGTGATCGCGTTAAAACTGCCTTGCACCGAGCGCGAGAGCATGGCTTGCAAAACGGGCGCTGCAATCGGCGCGTCGGTGAAGATGAACGACAGCATGGTGGCCATGTCCGGCGCAATCATGCCAGCGCCCTTGGCCATGCCGCTGATCGTGACTTCAACGCCGCCGATCATCGCCTTTGCGGTCGCGACCTTGGGGAATGTGTCCGTGGTCATGATCGCGCGCGCGGCGTCCAGAAGTCCCTCTGGATCGGCCTTTTCCACGAGCTGATCCATCACACCGTCGAATTTTGTCGCGTCCAGCGGCTCGCCGATCACGCCGGTTGAGGCGATGAAAATTTCGGACAAAGGCGCACCCGTAGCCTTGGCCGCGATTTCGGCGGTCAGCTTTGCGGCTTTGGCGCCGACTTTTCCGGTGAACGCATTGGCGTTGCCGGAGTTCACGACTACGGCGCGCGCCTTGCCGCCCTTGAGTTTGGCGCGGCACCAGTCCACCGGCGCCGAGGGGCATTTGGAGCGCGTGAAAACGCCCGCCGCTTGCGTGCCCTTGTCGAGCAGCGCCAGCATCACATCCGTTCGCCCCGCATAGCGGATGCCCGCCGCAGCCGTGGCGAAACGCACGCCCTCGACGCTGAGCTGATCGGGATAGGATTTAGGCGCAAGCGGCGACACGGGTACGGATTTGGCCATGGCGTTCGAGGGCTTTCTGTGACGGGTGACGGGGTTATCTTTTTGCAGCAGGATTTGCAGCAGGAGCGTTCGCCAGCGGTTCGCGTTCGATTTTTGCAGCGGCGCGAAGGGCCAGAATCAGCTCGCTCTGCGCCTTCTGGACGACGTAACGCTCCACCTGTTCGCGAACCTCTGCCAGCGGGGGAAACGGCTTTTCGCGGCGCTCTTCAAGCTTGATGACGTGCCAGCCGAACTGGCTCTTCACCGGCTCGGAAATCTGGCCCGGCTTCATTTTGTCGGCTGCCTCGCCAAATTCAGGCACCATGCGTTCCTTGGCGAACCAGCCCAAATCGCCGCCCTTTGATCCGGGGTCTTTTGATAATTCGTCGGCGACCCTGGCGAAATCTTCGCCTGCGCGCACGCGGCGCAAAGCGGTTTTGGCCAAAGCCTCGGTCTCGACCAGAATATGGCGGGCGCGCATTTCTGGTTCGCGCGCCTGCGAGCTGGCGGCGGTATCATAGACTTTCTTCAATTCAGCTTCGGTGGCCGCATCGCGCCCCACCTTGCCAAGCAGAACCTCCATCAAAGCCTTGTCGCGCAGCAGCGCGAGGCGCTTGGCAAATTCCGCATCCTCGCCAAATTTGTCGGCCTGCGCCTTGCGCGCCACCAGCCGCATGTCGATCAGATAATCGATCACGTAAGCCTCGCGCTCGGCGCCCTCCATCTCCGGGGGAATGCCGCCGCCCATATCGTCGGCGGCCAGACGCACGTCCTCCACGGTGATCTCGACGCCATCGACGCGCGCCAGAACTTTCGACTGGGCAGGCGAGAGGGTTGCCGCGGAAATAATCAGGAGCGCGGCGACATTGAGCCCGGCGCGGAAAAGCGGTTTGCGAAAAACAGTTTCAAACAAATTCATAATAGCCTCCGGAGATCGCAGACGATTATGACGCCGCGCGCGCGTGCGCAACGTCTTTTATAGCTGGCGCTTTAGCAAGCGTTCTCACCAGAGATTAAACGCGGGTCTGGCGATCATCAGCCAGAAGATCGCCGCCACGGCGCCAAAGGCTGGGAATCCGAACGCAAACCACGTCCAGAACAGGCGATGATAGGCGGGTGGCAAGGGCTCGCCGGCCTTCGCGGCGGCCAGCGCCAGATCGCGCATGCGCATCTGCATCCACACCACCGGGAGCCAGAAGGCGCCGGTGAGCAGATAAAGCAGAATCGAGACGAAGATCCAGCCGTCCAGAAGCGAATAGCCGACGCTCCACGCCAGCGCGACGCCCGTGATCGGCTGGACGACGACAGCCGTGGTCGTGAACACGAAGTCGGCGATCACCACGATGCGCGCCACGCCCGCCACGACAACAGGGCGCCCCTGCACATGCGCAGCAAGCATGAAGAATGCGATGCCCGCGCCCGTGCCCAGCAGCACGGATGCGCCGATGACATGCAGATATTTCAGCACGAAGTAGAGGGTCATCTGTCCCTCAGGATCGCCAGCAGCATCAGGTTGAACGCCAAGATCGGCCATATCTTCAGCATGGGGCCCAGAGGCTCGGACCAGAGCTGCGGCAGCATCGCGCTGCCGATGATGGTATATGCGACCGAGATGGCGAGCGCGGCGTAGAGGCCCAGGCACGTGGTCCGCCGCCACGCAATGAGCAGGCCGATCGCGATATCCGCCAGGGCGCCGGCGACCACCACGATCGATGCGAGGGGATCTTCGACCCCGCCATCGAACATCAACCGTTTGCCGATATCCCACCCGATGGTGAGCGAGATGACGCCCGTGCCGATCCAGAAGGCCACGAAGATCGCGAACCCAAGCGGCTTGAGAAAATAAAGCTGCGCGAACCAGCGCTCCTGCACGCTGGCGGGCTCCGCCGCCAGAGCTGCACGAAGCGACGCCGGCGCAATGCCCGTGGCCTGCGACCATGGGCCGGGGTCGCCAACCGCCCCCCGCTTCAGTTCCGCTTGCGCGGTGCTTCGTACAGGGGGACGCCAGCCGAGCCATCCGCCGATATCGCCCGCACGATAGGCGAGCCCGGCTAACCAGTCCGGTACGTTTAACCGACGCGCGGGCGTAAACCCCAGCCAGCGACGGTAGGCGACGACAATATCGGTGAACGACAGGCGCTCAGGACCCGCCACGTCCAGGGCGATCTTGCCGGGCGCGCCTGGTGCCAGAAAAAAGAGGAACGTGCGCACGAGATCGTCGAGCTGCACAACCTGCAAAGGCCCGCCGCCGGGCATCACAGGCAGGATCGGCAAGGCAGCCAGCCCGCGCATCAGCGCGCCGCCACCGTAAGCCGCCCGCCCCAGCACTACTGAGGGACGCAGGATCACCCAATCAAGATCCCGCTCCCGCAACGCTGATTCTCCCGCCAGCTTCGTGCGCGAGAACGCTGTGGGTTGAGCCACATCGACGCCGATGGCGGATAGATGGATGACACGACGAATCCCGGCGCGCTCGCAGGCCTCAAACAGCGCCGCAGGCCCGTCGGCGTGGGTCGCTTTCGTGGAGTCATTGGGGGAATCCTGCAAAATTCCGGCACAGTTCACGACTGCATCGACCCCGACCAGATGGGGGGCCCAATCCTCGGGACGAACCGCCCGCGCTAGGTCCACAGAGGCCCATCCATCGGCGGGCAAGGCGCGCGCTGGCGCCCCGCCTCGCCGTCCTGTCGCAATGATGGAATGCCCCTCGCTGGCCAGTGCAGCCGCAACCGCTGATCCGATGAACCCGGTCGCTCCGGTCAAAAGCACACGCAACGGCCATCCTCCCCTACGCGGCGGAAACGCCGGTTCCAGGCAAGGGTTCAACGTAACCTTAAAGCTCTGGCTTGAACATTGCTATTGGTCGATCAGGCGGGCGCGGGCGCGTAGTTTTTCGGTGTCGCTCTTCAACTGGCCGCAGGCCGCCAGAATGTCGCGGCCGCGCGGCGTGCGCACGGGGCTGGCGTAGCCGGCGTTGAACACGATGTCGGAAAAGCGCTCGATGGTCTCCCAATCCGAACACTCATATTTGGCGCCCGGCCACGGATTGAACGGGATGAGGTTGATCTTGGCCGGAATGCCCTTGAGCAGGCGCACCAGCTCCAGCGCTTCTTTTGGCGAATCGTTGACGCCCTTCAGCATAACGTATTCGAACGTAATGCGCCGCGCGTTCGAGGCGCCGGGATAATCGCGGCACGCCTGCAACACGTCGGCGATGGGGTATTTCTTGTTCAACGGCACCAGCGTTTCGCGCAAATCGTCACGCACGGCATGCAGGGAAATCGCCAGCATCGTGCCCACATCCCCGCCAAGGCGCACAATCTCCGGCGCCACGCCCGAGGTCGAGACCGTGATGCGGCGCTTTGACAAAGACAGCCCGTCGCCGTCCGTCATCACGCCAATCGCCTCACAAACGTTGTCGTAATTATAAAGCGGCTCGCCCATCCCCATGAACACGATGTTGGACACCGCCCGCACGCCCTCGCCGGACGGCACAAAGCCCGTGGCGGGCGCGCTTAATCCGGGATAATCGCCGAGCTGGTCGCGCGCCGCCACCAATTGCTGCACAATTTCCTGGCTCGTGAGATTGCGCACCAGCTTTTGCGTTCCGGTGTGGCAGAAGGTGCACGTCAGCGTGCAGCCGACCTGGCTTGAGACGCACAACGTGCCCCGGTCGCTTTCGGGAATGTAGACGCATTCGATCTCCGCGCCCATGTTCTTGCCCGCCAGATGATCCTGCGCGACAGGGGGCATGCGAAACAGCCATTTGCGGGTGCCGTCGCTCGACACTTGCTCGGTGACGACTTCCGGGCGGCTCAGGCTGAAATGATCGGCCAGAGTGTTGCGCATCGTCTTCGACACATTGGTCATGCGGTCAAAATCAGACACGCCCTGAAAATAGATCCAGTGCCAGAGCTGGCCAACGCGCATTTTGATTTCGCGCTCTGGCAAATCAATGGCGCGCAAGGCGGCCGCCATTTGCGCGCGCGAAAGCCCCACAAGCGAGGGCTTGATGTTTGAAGGCGCGGTCGCATCGAAATTGGGCGTCATCGGTCAATCCTGTTGCGCGCGTGATACCACGGCGCGCCCGCCGCCTCCAGCATCAAGCCCTCGCTTGGGGCTTCTGAAATACGCGGCTAACAGCTAGAACGACGGCGCACACAAGGAAAAAACGTGAATCAACAATCAGTCTCCACTGCCGGGTTCAGGGTCCCGGCGCTTATCAAGCGCAATACGGTCCTCATCGCGCTGTCCCAATCCTTCACTGGCGCGGGCATGCAAATGGCCTATGGCATCGGCCCGCTGATGGTGGTCGGCCTGTCTGGCTCGGCGAGTTTAGCCGGCGTGTCGGTGGGCCTTTTCGCTCTCAGCAGGTTTCTCGTCTCCTATCCGATGGGGCGCATCACCGACCATTGGGGGCGCAAACCGGGCATATTGGCAGGATTGATCCTGGCGCTGGGCGGCACTCTGCTGGTGGGCTTCTCGATGAATTGGGGCAGCCTCGGGCTGCTGGTTGCCGGCATGCTGCTGTTTGGCATGGGCATGAACGGCGCGCAGCAATTGCGCGTGGCCGCAGCCGATATGTTCCCGCCGCAGATGCGTGCGCAGGCGCTGGGCTATGTGGCGACCGGCTCGCTGATAGGGCTTGTGATGAGCCCGGCGCTGATGGCCTCGGGCGAGATCTGGGGTCCAGGCGTCGGCCTCGACCCTTTGGCCGTGCCGTGGCTGCTGCTGCCCGTGCTGATCGTCTCCGGCATGATTCTGGTGAATTTCATCCGGCCAGACCCCAAAGAAATCGGTCTGCGCCTGCATGAATACTATCCCGATCACGTTCCAGCCAAGGCACCGGCGAGCAGCGCGCCCGCAAAGCCGTTTCAGGCGCGCGACCTTCTGCGCAACCCTTCAACCCGCCTCGCGATCGCCTGCAACGCCGCAGGGCAGGCGAACATGTCCATCGTGATGGTGCTGACCTCGCTGATGCTCAACCACCATGGCCATTCGCTGACCGAGATCGGTTTTTCGCACGCCTTTCATTCGGCGGGCATGTTCGCCTTCACGATTCCGCTGGGCTGGGCCGCCGACAAATTCGGGCGCGAGAGAGTCATGTATCCCGGCGTGATCGCGACGATCTTCGGGGCGTGCTTCGTCACCTTCGGGGATAATTTCGCGCTGATTACGCTTGGCACGTTTCTGGTCGGTCTTGGCTGGGCGGGCGCCAATGTCGCCGCCACCGCACTTGTCGCCGATCAGGTCGGCGCCGCCCAACGCGGCCGCGCCGTGGGCCTCAACGATTCTTTCGCCGGCGCCGCAGCGGTGGCCAGCGCCATCGTCACCGGGCCGCTGATCCAGACGTGGGGATTGGGCGCGGCAGGCATCGCCGCGATCTTGTTTGCCCTGCCTCCGCTGCTCATGCGCCTTTACAGCGGCAGAACACGGTAGAAGCTCAACGAAAAAGCGCCCGCGTCTTCATGCGGGCGCTTTCATAAATGTCCGTTTTCGATCAGAAGCGCGACGCGCTCAGACCGCCGAAGCGATAGTTCACGCCGATTTTGGCGGCGCCAATCGTGCTGCGGGCTGACACGGAATTGACGCCGATGTCGTAGGCGTTCTTGCCAAAGTCTTGGTAGATGTATTCAGCCTTCACGGACCATTTTGAATCGACGCCATATTCTACGCCAGCTCCAGCCGTCCATCCGGTGCGCACGTCGGACGAGCCAGTGGTTTTAATGCCGCCCAAGGCGAGGCCAGCCGTGCCGTAGAACAGGATGTTGTTGGCGGCCAAGCCAGCGCGGGCGCGGGCCGTGCCAAGCCAGTCAGCGCTGGAAGCGCAGCTGGGGGACGCGCCACCAGCGGTGCATGTGGAAGCGCCCTTCACGTTAGCCCAGCCCAGATCGCCCTCAACGCCCATCACGACCATGCCAACCTGATGATTGTAGCCAAGCTGCGCGCCGACGGTCGGCCCGTCCACGTCAGTCTTGCCGCTGTAGGTGCGGCCAAACCGGGTCTCGCCCCAGCCATAGCCCGCGTTGGCGCCGGCGTAAAAGCCCGTCCATGTGAACAGCGGCGCAGCAACCGGCGAAGGCGCCAGCGCCATCGAGCGGCGCGGAAGATCGGCAGCAAGAGCGAGCGTGGGCAGCAGGCTCAGGGCCGAAGCGGCGAGGATTTTCTTGAACATTGCTATCTCCTTGAGAGCCCGAAGATTTCAGGGCCCGTAGTCCGGGCGCCAAGGGTCTTGGGGCCGAACGGTCGGGAGGGTAGATAGCTGCGACCCGGTCAGCAAAACGGTTACAAATGGCGCGGGGCCGCCCTTAGCGCCGGGCTTGGTTTATGAAGGGTGAATTTGGACATGAGGGCGGGGCCAAAGGGCGCAGAGCTGGCACCAAAGCATCTACGAGGCGAGAGCCTGCGCAACAGATGTTGCCGGTTTGGCTGGCTGCCGGCTTGGCGCGCCTAATGGGATCAGGCGATATTGGTGGAGCTGATGAGATTCGAACTCACGACCTCTGCAGTGCGATTGCAGCGCTCTCCCATCTGAGCTACAGCCCCGGACCTTACGGTCAACGCGCCCGATTTACGTGGGGGGTCCCGATCTGTCAACGAATGTTTCGCAGACTCCCGCAAAGCCCGGGCTTGTCTGCGTCGGGTCCGCCCGGTAAACCGACGTTGTGGCGATGGCGCCATGGGACGAGGTGCATCGCATGCGCGCTATTCTGGACGTCGTTCTGCTGATTTTGAGTCTCTACACCTGGATCATCATCGCCTCGGCGGTGCTGTCATGGCTGCTGGCGTTCAACGTCATCAATTACAGCAACAGCGTGGTGCGCTCGATCTGGAACACGATACAGGCGCTTACGGAGCCGCTGCTGCAACCGATCCGCAACCGCCTGCCGCGCATGGGCGCAATCGACCTTGCTCCAATCGTACTGCTGATCGGGATTTTCTTCCTTGAGCGGGTGATCGTCTATTACGTCTACCCGAGCGTCTTTTAAGCGATGCGAGCCAAGTTGACTGGCGAACCTGCGGGGTTCGCCAAGTTAAAATGATTTACGCAGTCGGTCCGGTCGGAACGCCGGCTTCCGTCATGTGCGCGGCAAGTTCGCCGCTCTGGAACATTTCGCGCACGATGTCGCAGCCGCCGAGGAACTCGCCCTTGACGTAGAGCTGCGGGATCGTCGGCCAATTGGCGTAATCCTTGATGCCCTGACGAATGCCTTCGTCCTCAAGCACGTTCACGCCTTTGTAGGCGACGCCAAGATGATCGAGAATTTGCACGACCTGGCCCGAGAACCCGCACATGGGAAATTGCGGCGTGCCCTTCATGAAGAGCACCACGTCGCCGCTTTTGACGGCCTGATCGATCTGCTGGTGAACGTCGCTCATTTGAATTTCCTTGTCCTGGCGGAGTTCAAGGTTCCCCCGATCAGTGAATTTGCAACAGAATACTACACCCCCGCCCCGGCGCCTATTCCGGCGCAGACGTGGTCAGCGCCAAAGCATGCAGCTCCCCGCCCATGCGGCCCTTGAGCGCGGCATAGACCATTTGATGCTGCTGCACGCGGCTTTTGCCCTTGAAGGCGCTGGAGACGACGGTCGCCGAATAATGATCGCCGTCGCCGGCCAGATCCTGAATCTGCACCATCGCGTCGGGAAGCGATTCCTTTATCAGCCGCTCGATGTCTGACGCCTGCATGGCCATGGCTTGTTCCCTCTTAGATAATGGTTTCGCCGCGCATGAAATTGGGCAGCCAACCCTCGTGCGACGAGGACAATTCGCCGATGGATATGGGAGTCTCGTCGCCCAGCTGCAACGCATCGCCCCCGGTTGTCCCGATTTTGAGCGCAGGCGCGCCAGCTTTGGCGAGCGCGTCGAGAACGGCCTGCTCGTTCTGGGGCGAGCACGTCGCAAGATAACGCGCCTGATCCTCGCCGAACCAATAGGCATGAGCGGGAATGGCCGACGGAGCGGCGCCGATCGCCGCGCCCATGCAGCCCGCCATGGTCATTTCCGCCAGAGCCACGGCCAGCCCGCCGTCGGAAAGATCGTGGCAGGCGTTCACATGGCCCGACAGGATCAACGCACGCACGGCGTCGCCATTGCGCCGCTCGGCGGCAAGATCGACCGGCGGCGGAGCGCCTTCTTCGCGCCCGCAGATTTCGGACAGATATTTCGACTGGCCGAGCCAGCCTGTCGTATCGCCAACCAGAATGATCGAATCTCCGGCGCGCACGAACGCGACCCCAATTGATTTGGCCACGTCGTCGATCAGGCCGACGCCGCCGATGGAGGGGGTCGGCAAAATGCCGCGTCCCTGCGTCTCGTTGTAGAGAGACACATTGCCCGACACGATGGGGAAGTCGAGCGCGGACGCCGCCTCGCCGATGCCGCGCACGCAATCGACAAACTGGCCCATGATTTCGGGCCGCTCGGGATTGCCAAAGTTCAGATTGTCGGTCAGCGCCAGCGGCAGCGCGCCGGTCGCGGTGATGTTGCGCCAGGCTTCCGCCACGGCCTGGCGTCCGCCCTGCACCGGATCGGCCTCGCAATAGCGCTGCGTGACGTCCGTGCACAGAGCCAGACCCTTGGGGCCGTCGCCGATGCGAATCACCGCCGCATCGCCGCCGGGGCGCTGCACGGTATTGCCGAGAATCAGATGATCGTATTGCTCCCAAACCCAGCGCTTCGAGCACAGGTCCGACGAGCCGATCAATTGCAGCAGCGCGGTCGCGTTCGAGACCAGCGGCTGGATGCTTTCCGGCGTCAGAACCGGCTGGGGCGGGGTCGAGACGTGCGGCCTGTCGTAAAGCGGGGCCTCGTCGCCCAATTCCTTGATCGGCAGGTCGACCTTGATCTCGCCCTGATGTTTGACGACGAAGCGCAAAGTATCGGTCGTCTTGCCGATGATTGCGAAATCGAGCCCCCATTTGCGGAAAATCGCCTCGGCTTCCGCCTCTTTTTCGGGCCAGAGCACCATAAGCATGCGCTCCTGGCTTTCCGAGAGCATCATCTCATAAGCGGTCATGCCGGTTTCGCGGCACGGCACTTTGTCGAGATCCAGCTCAATGCCCAGATCGCCCTTGGCGCCCATTTCAACGGCTGACGAGGTGAGGCCTGCCGCGCCCATGTCCTGAATCGCGACGACGCAGCCCTTGGCCATGATTTCAAGACTGGCTTCCAGCAACAGCTTCTCGGAGAAGGGGTCGCCGACCTGAACGGTGGGGCGCTTTTCTTCCGCGTTCGCCTCAAAAGCGGCGGACGCCATCGTGGCGCCATGGATGCCGTCGCGGCCAGTTTTGGAGCCCAGATAAACGATGGGGCGACCGATGCCGGTGGCCTTGGCGTAGAAAATCTCGTCCGTCTTTGCAATGCCGACAGCCATCGCGTTGACGAGGATGTTGCCGTCGTAGCGGGTGTGAAAGTTCACCGAGCCGCCGACGGTGGGCACGCCGAACGAATTGCCATAACCGCCGATTCCCGCCACCACGCCCGACACCAGATGGCGCGTCTTGGCGTGCTCGGGCGAGCCGAATCGCAGCAGATTGAGGCAGGCGACAGGGCGCGCGCCCATGGTGAACACGTCGCGCAGGATGCCGCCAACGCCCGTGGCCGCACCCTGATAGGGCTCGATGAACGAGGGGTGGTTGTGGCTCTCCATCTTGAAGACGCAGGCCAACCCGTCGCCGATGTCGATGACACCCGCGTTCTCGCCCGGCCCCTGAATCACCCACGGCGCTTTGGTCGGCAATTTGCGCAAATGCAGGCGCGAGGATTTGTAGGAACAATGCTCATTCCACATCGCCGAGAAGATGCCCAGCTCCGTGAACGTGGGCGTCCTGCCGATGAGCGCGAGAATGCGCGCATATTCGTCCGGCTTCAGGCCGTGTTCGGCGACCAGCGCCGGCGTGATCTCCGGTTCTTTGCGAGCCGAGTCTTTCTCAAGAGCCAAGTCAAAAATCCTCTGCGGAGCGCCGCTTGGGGCGAAAGGAACTCTGGACGGCGTGGCTAAAGTTCACGCCGCGCGTGCGGGCGCATGAACGAGGCTCTCGAACAATCCGCGCCCGTCAATGCCGCCCATCATCGGGTCGATCAGATTTTCAGGATGCGGCATCATGCCAAGCACGTTCATGCGTTCCGAATAGATTCCGGCGATATCGTTTATGGAGCCGTTGCAATTGGCCTCGCCGCCAATGTTTCCATTGAAATCGGAATAGCGGAAGGCGACGCGGCCCTCGCCCTCAAGGCGCGCAATGGTCTCGGGATCGGCCACATAATTTCCCTCGCCATGGGCGACGCAGACCTTTATGATCTGCTGGCGGGAATAGCGGTTCGTGAACGGCGTGTCGTTGCGCTCGACGCGCAGATGCTGCATCCGGCAAACGAATTTCAAATCCTTGTTGCGCATGAGAACGCCCGGCAGAAGGCCGCTCTCGCACAGGATCTGAAAACCGTTGCAAATGCCAAGCACCAGCCCGCCGCGCTCCGCATGGGCGCGCACCGCGTTCATGATGTTTGCGCGGCCCGCGATAGCGCCGCAACGCAGGTAATCGCCATAACTGAAGCCGCCGGGCACGACCACGAGGTCGGTGCCCGCCGGCAGGTCATGCTCGGCGTGCCAGACGAGAATCGGCTTGACGCCGCTGGCCTGCTCCAGCGCGCGCATGGCGTCGCCTTCGCGATTAAGTCCGGGAAACAGAAGTACGGCGGCGCGCATGATCGGCCTTCAGAGAATTTCGATGCGGTAGTTTTCGACGACCGTGTTGGCGAGCAATTTCTCGCAGGCGTCCTTCAGGACCGCCTGCGCGCGCGCCGGGTCTTCGAGCGAAAGCTCAAGATCGAACACCTTGCCCTGCCGGACGCTGTCCACGCCCTCAATCGCCAGAGAGCGCAGAGCGCCCTCGATGGCCTTGCCCTGCGGATCAAGAACCCCGGTCTTCAGGGTGACGGTTACGCGCGCTTTCATCGAAGAGTCCTGGGATCCGGCGTTTCAGATGCGAACGGGCGAGCGCGTTTTGCTCGCCCGCAATTGATTACTTGACGAGCTTGGGGCCGCTGGTGCGCACCGGCTCGTTGTCATTCATGATGCCGAGCCTGCGCGCGACTTCCGTATAGGCCTCGACCAGCCCGCCCATGTCGCGGCGGAAACGGTCCTTGTCGAGCTTGTCGGAGGACTTGATGTCCCACAACCGGCACGAATCGGGGGAAATCTCGTCGGCGACTACGATGCGCATCATGTCGCCTTCCCAGAGCCGTCCACATTCCATCTTGAAATCGACAAGGCGAATGCCAACGCCCAGAAACACGCCGGTCAGGAAGTCGTTCACTCGGATCGCAAGACCCATGATGTCGTCGATTTCCTGCGGATTGGCCCAGCCGAACGCGGTGATGTGCTCTTCCGAGACCATCGGGTCGTTCAGCGCGTCGTTCTTGTAATAGAATTCTATGATCGAGCGGGGCAGCGGCGTGCCTTCCTCGATTCCGAGGCGCTGCGACAGCGAACCGGCGGCGACATTGCGCACCACCACTTCCAGCGGCACGATCTCGACTTCGCGGATCAATTGCTCGCGCATGTTGAGGCGCCGGATGAAATGGGTCGGAACCCCGATCTCATTCAGGTGCTGGAAGAT
>CAMCMI010000044.1 GCA_945875875.1 Rhizobium sp. Q54
TAGGAATTTTATCCCTCTATTGGCGCCCCGCATATGGGCCGAACTCACGCCCGTAAAGCTGGCGGCAAGACCGCAAGCAATCGACATCCGCGCAAAATGAACGTTTTTATTGGGCTTATCGGCAATGAATGAACGCATGGGACAAAACCATAACTTGAACCGGACCATTCCGGAGCCATAAGCTAGGTTGGCTTGTGGTCCCAATGCAAGAAAAAAATCCTGTTATTCGCGCCTCCTTGATTCGTCAGCTTTCTTCCCGACAGCGCCCGCTCCCTCCGCCGCAGCGATAATCGCGGGACCGAAAAGGGAATGGCTAATGAGAAAATTATCACAGGTTCAGCGCGAGCGAGTTTCGTATCAGCGGGCGCATTTGCCCCGCCTGCTCCCCATCGGCCCCAATGAAATCACGGGACCCGAGCCAGAGACGACGCAGGCGCTGCTCCGCAAACTGGCGCGCGCGCTTCGAACCCAGCGCCGCCTCGCCCGCGCAGGCCATTGGACCTACGACCTCAACCGCCACATGGGCCTGGCCGAGGCTTGGCGGAGGGAAAGCGGCGCCTGAGCCCGCATAACGGCTTTGGTCCAGGCACCCCGCCACCACCCTTGCACGTTTCTTGCTCTGCAAAATCCCATGACTGACGAACGCCTGCGCATTCTGGTGATCGACGAGAACCGCATCCGCGCCTCCATCATTGAGGACGGCTTGCGGGAGGCCGGCTTTGCCGACGTGACGACGCTGACCATCAGCGGGCAATTAATGCGCGACATCGTCGAGATCGACCCGGACGTCATCTTTATTGACCTTGGCAACCCCAATCGCGATCGACTGGAGGCTGCGTTTCAGGTCTCGCGCGCGGCGCAGCGCCCGATTGCGATGTTTGTGGATTCCTCGGATACAGAGTCCACCCTTGCCGCCGTAGAGGCTGGCGTATCCGCCTATGTCGTGAACGGCCTGCGCAAGGAGCGCGTGAAGCCTATCCTTGATCTGGCTATCACCCGCTTCAACGCGTTCCACCGCCTACAACGCGAGCTGGAGGAAACCCGCAACGCGCTGGCCCAGCGCAAGGCGGTTGAGCGCGCCAAGGGCATTCTCATGAAATCAAAAAGCATCAGTGAGGACGAGGCCTATTCCCTGCTGCGCAAGGCTGCGATGAGCCAGAACCGCAAGATTATAGAGGTCGCGGAAAGCCTTGTGCTCGCCGCCGGCCTACTGGATTGAGGGCGACATGAGCATAATTTCAAAGGCCCCGCTGGAACTCGTCGCGGGCTTCCTGCCGCTGCTCGATTGCGCATTGCTTGTCGCCGCTCGCGAGAAGGGTTTTGCGCACGACCAAGGCATTGAGCTTAATCTCTTGCGCGACCTCTCATGGGCCGCCGTGCGCGACAGGCTGGCGATCGGCGGGCTTGACGCCGCGCAAACGCCCGCGCCACTGCCCATCGCCACGAGTCTCGGGCTTGGCTCGCTAAAGGTGGACATGATCGCGCCGATGGCGCTGGGCCTTGGCGGCAACGCGATCACGGTCTCCAACGACATCATACACGCTATGAGCGCTTACGAGACGCTGGACGGAGACCCGGCGCGCACCGGCGCGAGCTTGCAGAAAGCTCTGGCGCACCGGCGCCAAACGGGCCAACGTCCGGCGATCTTCGCGGTTGTGCATCCGTTCTCATCGCACAATTACGAATTGCGCTATTGGCTCGGCGCCTGCGGCATCGCGCCGGACAACGATGTGCAAATCGTCGTTCTGCCGCCGCCGTTTCTGCCAGACGCGCTGGCAAGCAGACAGATCGACGGCTATTGCGTCGGCGAGCCGTGGAACTCGCTGGCGGTGTCGCGCGGCATCGGCCAGATTGTGACCACGAAGGCGCGCATATGGCCAGCAAGCATCGAGAAAGTGCTGAGCCTGCGGGCTGATACGGATGCGCGAAAACCGCAATCCATCGCCCGCCTCGTGCGCGCGCTGACTGACGCAAGCTTATGGTGCGGCGATCCTGCCAACATCGAAGAACTCGCGGGCCTGCTCGCGAAGCCTGCTTATCTCGACATGCCGCCTGAGCAATTGCTGCCGGGCCTGACCGGTATTTTGCCAATGGCTTATGGGCAAAGTCGCGAGCAAAATTTTCTGAACCTCGGCGCCGGCGCCACCTGTCCGTGGCGACAACAGGCGATCTGGTTTTATGCGCAGATGGTGCGCTGGGGCCAGACGCAGTTCAGCAGCGAAGGTCTTGAACGCGCAGCCAGCGTATTCCGCCCTGATCTTTATGAAGCGGCGACGGGCGCCAGCATGCCGCATGACAAAGCGCCGCTTACGCAAACCTTCGATTGCGCGAGCTTCGATCCTTTCGCAGTGGAAGCCTACCTTGCCGGGCTTGGGAGCGCTGACAAACAGCAGACAAGCATCCTCACCTGAACGCGCAGAAACGCGGCGAAATGCACAAACCCTGGGCACCGCACGCCTGATACGCAGGCGTAACTTGCACGGGGCAAAATCTGCACCCTCGCCAGACAGGCTGGCACGAAGCGTGCTTTGACTGAATAGCTCCAGCCAGCGCCGGTTGAAGCGACATGCGCCTTTATGGTCCCCGGCAAAGCCGCCGAAGTTTAGCTCCCCCCTCCGGGCTAATCTTCGCGCGGCTTTTTTTATGTCGAGGACGCACCCGCCACGCGAGGAGCCTTGAATGACGAAGCCAAACGATATTGCATTGCCGACCAAAACCGCCGTGGATTCCGGTCGCCGCGAATTTCTGCGTAACGGCGCCGCCGCTGCGCTGACAAGCGCTGTCGCAGGAGCGTTTCCCTCCGGCGTGTTTGCGCAAGCGGCAGGGCCTGAAGTCAACAAGGCCATCTTTGGCTATATTGCGCTGACGGACGCGGCGCCACTTATAATAGCAAAAGAAAAAGGCTTGTTTGTAAAACATGGCGTCGGCGCTGTGGAGGTCACAAAGCAAGCCTCCTGGGCGGCCACGCGCGACAACATCGTGCTCGGCTCAGAGAAAAATGGCATCGACGGCGCGCATATTTTGACGCCCATGCCCTATCTGATCTCAACCGGCAAGGTGACGCAGAATAACGTACCCACGCCAATGTATATTCTCGCGCGCCTCAACCTCGATTCACAGGCGATCTCGGTTGCGCAAGAATACAAGGACGTCGGCGCCGGCCTTGACGCATCGCCATTGAAAGCCGCTTTTGAAAAGAAGAAGGCCGCTGGCAAAGAGGTGAAACTCGCGATGACTTTCCCCGGCGGGACGCATGATTTGTGGATCCGCTATTGGATGGCCGCCGCCGGCATCGATCCCGACAAGGACGTGTCCACCATCGTCGTTCCGCCGCCGCAAATGGTGGCGAACATGAAGGTCGGCAACATGGACGCGTTCTGCGTCGGCGAGCCGTGGAACGAGCAGCTTGTTAATCAGGGCATCGGCTTTACCGCCTGCACCACAGGCGAAATCTGGAACAAGCACCCCGAGAAAGCGCTCGGCATGCGCGCCGATTGGGTCGATAAAAACCCGCGCGCGGCGCAGGCCATCATCGCTGCCGTAATTGAAGCCCAGCAATGGTGCGACAAGCTCGAAAACAAGGAAGAACTCGCGACAATTCTGGGTCGTCGCCAATGGTTCAACGTGCCGCCCGTCGATGTGCTTGGCCGCCTGAAGGGTGACATCAATTACGGCAACGGGCGCATCGCCAAAGCAACCGGCCAGGAGATGAAGTTCTTCAGGGACGACGCGTCTTATCCCTTCAAAAGCCACGATGCGTGGTTCATGACCGAGAATATCCGCTGGGGCAAGTTTGAGGCAAGCATCGACGTGAAGGCGCTCGTTGACAAGGTGAATCGCGAAGACATCTGGCGCGCAGCCGCAAAATCGATTGACGTGTCGGCGCCTGCGTCCACCTCACGTGGCAAGGAGACGTTCTTCGACGGCAAGGTTTTTGATCCGGAAAACCCCTCCGCCTATCTCGCAAGCCTTGCGATCAAGCGCATTGCGTAACGCTTAACGCGGCGCTGCACCACGCGGCGCCGTCACAACGATCAGTTGGAGACAACACATGAGCGTGACCGCAATCAAGAAAGAACTTGCGCCACAAGCGGCGCCGGTAATGACGGCTGTGGTGATAATGCCCGCACCGCGAGCCTCCGTCATGGAGCGTATCACACCATACCTTCATGGATTTGCGATCAACGTGATTCCACCGGTCCTCACAACCCTCGCTCTGCTCTTGATTTGGCAATTGCTGTGCGACAGGCCCGGCGCAACCCTGCCTGCGCCGACCGTAGTATGGAACGAGGCGAAAGAACTTATCCTGGAGCCGTTTTTTAATCTGGGCTCGCAAGACGTCGGCCTTGGCTGGCGCGTGCTGGTTTCGATGGAGCGCGTCCTGTATGGCTTTGGCCTGGCGGCAATCGTCGGCGTGCTCGTCGGTTGCCTGATTGGTCAATCTGTCTGGGCGATGCGCGGACTTGATCCAGTTTTTCAGGTGATGCGCACGGTGCCGCCACTCGCGTGGTTGCCGATCTCGCTGGCCGCTTTTCGCGATTCAAGCCCATCGGCGATCTTCGTTATTTTCATAACTTCAATCTGGCCGATCATCATCAACACGGCGGTCGGCATTCGCAACATCCCGATGGATTATCGCAACGTCGCCGCCGTGCTGCGGCTCAACGCTTTCGAGTTCTTCGCGCGCATCATGATCCCCTCCGCTGCGCCCTATATTTTCACCGGACTTCGCATAGGAATCGGGCTTGCGTGGCTGGCGATTGTGGCCGCTGAAATGCTCACCGGCGGCGTCGGCATCGGCTTCTTTATATGGGATGCGTGGAATTCTTCACGCCTGCCCGACATTGTCGTCGCGCTGTTCTATATCGGGTTCGTCGGCTTCATTCTCGATAAAATCGTTGGCGCGCTGGGCAATCTCGCCACACGCGGCACAGCCGCAAGCTGAAGGAGGCAGACATGCAACGCCCCTATCTCAAGATAGACCACGTCTGCCGCAGCTTTGCGCGCGGCTCCACAAGCACCGAAGTGTTGAAGGATGTTTGCCTGACAATCAACAAAGGCGAATATATCTCCATCATCGGCCATTCTGGCTGCGGCAAGTCCACGCTGCTCAACATGGTGGCGGGCCTGCTGCCCGTGTCTTCAGGCGCAATTCTGCTGGAAGACCGTGAGGTGAATGCGCCGGGGCCTGATCGCGCCGTGGTGTTTCAGAACCATTCTCTGCTGCCCTGGCTCACCGTCTACGACAACGTGCGGCTTGCCGTCGACAAGGTGTTTTCACGCACCCGCAACAAGGCGCAGCGCCATGACTTGACCATGCACAATCTTGAGCTGGTTCAAATGGGCCACGCCAAAGATCGCCGCCCCTCAGAGATTTCCGGCGGTATGAAGCAACGTGTCGGCATTGCACGCGCGCTGTGCATGGAGCCAAAGGTCCTGCTGCTCGACGAGCCCTTTGGCGCGCTCGACGCACTCACGCGCGCGCACTTGCAGGATAGCGTGATGGCCATCCATGCAGCGCTCGGCAATACCGTCATCATGATTACTCACGACGTTGATGAAGCGGTCCTGTTGTCGGACCGTATTGTGATGCTCACCAACGGCCCCGCTGCGCATGTCGGCGAGATCCTCGACGTGACGCTGCCGCGCCCGCGCAAGCGTCTCGATCTCGTCGCCAACAGCCAATACATCCGCGCGCGCGAGGGCGTTTTGAAGTTCCTCTACGAGCGCACTCATTTCGTCGATTCCGCTGCGTAACAGCCCTTACAGGAAACAGAGCATGACCGAGAAACTGGTCGTCATCGGCAATGGCATGGCTGCGGGGCGGGTTCTGGACCATGTGTTCGAGCGCGACGCGGACCGCTATGCCATCACCATATTCGGCGCGGAACCGCGCGTGAACTATAATCGTATCCTGCTCTCGCCTGTACTTTCTGGCGAGAAGGATTTCGCAGACATCGTCACGCATGACGAGGCCTGGTACGCGGATCATAATATAAACCTGCGCATCGGCGTGAGCGTGGTCTCGATTGATCGCGTCGCAAAGACGGTCACCGATTCAAGCGGTGCCGTAACGTCCTATGACAAGCTGCTGATCGCAACGGGCTCAAGCCCTTTCATCATTCCCGTGCCCGGCCATGACTTGCCCGGCGTCGTCACTTATCGCGATCTTGACGACGTCAACGCTATGCTGGCGGCGGCTGAGAAAGGCGGCCATGCCGTTGTCATCGGCGGCGGTTTGCTGGGGCTTGAAGCGGCGGCTGGCCTTGCGTTACGCGGCATGAGGGTCAGCGTCGTGCATCTGATGCCGAACCTGATGGAGCGCCAGCTCGACGCAGCCGCAGGCTACCTACTCAAAGGCGCGATGGAGAGCCGCGGCGTAGAGGTGTGCGTCAAGGCCAACACCAAAGCGATCATTGCGGAAAACGGAAAAGTCGTTGGCGTGCAACTGGAATATGGCCGCACGCTACCCGCCGATCTTGTCGTCATGGCGGTGGGCATTCGCCCGAACGCAGCGCTTGGCAAAGCCGCTGGCCTCAACGTCAATCGCGGCATTCTCGTCGACGACGAGATGGGCACGAGCGACCCGCACATATTCTCGGTTGGTGAATGCGTGGAGCATCGCGGTCAATGTTACGGGCTTGTGGCGCCATTATTTGAAATGGCGAAGGTGGTCGCAGCGCGCCTGACGGATGATCCAGCGCCGCGTTACGAGGGTTCATTCTTATCGACAAAACTCAAAGTCACCGGTGTTGATTTGTTTTCGGCTGGAGATTTCACTGAGAGCGACGACAGGCAGGACATTGTTCTGCGCGACGCATCGCGCAGCGTTTACAAGCGCCTTGTGCTGAAGGACGACAGACTGATCGGCGCCGTCATGTATGGCGACACGATGGACGGCTCGTATTTCTTCGACCTCATCAAGTCCGGCGCCGATGTTTCATCCCTGCGTGACAGCCTTATCTTTGGACAAAGCTTTGCGCGGAGCGCCAATGACGACCCTAACGCGGCCGTTGCGGCATTGGCCGACAGCGCAGAAATCTGCGGCTGCAACGGCGTTTGCAAGGGGACTATCGTCGGCGCCATCGCCTCAAAAGGAATAAGCGACGTTGGCGGCGTGCGCACGCACACCAAGGCTTCCGCCTCTTGCGGCTCTTGCACAGGGCTAGTCGAGCAATTGCTCGCGATATCTCTGGGCGACAGCTTCCAGAAAGCGGACGTGGAACCGATGTGCGGCTGCACGGACCTGGGACACGACGACGTGCGGCGCCTGATCGTCGCGCGCGAGCTGAAAAGCATTCCGCAGGTCATGCAAGAGCTGGAATGGAAGACCTCTTGCGGCTGCGCAAAATGTCGGCCAGCGTTGAATTATTATCTCATATGCGATTGGCCCACGGAATATGAGGACGACAGCCAGTCGCGCTTCATCAACGAGCGCGTGCACGCCAACATTCAAAAAGACGGCACGTATTCCGTCGTTCCGCGCATGTGGGGCGGCATGACGAGCATCAAGGAATTGCGCGCCATTGCGGACGTTGCGGAAAAATTCGCCATCCCTGCCGTGAAAGTGACCGGAGGACAACGCATCGATTTGCTCGGCGTAAAGAAGGAGGATCTGCCTGCGGTATGGGCCGATCTCAACAATGCGGGCATGGTGTCGGGCGCCGCCTACGCCAAGGGTTTACGCACGGTGAAGACCTGCGTGGGCACGGATTGGTGCCGCTTTGGCACGCAGGATTCAACCGGGCTTGGCATCCGCATCGAAAAATTCATGTGGGGCTCATGGACGCCGGCAAAAGTTAAAATGGCGGTGTCCGGCTGTCCGCGCAATTGCTCGGAAGCCACCTGCAAGGACGTCGGCGTGATCTGCGTCGACTCAGGCTATGAGATTCATTTTGCAGGCGCAGCGGGCCTGCATGTGCGCCAGACGGACTTGCTGTGCAAGGTCGCGACCGAAGACGAATGCCTTGAGACGATTGTCGCTCTGACGCAGCTCTATCGCGAGCAGGGCCGCTATCTTGAGCGCATGTATAAATGGTCCAAGCGCGTCGGGCTTGAGACCATCCGCACACAGATCGTGGACGACGAGCCGCGCCGCAAGGCTTTGTATGAGCGTTTCGTGATCTCGCAAAAGACCTCGCAGGTCGATCCGTGGGCGGAGCGCGTGGCGGGCAAGGAAGCTTACGAATTCAATCCGCTCAAGCTCAAAAGTGCGGAGGCTGCGGAATGAACATGCAGAGCGCTATTTTCATCGACGTTGGCTCCATCGACGACGTGCCCATGCGCGGCTCGCGCATCGTGCGCGCGCCGGACGGAGACATCGCCTTGTTCAAGTCAACGGACGGCGCCATTTTCGCGCTGCGCGACAAATGCCCGCACAAGGGTGGGCCGCTCAGCCAGGGCATCGTGCATGGGCGTTTCGTCACCTGCCCGCTGCATAATTGGATCATTGATCTTGAAAGCGGACAGGCGCAAGGCGCCGATCACGGCTGCACCAATGTGATTGGGCTGCGCATAGAGGGCGACCGCATCCTGCTGGACTCAAGTTCGCTCAATGCAGCAGCCGCGTAAGGAAAGTTATATGTCCGCGCAAATTGGGGAGATTGTTAAAACCACTTGCCCCTATTGCGGCGTCGGCTGCGGCGTGCTCGCAACGCCGCAAGCTGATGGGTCAGTTGAGATTGCGGGCGACCCAGATCATCCGGCCAACTTTGGCAAGCTCTGCTCAAAAGGCGCCGCGTTAGGCGAAACGCTGTCGCTTGAAGATCGCCTGCTTTACCCCAGCGTCAACGGCGCCCGCGTCACATGGGACGCAGCGCTTACGCATGTGGCGCAGCGGTTTGTCCAAACGATTGAAGAGCACGGCGCCGAAAGCGTGGCGCTTTACGTCTCGGGCCAAATCCTTACCGAAGATTACTACGTCGCCAACAAGCTGATGAAGGGCTTCATTGGCACGGCCAATATCGACACCAACAGCCGCCTTTGCATGGCCTCGTCCGTCGCCGGACACCGCCGCGCGTTTGGCGCCGATCTTGTGCCGGGCCATTACGGCGACCTCGATGAGGCCGATCTTGTCGTGCTCGTCGGGTCCAATCTTGCGTGGTGCCATCCCATCCTGAATCAGCGTTTATTAAAGGCGAGAGAGGCGCGCGGCACAAAGTTCGTAGTGATCGATCCGCGCGCAACAGCCTCTTGCGACGGAGCGGATTTGCATCTGCCTCTGGCTCCCGATTCTGACGTCGCCTTGTTTCTGGGCCTGCTGGCGCGGCTTGAGCAGGACGGCGCCATCGACGTAGATTATGTTGGCGCATACACGAGCGGCGCCGAAGATGCGCTGGCGATTGCGCGCACGCTTTCGGTAGCGGAGATTGCCTCGCTGACCGGGTTGGAAGTGTCTGCGCTGGAGAAATTTTATGCGCTCTGGTCGTCCACAGAACGCGTCGTCACCATCTATTCGCAAGGCGTCAATCAATCGACCAGCGGCACGGACAAAGTTAACGCGATCATCAATTGCCATTTGCTGACCGGTCGCATCGGCAAGCCCGGCATGGGGCCGTTTTCCGTCACCGGCCAGCCCAACGCCATGGGCGGGCGCGAGGTCGGCGGGCTCGCCAATATGCTTGCGGCGCATATGAATATAGAAGATCCAGACCACCGCGACCGCGTGCAAAGATTCTGGAACTCACCCGCCATTGCGCAAAAGCCCGGGCTGAAAGCGGTTGATCTGTTCAACGCAATCGGCGACGGGCGCATCAAGGCGGTGTGGATCATCGGCACCAATCCCGTCGACAGCATTCCTGATGCAAACGCGGCTCGCGCTGCGCTTCAGGCGTGCCCGTTCGTCGTGGTTTCGGACGTGATTGCCGACACGGACACAAACGCCTGCGCGCATGTGCTTTTGCCCGCCGCAGCCTGGGGCGAGAAAGTGGGCAGCGTCACCAATTCCGAGCGCAGAATCTCGCGCCAGCGCGCGTTTATGGAAGCGCCGGGACAGGCGCGGGCCGATTGGGCGATCATCTGCGACGTCGCGTCCCGCATGGGCTTTGCGGGCGCGTTTTCGTTTGAAGATGCAGCCGCGATCTTCCGCGAACATGCGGCGCTGTCAGCATTTGAAAACGATGGCGAGCGTGATTTTGACATCGGCGCCTATTCGCAAATATCCAGCACGGAGTTTGATGCTCTGGCGCCGTTTCAATGGCCGCAGCGAGCCGGGCAAGCCCCGCAGGAGAGACGCTTCTTTGCAAATGGCGGTTTCTTTACATCCGATAAATGCGGGCGCTTGATCCCGATTGCCTTGCCTGTGGGCACAAACAAAACCAGCCCGGAGCGCCCGTTCACGCTCAACACTGGCCGCATTCGCGATCAATGGCACACGATGACGCGCACCGGCAAAGCCGCGCGCCTGATGGCCCATGCGCCCGAGCCGTTTTGCGAAATCCACCCCGAAGACGCAGCCCCGCTTGGCATAGCGCATGGCGATCTCGTCGAGATTGACAGCGGCGCGGCCAGCGGCGTGTTTCGTGCGCATTTAAGCGCTGGCCAGCGGCGCGGCAGCGTGTTTGCGCCGATGCACTGGACGGACCGCTTTGCAGCGCGCGCCCGCATCAACGCAATGTCCGATCCTGCGTGCGATCCCGTTTCCGGCCAACCGGGCTTGAAGAATGCAGCTGTGGCGCTGCGCCCCTTTGCTTCTGCATGGAGCGGCTTTGCCGTAACCATGGCGAGACCGGCGCCGCGCGCTGGCTATTGGGCGCTGGCGCCCGTGGCTGGCGGCTACCGCGCCGAGCTGGCGTGCGACAAGGCGCCCGATGATTGGCAGGCTTATGCAGCAGAGCTTTTTGGGCTAGCTGACGCCAATTCTTGTGATTGGGTCGCCTATCATGATCGCGCCAATGGCGAGCAAAGGTTCGCGGCGTTTGATGACGAAAAACTCATCGGCGCACTTTTTGTGGGCGCAGGCGCCTTGTCGAAAGCGTTCGTCGAGAGCGCGCTTGGCGCGGCCCATTCGCCAGCATCGCGCTATCGCCTGCTTGCGGGCAGGTCTGTCGGCTTGCCTTCGGGCGCGCAGGAAGACCCCGGCCCTCTCGTGTGTTCATGCTTCTGCGTGGGCGCCAATTCCATCGCCAAAGCTATCGCCTCCGGCTGCGACAGCGTTGAATCTATCGGCGAGACATTGAAGGCGGGCACGAATTGTGGTTCGTGTCGCAGTGAAATACGGATGATGCTCGAGGAGGAAATTCATGAGCAATCCAGCCAGCAAAGAGCCCCGCAAACCGTCTGAAGCTGGCCCGCAAAGATTGGCTGCGCTTGCGCGGCTGCCGGTGTTTCTCGATCTTAACGGCAAGCCCGTCGTGCTGGCGGGCGGGGCGCCCGGCGCCGCCTGGAAGGCTGAACTTCTGGCGGCTGCCGGCGCCCATGTGCAAATTTATGCAGAAGAGATTTGCGACGAGTTGCGCGCGCTCATCGCGCAAGGGGCGGCTGGCGGCTCGCTCACCCATCATGAACGACGCTGGAGCGCGCAGGATTTTATCGGCGCGGCGATTGCTGTGGGCGATTGCGAGGACGAGGAAGAAGCGCGCGCGTTTCGCGATGCGGCGCATGCGGCGGGCATCGCCTGCAATACAGTCGACAAGCGCGAGACGTGCGATTTTGAATTTGGCGGCATCGTCAATCGCTCGCCCGTCGTCATCGGCATTTCCACCAACGGCGCGGCGCCGATTTTGGGCCAGAACATTCGTCGTCGCATCGAGACGCTGCTGCCGCCCTCGCTCGCCGATTGGGCGGGCTGGGCGCAGGCCATTCGTCGCAGCGTGATGGATAAACTGACCGCAGGCGCGCAGCGTCGCGCGTTCTGGGAGCGGTTTTCCGATTCCGCGCTCGGCGGCACGAAAGCGCCCGGCGATGCGCGTGAGCTGGCAAACCTCATAGATGAAGCGCGCAGCGAGACGCCAAAAGGCGGGCGCGTGACGCTTGTCGGCGCAGGCCCCGGCGACCCGGAGCTTTTAACGCTGAAGTCCGTGCGCGCGATGCAAGGCGCCGACGTGATCCTGTACGACGATCTCGTGTCCGAGGACGTGCTGGAGCTGGCGCGCCGCGAGGCAAAACGCATGATGGTTGGCAAGCGCGCGCGCGGTCCCTCATGCTCGCAAAAAGACATCAACGAGCTGATGCTGGAGCTGGCGCTGCAAGGCAAGAACGTGGTGCGCCTGAAGTCCGGCGATCCGATGGTGTTTGGCCGCGCTGGCGAAGAGATTGAAACTCTGCGCGCTGGCGGCGTGCCGGTGGACGTTGTGCCCGGCGTGTCAGCCGCCAACGCGCTGGCGGCGTCGCTAGGCGTATCGCTCACCCATCGCGATCATGCGCAATCGGTGCGCTTCATCACCGGCCATGCACGCACCGGGGAATTGCCCGCCGATCTTGATTGGCGCGGTCTGGCCGATGGTATCACCAGCCTCGTCTTTTACATGGGTGGGCGCACCGGACCGCGCATTGCGCGCAAGCTGATTGAGGCGGGCCTTGCGCCGCAAACGCCGGTGATCGTGGCGTGGGCGATCTCGCGGCCGGAGCAAGGCCATCGTGCAGCGAGCCTTGCTGAAATCGCAGCCGCCGAAAGCGTAAACGCTGGCGGCTCGCCGGTGCTGCTGTGCATTGGGAAGGCGTTCGCTTTGTTGAGCGAGAGCGGCCTTCGGGGCGTAGCTGCGAACAACGCTGCTGCAAGCTGCAATCTCAATAACGAGGCAGCCGTCTCCATGCCGTGATGGGCGGGCTTGACGCGTTTGGGATCATCGCGTGAAGCCCCCACAGGTTGACCAGCGGTCGCGACTTGTTGCAACTAGCGCATGTTTGCAATTGCAGCCAGAGGCCTCCGCCTCGTCTGGCTTCCGCTCATCGTCTGCGCGCTCAACGGCGCCCCGGCTTCCAGTCCGGCGCTGGCGCAATCCGTCGGCGTCGAGCAGCCGCGCTCCATAGCGCCGCTCCCGCCGCGTCGGCCTGCCGAGCTGGGAGGAGCGCAATCGCCAGCACCTGTCCTGCCAGCGCCTGTCCTGCCAGCTCCGCCCGTTGAGCAGGCGGAGCCAGACTTGTCCACCGGCCTCACGCCGCGCCCTGAGGATCCGCCCTACGATCGGCGGTCACTGCGAATTTGCGGTGAGGAATGGCAGGCGATGAAACGCGCCGGGCGTACGAGCGGCAAGGTATGGCGCGACTTCGCCGCCGAATGTCTGAACCGCAACCCGGTTAAATAAAACTCGCGTCACGTGACGCCATATGCAAAACGCCCCCGCGTCAGGCGACCCGGGGGCGTTTATGGCTCATAATTTTTGCGACCGTGTGATCCGATAGGTCCGCGCTAAACTCGGCTCAGGCTTCGATGTCGGACCTTGCAGAGACGGTTCGCAAACAGCATCAGCCTTCAGCCGGCGCCGGAGCTACCGTCTTGACCTTGCGTACGGTCTTCTTGGCGGCCTTCTTGGCAACCGTCTTGGAAGCCTTCTTGGCAACCTTGGCGGGGGCTGACTTGGAAGCCTTCTTGGCTACCTTCTTGGAGGCCTTCTTGGCTACCTTCTTGGCGGTCTTTTTGACGACCGACTTGGAAGCCTTCTTGGCTACCTTTTTGGAAGCCTTCTTGGCGCCCTTCTTGGCGGTCTTTTTCGCGACCGACTTCGAAGCCTTCTTGGCTACTTTCTTGGCTGCCTTTTTGGAAGCCTTCTTCGCGCCCTTCTTGGCGACCTTCTTGGCCACCTTCTTTGCGCTCTTCTTTGCACTCTTCTTTGCGGCCTTCTTGGCCGGCTTACGCGTAGCTGCCTTCGCCATCAGAGGTCCCCTCTAAGTTGAAGTTGAAATCGACATATGTCGACACACAGGCAGAGATAACCTAACTCGGTTAACTAGACGTGCAAGCGTTCTTCATCGCCGACAGCTCTCCAGTGGGCCTCAAAGCCGCCTTGCTGGCCAATGCAACAGGCGTTCGCAGCGCAACAAAGATGCCGCCTAGCGCCCCTCAACGCGCACGCAACGTGCGCGCAATTGAGGACAATGTCGTGCATGCAACGCTTGGCGACGGAGCGTCAGTCAACCGTCAAAAGCCTGCGCACAACGACGATCAGCACACCGGAAAGCCGTGCGAAAAAAGTCATAAAATCTTCAAATGTCATTGATTCTGCAACATCTGCAGAAATTACGCATCTATGAAAAAGCAGCGCTGAGGCCTGAATGCATCACACGAAATCAGCACTCTTGCGCCACGCCGCGCAAGGACAATCAAGCCTCCGCACAGTTCCGCTGCATGGAATAGTACGGGGCTAAATGGCGACTAGCTATGATCGACAATCGAACCGCCAGAGCGATTTTATCGGGCGCTAAAGACCTGAAAAAAAAATTTTGAAAAATGAAGTTTTTTTTCACATCAGCCACACAGCGCCGCCGATTTTGCTCACTCACGCGAAATCGGCGGCGCTGATTCGGAATAATCAGATGCCCAGTTTGCTCTTCAAAAGATCGTTCACCGATTGCGGATTGGCCTTGCCGCCGGTCTCTTTCATCACTTGACCCACGAACCAGCCGAGCATTGTCGGCTTTGCCTGCGCCTGCGCGACCTTGTCGGGATTGGCCGCGATGATAGCATCCACCGCAGCTTCAATTGCGCCTGTGTCCGTGACCTGTTTCATGCCGCGCGCCTCAACGATGGCGCGCGGATCGGCGGTGCGTCCTTCCTCCCAAACGATCTCGATCAGATCCTTGGCGATCTTGCCGGAGATCATGTTGTTCGAGATCATCTGAACGATGGCGCTGTTGGCGGCAGCCGTGATCGGACCATCGACGACGCTCTGTCCCGCTTTGTTAAGGCGACCGAAATATTCGTTGATAAGCCAGTTGGCGGAGGCCTTGGGATCGGCGCCGGCGCGCACCATGTCCTCGAAATAATCGGCTGTCTCACGCTCCATCACGAGCACGCCCGCGTCATAGGAGACGAGGCCATAATCGCCCATAAACCGGGCCTTTTTGGCGTCCGGCAACTCGGGCAGTCCGCGCGCCAGATCGTCCACGAAAGCCTGGTCGAATTCGAGCGGCAACAAATCGGGATCAGGGAAATAGCGGTAATCGTGCGCTTCTTCCTTGGAGCGCATCGAACGTGTTTCGCCCTTGCCGGGATCAAACAGTCGCGTCTCCTGATCGATCTTGCCGCCGTCCTCAATAATCGCAATCTGGCGACGCGCCTCAACGTCAACGGCCTGACCGATGAAGCGGATCGAGTTGACGTTCTTGATTTCGCAACGCGTGCCCAGTGGCGCGCCGGGGCGTCGCACGGACACGTTCACGTCAGCGCGCAAACTGCCCTTCTCCATATCGCCGTCGCACGTGCCCAGATAACGCAGAATCGTGCGCAGCTTGGTTACATAAGCGCGCGCCTCTTCGGCTGAACGCAGGTCCGGCTTCGAGACAATCTCCATCAACGCGACGCCAGAGCGATTGAGATCGACGAAGCTCGACGTCGGCGATTGATCGTGGATCGACTTGCCTGCGTCCTGCTCCAGATGCAGGCGCTCAACGCCGACGCGGATTTGCTCGGTCGCCGACACATCGACGATGACTTCGCCCTCGCCAACAATGGGGCTCTTGAACTGGCTGATCTGATATCCCTGCGGCAGGTCAGGATAAAAGTAATTCTTGCGGTCGAACGTCGAGCGCAAATTGATCTGCGCTTCGAGACCAAGGCCCGTGCGCACCGCCTGCCTCACGCATTCCTCGTTGATGACCGGCAGCATGCCCGGCATCGCGGCGTCCACCAGCGAGACATGGCTGTTTTCCTCGCCGCCGAATTCTGTCGAGGCGCCGGAGAACAGTTTGGATTTCGACGTGACCTGCGCATGGATCTCCATGCCGATGACGACTTCCCAATCGCCGGTGGCGCCTTTGATGAGTTTGGA
>CAMCMI010000045.1 GCA_945875875.1 Rhizobium sp. Q54
TAGCAACAAGGAGCGTGGACCATCGTGACGCAAGCCCATCAAACCCGCTGCGGCTTTGTCGCGCTCATCGGCGCGCCCAACGCCGGCAAGTCGACGCTGCTCAATGCGCTGGTCGGGGCGAAAGTCTCCATCGTGTCGCGCAAAGTGCAAACCACGCGCTCGCAAGTGCGCGGCATCGCGATCAGCCGCGAATCCCAGATCATCTTTGTCGATACGCCCGGCATCTTCCGCCCCAAGCGCAGGCTTGATCGGGCGATGGTCGTCTCGGCATGGGGCGGCGCAGGTGACGCTGACGTGGTGTGCCTGCTGATCGACGCCCGCAAGGGGCTCGACGACGAGACGAAGGAGATCGTGCTGCGCCTGCGTGACGTGAAGCAGCATAAGGCGCTGGTGCTCAACAAGATCGACACGACGGAAGTCGAAAAGCTGCTGGAGCTGACGCAGGCGATCAACGCTCTGTGCCCGTTCGACGACACGTTCATGATTTCGGCGCTGAAGGGCCACGGCGTCGAGACCATGAAGGAAAAGCTCGCCGACATGATGCAGCCCGGGCCGTGGCTTTATCCCGAAGACCAGATTTCGGATGCGCCGCTGCGCCAATTGGCCGCTGAAATCACGCGCGAGAAAATCTTTGAGCGCCTGCACGATGAATTGCCCTACCAGATCACGGTTGAAACCGATTCGTGGAAGAATCTGCCCGACGGTTCGGCGCGCATCGAGCAGACGATTTTCGTGACCCGCGAGGGCCATCGCAAGATCGTGCTGGGCGAGGGCGGCTCAACGATCAAGGCAATCGGCGCCGCTGCGCGCCGCGACATCGCGGAAGCGTCCGAACAAAAGACGCATCTGTTTTTGTTCGTGAAGGTGCGCGAAAACTGGATCGACGACCCCGAGCGCTATCGCGAAATGGGCCTGCAATTCCCCAAGGAGTGAGCCTGCGATGCGCCCGGTGAGCGAGCCCCATGCGCGCATTATCGCTGGCACGCCCGCCTTCAGGCGCATCAATATCGCAATCTTCGCGTGCGGCTTCTCCATCTTCGCGCTGCTCTACAGCGTGCAGCCGGTTCTGCCGCTGTTCACCCAAGAATTTGGAGTCTCGGCGGCGGAAAGCTCGCTCGCTTTGTCGCTGACGGCAGGCGCGATGGCGCTATCGATGGTGTTTGCGGGCTCGTTGTCTGAGGTCGTTGGCCGCAAGTCGATGATGCTGGGCGCGCTGATCGCCTCGTCGCTGCTCACGGTGGCGGTCGCCTTCGTTTCCGACTGGCACCATGTGCTCTGGCTGCGGGCGCTTGCGGGCATTACGCTAAGCGGCGCGCCCGCCGTGGCGCTGGCGTATCTTGGCGAGGAGATGGAGCCAAAGGCGGTGGCGCCGGCGGTGGGTCTCTATATCGGCGGCAGCGCGTTCGGCGGCATGGTGGGACGCCTTGTGGTGGCGGGTCTGGCCGATTTAGGCGCTGACTATGGCGCGGGTTTAAGTTCCTGGCGCCTCGCGATGGCGGGTCTGGGAATAACCGGCCTTGTCTGCGCGCTTGTGTTCTGGCGCGCTCTGCCAGCCTCGCGCCATTTCAGCGCGCGGGCGCCTAATTTCGGCAAGCTCGTCGTGTCCCTTGGGGTGTGCGCGCGGAATCCTGGCATTGCAGTTTTGCTGATCGCGGGCTCACTGATGCTCGGCAGCTTCATGACGGTCTATAATTACCTCGGCTTCCGTCTTCAGGGCGAGCCTTTCTGGCTCAGTCAATCGGCTGCGGGGCTGGTGTTTCTCGCCTATCCCATGGGTAGCCTCGCCTCTGCGATTATGGGTGCGCAGGCGGCGCGTTTTGGGCGTGGGCCGGTGTTCATAGTCTGCGTGCTGGTGATGATCTGCGGCCTCGCGCTGATGTTTCCCGACAGTATCGCCTTTCTTATTGCGGGCCTGCTGGTGATGACGTTCGGCTTTTTTGGCGCGCACGCCATTGCCAGCTCATGGGCGCCGGCGATGGTGGCGCAGGACAAGGCGCAAGCATCCTCGCTTTATCTGTTATCGTATTACGTCGGCGGCGCAGTCGCAGGCACGGCGGGCGGGTTGTTCTGGGATAGCCACGGCTGGCTTGGCGTGTCGGCCTTTTCGGGCGCAATGATGCTTGGCATCCTTGGCGTCGCGATTGCGTTGACGCGCATGAACCGGGACTGATCGCGATGGAATGGCGCGACGAGGGCATCATCATCGGGTTGAAGCGCCACGGCGAGACCAGCGTGATCGTCGAGGCGATGACGCAGGCCCACGGTCGCCACATGGGGGTGGTCAAGGGCGGGCGCTCGCGGCGGATGCAGCCGTTTCTGCAAGCAGGCAATTCCATCGGCATCGTCTGGCGCGCGCGGCTTGAGGAGCATATGGGGATTTACGCCGTCGAGCCTTTGCGCGAGCGCGCGGGCGAGATCATGGATTCGGGCCTCGCGCTGGCGGGCCTCAATCTGATCGGCGAATGGCTGCGGCTGCTGCCCGAGCGCGATTGCCACACAAATCTCTGGGCGCTGGCCGAGGCTTTGGCCGACAATCTGTCCGACCCGCACCGCGCCCCGCCGCTGATGGTTCGTTTTGAGCTGACAATTCTCACCGAGCTGGGCTTCGGCCTCGATCTCGAACATTGCGCCAAAACCGGGCAGACTCACGATTTGGACTGGGTGTCGCCGCGCACAGGCCGGGCGGTAAGCCGGGAGGCTGGCGCGCCCTATGCCGACAGGCTGCTGTCGCTGCCGCCGTTTTTGCAGTCCGGGGAGGGGGCGCCGCATGGCGCCAACGCGCCGCCCTCGCGCGAGGACGTGTTCAGCGGGTTTAATCTCACGGGACATTTTCTGGCGCGCGACGTGCTGAACCCGCGCGGGGCGCCGGACTCAGAAGCGCGCCGGGCCTATCTCGCCCGGCTGGCGGCGGCGCCGGAGCTTGAATAGCTGCCTCTTGGACCGCGCCCGACCCCGGGCGCATCTTGCTTTGCGCCATACAAGAGCGCGCGAGGCCGCGCGCGGTCCAGATGCAGCTCAACCAGTCAGGAGGCTAAATTAGCTGCAGATGCGGCGGGTTTCGACGCGCGAAATGCTGTAGCCCTCATCGAGCTCCACCTGCACGGTTCGACATTCGGCGCCTGATTTTTCGCGCGCTTCCACAGAGTCGGCGACTTGCGTCAGCACAAGAGCGGCAGTCAGCGCGAGAGCGCCAAGGGAGAGAACAACAAGCGAGGCAAGCCGACGCTTTTCCGATCGTGGCGAGAAAAACAAGTTTGATCGTCCTGTAAAAATGGGGGCGGCGACTCAGACGATAACACAACGTCAAAGCGCGCCGCGCGATCCGTAGAATCTGCGCAAAACAAGGTTAAAACTCAAATAACGTTGCTTGGGCGCGACTACTAGACGCTGCTGCGCGATCTGGCAAGCGCTGCGGCGCATTTTGGAAAACGCCGACGTCAAGATGGATAACGCACATCGCTGCACCGGGTACAGAACAAGAACTTGCGACGACTCAGAGGCTCCTGTAACCGATTGCCATGGGAAAAAATGTCACGCCGCCGCCGCCCGGCGATTCCGGGCCAGCCGCCGAATCCGTCAGCCTGCGGGATGCGCTTGAAGAGCGCTATCTCGCCTATGCGCTGTCCACCATCATGGGCCGCGCCTTGCCGGATGCGCGCGACGGCCTGAAGCCGGTGCACCGGCGCATTCTCTACGGCATGCAGATTCTGCGGCTTGATCCGGGTACGCCGTTCAAGAAGAGCGCCAAGATTGTTGGTGACGTGATGGGCTCGTTCCATCCCCATGGCGACCAGGCGATCTATGATGCGCTGGTTCGTCTGGCGCAGGATTTCTCCTCGCGTTATCCGCTGGTCGACGGACAGGGAAACTTCGGCAACATCGACGGCGATTCGGCCGCTGCCTATCGCTACACCGAGGCGCGCATGACCGACGTCGCGCGCCTGCTGCTGGAGGGGATCGACGAGGATTCGATCGACTTCCGCGAGAATTATTCCGGCGACCAGAAAGAGCCGATCGTTCTGCCCGCCGCCATTCCGCACCTGCTCGCCAATGGCTCGCAGGGCATTGCGGTTGGCATGGCGACCTCGATTCCGCCGCACAACATCGCAGAGCTTTGCGACGCGGCGCTCTACATGGTGAGCAATCCGCGCGCCACGAGCGAGCAATTGATGGCCTTCGTGCAGGGGCCAGATTTCCCCACGGGGGGCATTATTGTCGATAGCCCCGAGCAGATTGCTGAAAGCTATCGCACCGGGCGCGGCTCGTTTCGCGTGCGCGCCCGCTGGGAGCGCGAGGAATCGGCGCGCGGCATGTGGGTCGTCGCCGTCACCGAGATTCCCTATGGCGTGCAGAAAAGCCGCCTGATCGAGAAGCTCGCCGACCTAATCTACGACAAGAAGCTGCCGCTGGTGGCCGAAGTGCGCGACGAATCGGCCGAGGACGTGCGCGTGGTTCTGGAGCCGCGCAACCGCACGGTTGATCCCGCCACAATGATGGAATCTTTGTTCCGCCTGTCCGAGCTTGAAAGCCGGTTCCCGCTCAACATGAACGTGCTGGTGGATGGCGTCGTCCCGCGCGTGCTGGCTTTGCACGAAGCGCTGCGCCAGTGGATCGATCATCGCCGCAACGTGCTTGTGCGTCGCTCGCGCTTCCGCCTGCGCCAGATCGAGCATCGGCTCGAAGTGCTGGTGGGCATGCTGGTCGTCTTCCTCAATCTTGATGAGGTGATCCGTATTATCCGCGACGAGGACGAGCCCAAGGACGCGCTGATGACGCGCTTTGCGCTGACCGAAGTGCAGGCCAATTACATTCTCGACACGCGCCTGCGCTCGCTGCGCCGCCTTGAAGAGATGCAATTGCGCAAGGAGAACGAGGCGCTGGAAGCCGAGAAGGCCGGCATCGAGGAATTGCTGGGCGACGAGGCCAAACAGTGGAAAACGATCCAGCTGCAAATCCGCGACCTGAAGAAGAAGTTCTCGCCCGAGTCCAAAATCGGCAAGCGCCGCACCACGTTTGATCTGGCGCCGAACATGGCCGACGTTGATCTGACCGAAGCGATGATCGAGCGCGAGCCCGTAACTGTGGTTCTCAGCCGCAAGGGCTGGATTCGCGCGCTGAAGGGCCATGTCGCGGACGTGTCCGGCGTCACCTTCAAGGGCGATGACGAGCTGCTGATTTCGTTCTTTGCCGAAACGACGTCAAAGCTGTTGCTGATCGCCAGCAATGGCCGCGCGTTCACGCTCGACGCCTCCAAGCTGCCCGGCGGTCGTGGCTTTGGCGAGCCGCTGCGCGTGATGGTGGACGTGGAGGAAGGGGCCGACGTGTTCGCCGCTTTCCCCTACAAGCCAGGCGCGAAAATGTTCGTCGCCTCAAGCGATGGTCGCGGATTTCTGGCCCCGCAGGACGAGATGATCGGCAACACCCGCAAGGGCAAGGGCCTGCTGACGCTGGATGCAGGCTCGCGCATGGCGGTGATTATTCCTGCCGTAGGCGATCATGTTGCGACGATGGGCGAGAACCGCAAGCTGCTGGTGTTCCCGCTCGCCGACCTGCCGGAAATGGCGCGCGGCAAGGGCGTGCGCCTGCAACGCTACAAGGACGGCGGGCTTGCCGACGCGCGCGTGTTCGCCATCGCCGACGGCCTGACATGGCAGGATAGCGCCAACCGAACGTTCACGGTCGGCAAGCCGGAGCTGAACGAATGGATCGGCGCTCGCGCAGAGGCCGGACGCCTGCCGCCCAAGGGCTTTCCGAAGAATAACAAGTTCGGGTGAGTCCTTTGGACCGCGGGCATTATCTGAAAACCGAACGCATATCCTAAACACGTCATAGCTGTCCCCGGACTTGATCCGGGGACAGCTATGACGGCATCTGGGATGGGGCTAAATTTGCAGCAATGCGCCTTGCAGCAGCATTGTCGCACATATGGCGCTCCTTACGCCTTTACCCGCACATATTCGCCCGGCGCATCGCACACCGGCTTGTTTTTTCCATCGCCCGGCTGGCGAGCGGGCACTTTCTTTGGCGATTGCGCGGTGATCCATTCCAGCCAGTCGGGCCACCATGAGCCCTTGGTTTCCTGCGCTTTGGCGAGCCAGTCCTCGAACTCGCCGGCGGGTTTGGCACCGGTCCAATATTGATATTTGGGTTTGCCGGGCGGGTTGACGACGCCTGCGATATGGCCAGAGCCCGAGAGCACATAGCGCACCTGGCCGCCGAACAATTTGGCGCCGGTGAAGACGGAGCGCGCGGGCGCGATGTGATCCTCGCGGGTGGCGAGTTCATAGATTGGTATCTTCACTTTTTTGAGATCGAGGCGCTGCCCGTCCATCGTCATTTCACCGCGCGCCAGCGTGTTGTCGAGATAGCAATTGCGCAAGTAAAACGAATGGTTCGCCGCTGGCATGCGGGTGGAATCAGAGTTCCACGTCAACAGGTCGAAGGGCATCGGCTCTTTGCCCTTGAGGTAATTGTTGACGAAATAACCCCAGATCAATTCATTGGGCCGCAGCATATTGAAGGCGGAGGCCATTTTGGCGCCTTCAAGATAGCCGGTCTGGCGCATCTTCTCCTCCAGCGCGCCAATGCGGGCGCTGTCGACGAAGAGTTTCAGATCGCCAGAATCGGTAAAGTCCACCTGCGTGGTGAACAGCGTTGCGCTGCTGATGCGCTTGTCGCCTTTGGCCGCCATCAGCGCCATGGCGATGGAAAGCAGCGTGCCGCCGACGCAATAGCCAATCGCGGCGACGTCGCGCTCGCCGGTCGCCAGCTCAATGGCGTCGAGCGCGGCGAACACGCCTTCCTTGATGTAATCCTCAAAGCTCTTGTCGGCGTGGCGCTCGTCCGGGTTCACCCATGAGACGACGAACACGGTGAGGCCAGCGTCTACGCACCAGCGCACGAAGCTCTTTTCGGGATTGAGATCGAGCACGTAGTACTTGTTGATCCACGGCGGCACGATGAACAGCGGGCGCTTGTAAACCTGCGGCGTTGCGGGCGAATACTGGATCAGCTCCATCAGATCGTTGCGCAGGATCACCTTGCCCGGCGTGGCCGCCATGTCGCGACCCAGTTCAAACTTCGTGCTGTCGCTCTGGCGTATCTTCAACGCGCCCTTGCCAGCCTCCACGTCCTCGGCCAGCATTTTCATGCCGCGCACGAGGTTTCCGGCGTTCTCCTTAATCGTGGTGCGCAGCAATTCTGGGTTGGTGCCGATGAAGTTCGAGGGCGAGAGCGCGCCTGCGACCTGACGCAGATAAAAGGCCGCTTTCTCGCGCGTGCCGGGGTCAACATCCTGCGCGCCCGAAACCATGTCGCCCGCCCAATGGGTGGTGATCGAATAGGCCTGCTGCAAAAAGTCGAACAGCGGATTCGTGCGCCATTCAGGGTCGGTGAAGCGCTTGTCGCCGGGCTCGGGCATGCGCACGGGCGCAGCCTCCTCGCCCGATAAGCGGCGGAAGGTCGCGCCCCAGAGATCGACCAGTTCGCTGGTGAGCCGCGTTTGCGCATCCATAGCGCGGTGGGGGTCGGATAACCAGTATTGCGCCACCTGGCCCAGAGTTTTGACCGCATCCTCAACATGCTCGGCCATGTCGGGATTGGTGCGCCCCTCCTGCATCGGGCGCATATAGGCGACGAGCGCCTTGCCGCCTTCCTCAGTCAGGCGTCCAAGATTATGGGCGAGCGTTTCAAAATCGACGCCGGGCGCGTGGACGGGCGCGGGCTCTTGCTCTTGCGCAGGCTTTTGTGAGGCCTCTTGCGCAGGCTTTTGGGCCGCTTTGCGCGCCTGCGGTTTGGCCGCGGGCTTGCGAGGCTTTTGCGCCGCAGGCTTTTCGGGCCCGGGCTTTTTCGCGCTTGCAGCCTTTACTTGAGGGGGCTTTGCGCGCTTGCTGGCGGCGGGTTTGGGCTTGCGGGAGGGGGCCGCTTCATCGGGGGCCATTTACAATTCTCCGTTTGGGGGGCAAACCCGGTGTCTCGCCCAACGTCTCGAATGATCCATAATACGCATCTAAATAGACTGCACGCCACTCGCCTTTAGGTTGCCTCGTGCTCTCCAGAACCAGCCTGGGCGTTCGGGGTGCAATTTTCAGCCTGATTTTATAAACATCTGTTTGGGCATGACGATGACGAGCATGACAATGATACAAAATGCGTCGATGAGAAAAATGTCGCGGCTTTGTGCCTTCGCCGCCGTCTTTGCGTTTGTCGGCGTCTCCGCCAGCGCTCAGGAGCAGGGCGGGCGCCGGGCGCCGTTGGGGTTTGTTGATACGATCCTCCAAGGCCCGAAATTACGCACCGATCCCGGCGAGCCCGCAGATTGGGTCAAATCGCGCCGCCCGAACGAGCTGCAAGAGCCCGTTCGAGTACAGCCGCGCGCCGAGCCTGCGCGTAAATTGCTGACGCCGGACGAAATCCGCCAGCGCGAGGCCCAGCTTGACGCCGTGCGCATCCGCAACGAGCAGCTTGGCGGACGCCAGCCGGTGCGCGGCAATTTCGCCTCGGCTGCGGGAACGCCGCAGGAAAAGAAGAAAAAAGTCGAGGTCCGGTGCTCGATCGCTTGCGACGCCTCTAGCGGCCTTCAGAAAAAGAAGTGATAAGGGTGATCCTTTAAAGGCTCACGGCCCCGAATCTATCAGCAATACGGACAGGACGATGACGGATTTCCATCGCGTGAAGCGGCTGCCTCCCTATGTTTTCGAGCAGGTCAACCGCTTGAAAGCAAAGGCTCGCGCCGGTGGCGCAGACATCATCGACCTCGGCATGGGCAATCCTGACCTGCCGGCGCCCAAGCACGTCGTCGAGAAGCTGGTAGAAACCGCCGGAAAGGCGCGCACCGACCGCTATTCGGCCTCCAAGGGCATTCCAGGCCTGCGTCGCGCCCAAGCCTCCTATTACGAGCGCCGCTTTGGCGTGAAGCTCAACCCCGATACGCAGGTCATTACGACGCTGGGCTCGAAGGAAGGCTTCGCCAATATGGCGCAGGCGATCACGGCGCCCGGCGACGTGGTGCTGGTGCCCAATCCCTCGTATCCCATCCATGCCTTCGGCTTCCTGATGGCGGGCGGCGTCATCCGATCGGTTCCCGCTGAACCCACGCCCGATTTCTTTGTGGCGCTGGAAAAGGCCGTGATCCATTCCATCCCCAAGCCGATTGCGGTGGTGGTGTGCTATCCCTCGAACCCGACGGCGATGGTCGCGAGCCTCGATTTCTATAAGGATCTCGTGGCGTTCGCCAAGAAGCACGAGATTTTCGTGCTCTCGGATCTGGCTTATGCCGAGGTCTATTTCGACGACAACCCGCCGCCGTCAGTTCTGCAGGTGCCCGGCGCCAACGATGTGTGCGTCGAGTTCACCTCAATGTCGAAGACCTATTCGATGGCGGGCTGGCGTATCGGCTTTGCGGTTGGCAACGAGCGTTTGCTGGCCGCATTGGCGCGGGTGAAATCCTATCTCGACTACGGCGCCTACACGCCGGTGCAGGTGGCGGCCGCCGCAGCCCTCAACGGTCCGGACGATTGCATCAACGAAATGCGCGCCATCTACAAGCGGCGTCGCGACGTGATGGTGGAGAGCTTTGCGCAAGCTGGCTGGAACATCCCGGCGCCGACATCCTCGATGTTCGCATGGGTGCCGATTCCTGAAAAGTTCGCGCATCTGGGCTCGTTGGAATTCTCCAAGCTGCTGATCGAGAAGGCCGACGTGGCTGTGGCGCCGGGCATTGGCTTTGGCGAGCACGGCGATGCTTATCTGCGCCTTGCGCTGGTCGAAAACGAACAGCGCATCCGGCAGGCAGCGCGCGGCATCCGGCGCTTTTTTGATACAGCCGACGAAACGTTACACAATGTCGTTGGTCCCGGTCATGGGACTTGAGGCTGCGCAGATAGCGTTCTGATCGAAATTCCCCAGACAGACCAGATAATTGACCCGCCCCAGCCTGATCGGCCGGGGCGGGTTTTTATTTTGTCGCTTATGGCCCGTGGTTTGCAAGTTGACCTGTACTATAGAAAGTACATGTGAGACGTTCTATTTTGGTACAGCTTACGCTAGGCAGGCCCGCAGCAGGAGACAGGCAGATGACGTTCGACGAAAGCCCCGCTCCAATCGAATACATGCAGAACATGGCGCCCGACATGACGCCAGCCGCCAGCCCGGCTCCCGCTGCCGACGCCGGGACCATCGAGCAGGTTCGCGAGCTTTTGTTTGGTTCAGCGCGCCGCGACACGGACCAGCGCATTCAGGAGCTGAACGAGGCGGTTAATTCATTGCGCGCCGACATGATGTCGCTATTCGCCGATCTGGAAGCGCGTATGGCCGACGGCGACGCCGCCGTTGAGCGCCGCCATTTGTCTGCGACGCAGGGAATCGGTTCCGCCATCGCCAGCCTTGGCGCGCAAATCCTCAAGATTTCGGAACCCCACGTTTCGGAACCCCACGTTTCGCAAACCCATGTTTTGCAAACCCATGTTTCGGACACATCGGGTGGGTGACGCCATGCGCGCTGAAACCGATTTCGCCAAAGCGGCGGACAGGGACGAGTTACGGGCGCTGAAGGCTCTCCTGTTCGCACCTGAAATGGGGCGGCTGGCGCAGGCTGAAGAGCGTGTCGGCGCGCTGGATAAAAAGCTGGGCGCCTCCGACGGGTTCGAAAAAGCGGTCGCCGACGTCATGGCGCGGGCGCTGCTGCGCGCCAGCGGCGATCACCCGCAAGATATGACCCGTGCGATGGCCCAGGCGCTTGGGCCGTCGCTCACTATGGCGCTTGCCCATGAAGCCCGCGTTTCGCGCGACAGCCTCGTTGAGGCGCTGCGCCCTGCGGCCCCTGCGCTTGTGCGCAGCGCGCGGCGGGGCTGGTTTCAGCGTGTCGATAACCGGGTCGCCCGGCTGTTCGGCTCCCGCGGACAGGGGTCTGATACGGATTTGCAACCGCGCCCGGGCGCCCCGATCTCGCTTCGCCTTGCGCAGATCGCCGCAATACTGGCAATAGCCGCAATCGCTTTCTATGGCTGACGAACGGGCGCGCGCATGCAGCACGATCATTCCATGGCCGCCGTTGTGAGCGCCTTCATGACCGCAAACCCGGAAGCCGCCATCGCGCCCCTGGGGATCGTGACGGACCATGACGCCGGCAAAGTGGACGTGCGATTGCTCGCAGGCTCCGCCGCTGATCTCAAGGCGTTCAGCGCGGCGCTGGAGGCCGCAGCCGGGCCCAATTACCGGGTGGTGACACGCGTGGCGTTCACGGCTCTGCAATCTGGCTTCGTAAAGCTGCGCGACACCCAGCCAGCCGGCGCTGCTCCAACCGGCGCTGCTCCAGCCAGCGCTGTTCCAGTTGGCGTTGTTCCAGTTGGCGCTGTTCCATGAGCTACGACGTTGAATTCCACGGCGGCGTGCTGGCGCTGGACCCGGAATGGGACGCCGGATTGCGGGTGGCGCTGACCTTTCCGCATGGTGCTTCAGGGATGCCGGGCGCCCCGCCTCAAAGCGGTTTTGTCGGGTTTCCTTGATCGCGGGCCTGAAATGAGTCATGAACCGCGCGCTGCTCCGGCGCATCGCGGGTACGATTCCATATGACCAATTCCTTACGCGTCGGCATTGCCGGTCTAGGCACCGTCGGTTCTTCCGTTATTCGCCTTCTTGATCGTCAGGACCGGGCTCTTCAGGCGCGGACTGGTCGCAAGATCGTCGTCACCGCCGTCAGCGCGCGCGACAAGTCGCGTGATCGCGGCGTTGATCTGTCGGGCGCGACATGGTTCGACGATCCGGTAGAACTGGCGGCCTCAAACGAGATCGATCTTTTCGTCGAGCTGGTGGGCGGCGACGAAGGCATTGCGCGCAAGGCGGTGGAAACCGCGCTGGCTTCGGGCAAATCCGTCGTCACGGCCAACAAGGCGTTGCTTGCCAAACACGGCATGGCGCTGGCCAAGCTGGCCGAAGACAAGCGCGTGGCGCTGGCGTTCGAGGCCTCGGTCGCGGGCGGCATCCCGATTGTGAAGACGTTGCGCGAAGGTCTGGCGGGCAACGAGATCAGCCGCGTCTACGGCATTCTCAACGGCACCTGCAATTACATCCTCAGCCGCATGGAGCGCGAGGGCATCTCGTTTGACGCGTGCCTTGCCGACGCGCAGCGTCTTGGCTATGCGGAAGCCGATCCCACGTTCGACATTGACGGCTTTGACACCGCCCATAAGCTCGCCATCCTGACCTCGCTGGCGTTTGGAACCTGCGTCGATGCGGAGGCGATCCACATTGAGGGCATTCGCGCAATCACGCTCGACGATCTGCGCTCTGCCGACGAGCTGGGCTATCGCATCAAATTGCTCGGCGTCGCCCAGCGCACGGACGAGGGCATTGAGCAGCGCGTTCACCCGACCATGGTGCCTAAATCCTCCGCCATCGCGCAGGTGATGGGCGTCACCAACGCTGTCACCATTGACGCTGACGCGGTGAAGGAGCTGACGCTGGTTGGCCCCGGCGCCGGCGGCGAGGCGACGGCTTCCGCTGTGGTGGCCGATATTTCCGACGTGGCGCGCGGCATTCGCTCGGCGCCGTTTGGCCTGCCCATCGCCTCGCTTGAAATGGCGCCCCGCCGCGCGATGCAGCGCCATGAGGGCGGCTATTACATTCGCCTGGCCGTGCGCGACCGGCCCGGCGCCGCCGCAAATATCGCAATGCGCATGGCGGAGCGGAACATTTCTTTAGAAAGCATCATGCAAAAGTCTGCCGGTCGCGGCCGTTCGGCTGGCGCAACCGGCGAGCCGGTGCAAGTAGTGCTTCTGACGTATGCGACGACGGAAGCCAACATTCGCGAAGCGCTGGAGGCGGCTGTCGGAGACGGGTACATTGCTGAAAAACCGCAGGTGATCAGAATCGAACGCGAGTGATCGGCTGCGAGTGATCGCCTGATGAGATGCGCATTCAGATAAACGCTTAATGGAGGCCTTATGACCGACCTTGTTATTAAACAGCAGGATATTATCGAGCGCATCCTCACTCTTGAGCTTGTGCGCGTGACCGAGCGTGCGGCGGTGGCTGCCGCCCGGCTGCGTGGACGCGGCGACGAGAAGGCCGCCGATCAGGCCGCCGTTGACGCCATGCGCCGCGAACTCAACCGCCTGCCCATCGATGGCACCATTGTCATCGGCGAGGGCGAGCGCGACGAGGCGCCGATGCTGTTCATCGGCGAGCGCGTCGGCACCGCCACCGGCCCCAAGGTCGACATTGCCGTCGATCCGCTGGAAGGCACGACGCTGTGCGCCAAGGACATGCCCGGCTCCATCGCCGTGATGGCCATGGCGCAATCGGGCTCGCTGCTGAACGCGCCCGACGTTTACATGGACAAGATCGCCATCGGCCCCGGCTATCCGCAGGGCGTGGTGCACATCGACGCCTCGGTTGAGGAAAACATTCACGCGCTCGCCAGGGCCAAGGGCGTGAAGCCGGGCGACATCACCGCGCTGATTCTGGATCGCCCGCGCCATGCCGAGCTGATCGCCGCCTGCCGCCGCGTCGGCGCTTCCGTGCGTCTGATCACCGACGGCGACGTGGCCGGCATTATCTTCACCGCGCAATCGGACGAGACCGGCGTCGATATCTATTTTGGCACCGGCGGCGCGCCTGAGGGCGTGCTGGCGGCGGGCGCATTGCGCTGCGTCGGCGGGCAAATGCAGGGCCGCCTGATCCTCGACACCGAGGCCAAGCGCGAGCGCTCGCTGAAGATGGGCATCACCGACCCCAAGAAGATCTACGATATGAAGGAGCTGGCTTCGGGCGACGTGATCGTCTGCGCCACCGGCGTCACCGACGGCGCGCTGCTCAAGGGCGTGAAGTTCGGCAAGCATTTTGTGGAAACCGAGACGGTGATCTATCGCTCGGTTACGGGCACCGTGCGCAAAATCCAGGGCGAGCATCGCGACATGGCGAAGTTCCGTCTGGATTAGGTTCTTGCAGCGCCCTCCAGCCACGGCTTGCGCCGTTTTGCGGGCGAGGCCGCCCGCGGTCCAGTGAGCGCTCCTTTGGACCGGCCACGGCCTTGATTAATCAAAACGAAACGCATTCGCGACCTGCGCGTTGAGCCTGTGAATCAGGGTTGAGCAAAGGGAGCGTCGGATGGGCGCGATGTCGCAACTGGTGCGCGGGCGCCGGGCGTTTTTGTTTGTCTGCGTCGCATTCGGCCTGATGGTCGCGGCCTCTCAAGCGCAGGCGCAAAGCCTGTTAGAGGTTCTGTTCGGGCGTCAGTCGATTTTCGCGCCGCCGCCGCCTCTGTATCAGCCGGGCTACGCGCCTCGTCCCGCGCCTCAATGGCGTCGCTCGCAAGAGCCTGCCGATGCGCCGCGCCGGATTGCGCCAGTTGAGTCCAAGCCTGAAAAATACGTGCCGCCGGAAGTTATGCCCGGTCCGCTTGGGCAATTCCTGCGCGATCCCACTTTGCGGCGCGGGGATGTGGTGGCGACGTCAAAAGGGCTGATGGTGTTTCGCGGGCAGGGCGGCGCCCGCCACGCTGAGCGCGATTTCGTGGCGCTCTCGAATGCGGCTGGTTTTGCCGCCGGAAACAAGGCCAACCTCGTAGCGCTTGAGCGCGCGCTGAAGCGGGGACATACGTCGCAGCACGTGGGCGAACGGCTGGCGAGAGCGGCGCCTGTCGTGGCGCAGGAAGACAAGCCCGTGCGGTGAAGCGGCGCCACTTGGGCGGACCTTTGGTCCGCATGCGGGCTGGAAGCCCGCAGTCTAAGTATGCGGGCTGGAAGCCCGCGGTCCAATGGCTGCGTCTCTTTGGACCGCGGACCTCCAGCCCGCAGGGGCGCCAGCAGGAACAAGCGCCCGGCGGAAGCCCGCGGCTCCACGCTTCACTTCGTCGGCGGCGTCATCAGCTCGCGCGCGCGCTCGATCACCTTTGGCGGTGCGTTCAGCATGGCTTCCGCCACGACCTGCGCCTGTTCTCCGGTGGTCGGGCTGAATTCCATTTTCACCTTGTCAGCCTCCGCGATGAACTCGGGATCTTTCATCATTGCGTCGAAGCCCCGACGCAACGCGGTCAGGCGGTCGGCGGGCACGCCTGGCGTGGTGACGACGGCGCGCGAGATGCCCATGTCGGACGAGATGAAGCGCAGCACGGCGCGATCTTCCTCGTTCTTGGCCAGCTCGTGCATAAGCGGCACATCGGGCAGATCCTTCGCCCGCTCAAGCGCAACCTGCACCAGAATGTGGATCTTCTTCTCGGCCAACCAATGCGGATGGGCGCTCTTCCACGATTGCCACGAGTTCGAGCCGCGTCCGCCGACTTCGCCTTTCTCCATCGCCAGATTCACGTCATTGCCGCCGGGATAGCCTGCCACGATCTTGAACTTCGTGCCCAGAATAGCGTTCATCGCGGCGGGATAAAGGGTGGACGTTGAGGCCGCGCCGGGCGCGCCGACGATGAGTTCCTTCGTGTAAACGTCCTCGATCTTCGTAATGCCTGTGGTGTGCCATGAATTGATGACGTTGGGCGTCGATGTGGTGTTACCGATCCAGCCAAATTCGCGCACGTCGAATTGTACGGCTTTGTTGCCGATGGCCTGCAGCGTTGGCATATTCTGGAAAATGGTGTGCAGCACAGTACCGTCGCGCGGGGCCGCTTTGGCCAGAAAATTGGCCGCAGCGATGCCAAGCCCGCCGGGCATGTTGCGCACGACGATGGAGGGATTGCCGGGGATGTGCTTGTTGTAGTGCCGCGACATCAGGCGCGAGCGCAAATCGTAATCGCCGCCCGGCGATGTCGGCACAATGTAGTCGATGGACTTGCCGCGCCAGAATTCTTCCGGCGTCTGCGCAAAAGCCCCAAGGGGAACGGCGCCAAACGAGATTGCGCCGAGCGCCAAAGACAAAGCAAAACTGGATAAACGCATGTTTCCCTCCCAAGATCGGCGTTGCGATCATCAGAT
>CAMCMI010000046.1 GCA_945875875.1 Rhizobium sp. Q54
GATGAACACCATGTCGAGCGGGATATAGGTGTTGCGCATCCACATCATCACGCGCTGCTCGGTTTTGAAGTCGAACAGCATCCCGCGATCCGCTGGCATGTGACGGCGAAACATCAACCCGCGCGCCCGCTGCTCGTCCGTGCGCATGACTTCAACCTTGAAGACGTGTTCGCCTGTACTGGTCACCAGCGTCAGGCTCTCCAGCTCACCCGCAGGCGCGCCCTGAGCGAAGCCTGACGCAGGCGCAAGCAAGGCGCCAAAGGCCAGCGCAGCGCAAAGCGACAGGACTCGCCACAATGCGCCAAGTTTGCCAAAGGCTCTCTGGTTAGGCCGCGCCATCATGCCAAGCTCCCCGCCTGAATACGCAATCGGGTCTCAATAGCACGGCGCAGGGCCGATGTAATGATTTTGGACCGCCTGCGTGTTTGGAGCTTGCAGGAAGAATCGCCAATCTGGACCGCGCCCGGCCCCGGGCGCTCTTTCTTCAGCTCTCAAAGATGCGCGCGAGGCCGCGCGCGGTCCAAAGGGGCGCTCTTTGACGGGCACTGTATGCAGGAAGATGTGGTCCTGATCGTGTTTGAATAGCTCTAGTGCGAGCTGGGCAGATTGGCATCGAGCTGCCGAACCTCGGCGGCCATAAGCCCCTTGGAGCCCGGGCCAAAACGCACGAGCAAAGCATCGCCGGGCTTCAAATCAACAATGCCGTAACGACGCAGCGTCTCCATGTGGATGAACACGTCTTCCGTGCCCTCTCCGCGCGTGACAAAGCCAAAGCCGCGAACGCGGTTGAACCATTTGACGATTGCAATCTCAAACCCGCCGGTCGGGACCACCTGCGTATGGGTGCGCGGAGCCTGAAGCATTGCTGGATGGATCGCAGTCGACTCGTCAAGCGACAACAACTTGAACACCTGCATGCCCTTGGAGCGTTTGTGCGCCTCGCACACGACGCGGGCGCCTTCCGGTGCGCTGGAATAACCATCACGCTTCAGGACAGTGACATGCAAAAGCACGTCCATTCCGCCCTCGTCCGGCACGATGAAACCATAGCCCTTAGCTACGTCAAACCATTTGATGCGGCCCGCAATCTCAACGAGATCAAGAGGGCGTTCTTCTTCGGAATGGGCCAAATCGCCCGAAAGATCGTTAAAATTATCTGTGCCGCCCAATGGACCAGCCCCCACAAAAATAAACACACATCGTCGCCCAAATCAGGCGACGTCGTCTCGAATCAAAACCATTCGTGAGTCGCAAGTTAACAATACCATTGTCTCAAAACGCTCCAAGCCCATTTTGCTAACCAATTATTTATTTTTCAGCGCGCCTTCAAACGGCTCCAGTATCGCGCCGATGTCGCCGCGCAAAACCATGTCCGCCGATGCATCGAGCGGCGTAGGTTCGCCGTTGACGATCACCAACGCGGCGCCGTTCTCCTTCGCCAGCGCCGGCAGCGTCGCAGCGGGGTAAACAACAAGCGACGAACCTATCGCCAAAAACAAATCGCAGTCGAGACTAACCTTGCGGGCGCGGCGCAGCGCCTCCTGCGGCATGGATTGCCCAAACGATATTGTGGCGCTTTTCACCGCGCCCCCGCAGACGCATTCAGGCGCCTGCCCGCTTGCCTCAAAGCGTGGGCGCACCTCATGTAATTCGTGCCGCACGCCGCATGACAGGCATGACGCATAGCCGCCATTGCCATGCAGCTCGATGATGCGTTCGCCCTGAGCGCCAGCGGCTTGATGCATGCCGTCGATATTCTGCGTGACGATGGCGCCGACGATTCCCTGCTCCATCAGGCGCGCCAGCGCGCGATGTCCCCTGCCCGGCTGCGCGCCTGCGGTGAGATCGTCCATCACGAATTTCCGTCGCCACGCCAGCGCGCGCGCTTCAGAATCGGCGACAAATTCCTTGAACGGAATTGGCGGATGGCGTCGCCACGCGCTGTCCTTCGAGCGAAAATCCGGGATGCCGCATTCGGTCGACAAACCCGCGCCGGTGAACGCGACCGCCATGTCGCAGACGCCCAGCACTTTGCGCAATTCCTGCTGCGCGCGCTCAACCTCGTCGATAAGAATCATGAATGCTCCGGGGCTGTGCTGCAGATTGGTCAGCGCGCAGGGTTTGGCAATGGATTGCGCAAAGTTTTGCAATTTTGCATCCTGCGCATCTTGTCATTGCGCCGCAGAGAGCGAACAATGCGCGAAGGCAAAAACAAAGCGGAGGCGACGATGCAGGAACGCAATCTTGGACGCTCGGGCCTGCGGGTCTCGCTCGTCGGTCTTGGCTGCAACAATCTGGGCGGACGTCTGGACGCGGCGGGATCAAAGCTCCTCGTCCACAAGGCGATTGATCTGGGCGTCACCCTGTTCGACACCGCCGACATGTACGCCGATCGCGGCGGCTCCGAGACGGTGCTGGGCGATATCCTCGGCGCGCGCCGCAAGGACATCGTGCTCGCCAGCAAGTTCAGCGCGCAGATGGATCAGGCGGGCAAGCTGAAAGGCGGCTCGCGGCGCTACATTATGAGCGCTGTCGAGGCCAGCCTGACGCGTCTGAAGACCGACTGGATCGACCTCTATCAATTCCATTTCCCGGACCCCCTGACGCCGATTGAAGAGACGCTGCGCGCGCTCGACGATCTCGTGCGTCAGGGCAAGGTGCGCTACATCGGCTGCTCGAACATGCCGGCATGGGGCGTGGTGGATGCACTATGGACATCCAAAAGCGCGGGGCTTGCCGCCTTCGTCTCGTGTCAGGATGAATACAGCCTGCTGTTTCGCAAACATGAGACGGAGCTGATTCCAGCCATGAGCGCGCACGGGCTTGGCCTGTTGCCCTATTTCCCGCTGGCCTCGGGCCTCCTGACCGGCAAGTACAAGCGCGGGCAGCCCCTTCCCGCAGGCACGCGCTTTGCCCGCGCAGCCCTGTTCGAGCACCGCTATATGAATGAGCAAAACTGGGAGCGCGTAGAGCGCCTTGAGGCGTTCGCACAAAAGCACGGACGCAGCATGGTGGAGCTGGCGTTCTCATGGCTGGCCGCGCGCCCCACAGTGTCGAGCGTGATCGCCGGCGCCATGAGCCCGCAACAGATCGAGGCGAACATCGCAGCAACGGGGTGGTCGCTCAGCGCGGAGGAGATCGCGGAGATCGACGCCCTAACGGCGTGAAGTCTTTTCCCCGCGCAGCAATTTGGCGCGCGGGGACGCGCGCGGTCCAAAGACTGCGCTACTTGGCGAAAACCTGGCTCATGTCGGGGAAGGATTTGAACTCCAGCGCATTGCCCGCCGGATCGAGGAAGAACATCGTCGCCTGCTCGCCCACTTCGCCCTTGAAGCGCACATGCGGCTCGATGATGAAAGACGTGCCTGCGGCTTTGAGCTTTTCAGCCATCGCCTCCCATTCGCCCATCGGCAGAATGGCGCCGAAATGGCGCACCGGCACGTCGTGGCCGTCCACCGCGCTTGTCTTTTTCGCGCCGCATTCCTCGGGCGCCAGATGGGCGACGAGCTGGTGGCCAAAGAAATCAAAATCCACCCAATTGGGCGAGCTGCGACCTTCAGAGCAGCCGAGCAGGCCGCCGTAGAAGCGGCGCGCGGCGGCTATGTCGTCAACCGGGAAAGCAAGGTGGAACAGCGGAACGGCGCTCATGACAAAACCTCGGTCAAAATCGTTTCAGGCTGAAAGCTTGGCGAGCCGCGCCGCCTTCAGCCGCGCGAAATCTTCGCCCGCATGATGCGACGAGCGCGTCAGCGGCGTTGACGAGACGAGCAGGAAGCCCTTGGCCATCGCCAGCGTCTCGTAGGATTTGAACTCGTCGGGCGTGATGAAATCGACCACGCGATGATGCTTGCGGGTCGGCTGCAAATATTGCCCGATGGTGAGGAAATCGACGTCAGCCGAGCGTAGATCGTCCATGAGCTGCAACACTTCGTTGCGCTCCTCGCCCAGCCCAACCATGATGCCGGACTTGGTGAAGATCGTCGGGTCCAGCTCCTTCACGCGCTGCAACAATCGCACGGAATGGAAATAGCGGGCGCCGGGACGCACGGTGAGATAATTCGAGGGCACGGTCTCAAGATTGTGGTTGAACACGTCGGGACGCGCCGCAACCACAATCTCAAGCGCGCCGGGCTTGCGCAGGAAATCGGGCGTCAAAATCTCAATCGTGGTTTGCGGCGAGCGCTCGCGCAGCGCCCGGATGGTGCGCGCAAAATGCTCAGCGCCGCCATCGTCGAGATCGTCGCGGTCCACGGACGTGATGACCACATGGCTCAGGCCCAGCTTGGCCACAGAATCGGCCACATTCTCGGGCTCATGCGCATCAAGCGCGTTCGGCTTGCCGGTCTTGACGTTGCAAAAGGCGCAGGCGCGCGTGCAGGTGTCGCCCATAATCATGAACGTGGCGTGCTTCTTCTCCCAGCACTCGCCAATGTTGGGACAGCCCGCCTCCTCGCAAACGGTGACGAGCTTGTGCTCCTTCACGATGGCGCGCGTGGCCGCATATTGCGGCGACCCCGGCGCCTTGACGCGAATCCAGTCCGGCTTGCGCATCACCTCCTGATCGGGCCGATGGGCCTTCTCGGGATGACGCGCGGCGCCATCTTTCTTGCGCGGATCGTTGTTCAAAAGGTCGATAACGACGGCCATGGCTGCTCCGAGCGGGGTCGGCGAGAATGCGCTGCGCCGCGTCCCTTATGTAAGGCATGCGCGTGAGAGAGCCAAGTCAGCAACGGTGGTGGGGCAGAACGTGTTCTGAGCACTAATGAGGAGAGAGCTTAGATCCCTCTCGCTCGGCTTTCGCTGAAAATGATATGTTTGGAAACAAGGAACGAAGGCTTCGGGCTTGTGGGGCCACGCGTAAGCCGAGGACGTGAGGACATAAAGCTCACCATTCCGTCAGATCCAGCACGCTCCTTAAATTTTAGGTTATGTTTTCTGGCTGGACAAATTCTTAGTCAGGCCCCCTGAAAAAACTGTTTGAGACTGCACCCCCACCCACACCGCGTGGCGGCGACCGCTCCTGCCGCAGTGGGCGTGAACGCGGTGGTCCTCGACGGCGAAGCCGGCGCGCGCGAAGCGCTTCGCGAACGCGTCGTCAGGCTTTTCCGACCACACCGCGAAGACGCCGCCGGCGCCAAGCGCGCGGCGCGCCACAGCGAGTCCTGCGGCGCCGTAGAGCCCATCGTTGGCGGCCTGCGTCAGGCCGTCCGGCCCGTTGTCCACATCGAGCAAGATGGCGTCCCAAGGCAAGGACGCGGCCCCGGCCCCCGACCCCATCAGGCGCGCCACGTCTTGCACCTCAACACGCACGCGCGGATCGTCGAGACAGGCGCCGAACAACGGCGCCATCGAGCCGCGCGCCCAGTCGACCACGGCTGGCAGCAGTTCCGCGACCACCACCTGCGCGTCCGCCGGCAACAGCGGCAGCGCGGCGCGCAGAGTAAATCCCATCCCCAACCCGCCGATGAGCACGCGCGGCGCAGGGCGACCTGAAAGCTTGGCGCAGGCGAGCGTCGCCAGCGCCTCCTCCGAGCCGCTGAGACGACTGTTCATGAGTTCATTGCCGCCAAGGCGGATGGAGAACTCGTCGCCCCGGCGCGCGAGCTTAAGCTCGCCGCCGTCAGGCAGCGTTGTGCTGTCAAGATGGACCCAAGGAATCACAAACCGATCACGTCACGCATGCACAACGCGCCCATACGCATCCATCACGCTCTCGTGCATCATTTCAGACAGCGTGGGATGCGGAAACACCGTGTGGATCAGCTCTTCTTCCGTCGTCTCGCAATTCATGGCGACGACATAGCCCTGAATCAGCTCGGTGACTTCGGCTCCGACCATGTGGGCGCCCAGCAGCTTGCCGGTTTTGGCGTCGAAGATCGTCTTCACGAGGCCCTCGGGCTCACCCAGCGCAATCGCCTTGCCGTTGCCAGCAAACGGGAAGCGGCCCACCTTGACGGCTATGCCAAGCTCTTTGCCTTTGGCCTCGGTAATGCCGACGCTGGCGACCTGCGGATGGCAATAGGTGCAGCCGGGGATCATGGTCTTTTCCATCGCGTGCGGATGCAGGCCCTTGATCGCCTCCACGCACAGCACGCCTTCGTGCTCGGCCTTGTGGGCGAGCATCGGCGGGCCGGCGACGTCGCCGATGGCGTACACGCCGGGGATGTTGGTGCGGCCCAGCCCATCGGTGACAATAGCGCCGCGATCCATTTTCACGCCCAGCTTTTCAAGGCCGAGATTTTCCGTATTGCAGACAACGCCCACAGCGGAAATCATGCGCTCGGCTTCCAGCGTCTGCTTTGCGCCCTTGTCGTCTTCTAGAGTGCAGACGACGGAATTGGCCTTCTTCTCCACCTTCACGACTTTTGTGGAGGTGAGAATCTTCATGCCCTGTTTCTCGAAACGCTTGCGCGCGTGGGCTGAAATCTCCGCATCCTCAACCGGCATGATCTGCGGCAACACTTCAACCACAGTCACTTCCGTACCCATGGTGCGATAGAAGCTGGCGAATTCGATGCCGATGGCGCCCGAGCCCATCACGATCAAAGATTTGGGGAAAGTCTCGGGCTTCATCGCCTCGAAATAGGTCCAGATCAGCTTGCCGTCCGGCTCAATGCCCGGCAGCACCCGCGGGCGCGCGCCTGTGGCCAGGATGATGTGTTTGGCCGAGTATGTCCCCTCCCCCAGCACGCCCTTGGGGATGGGATGTTGCGGCTGCACCACAGGCTTTTTCATCGCCGAGACGATGACTTCGCCGACTTTGGAAATGGTCGCCTCGCCCCAGATCACGTCGATCTTGTTTTTCTTCATCAGAAAACCAATGCCGCCGTTGAGCTGCGCCGAAACGCCGCGCGAGCGCTTCACGACAGTGGCAGCGTCAAACGTCACTTTGCCTTCAATGGCAAGGCCGTAATCCTTCGCGTGCGTAGCAAAATGATAAATCTCGGCCGAACGCAGCAGCGCCTTGGTGGGGATGCAACCCCAGTTCAGGCAGATGCCGCCCAGATGCTCGCGCTCGATCACAGCCGTCTTGTAGCCCAGCTGCGCCGCGCGAATGGCGGCCACATAGCCGCCGGGGCCGCCGCCGATGATGAGGATGTCGTAGGGGGTGCTCATGAACCTGTCCTCGCCTTAAACCAGCATGCTCACCGGATTTTCGATCAGCTCCTTGAACGCCGAGATCAGTTCGGCGCCCAGCGCTCCGTCAACCGCGCGATGGTCGGTGGACAGCGTTACGCTCATCATATTGGCGATTTTCATCTGGCCCTTTTCGACGATCACGCGCTGCTCGCCGGCGCCGACCGCCAGAATCGAGGCGTGCGGCGGGTTGATGACGGCGGAGAAATTCTTGATGCCGAACATGCCAAGGTTGGACACGGCGGACGAGCCGCCCTGATATTCCTGCGGCTGCAATTTGCGCGCGCGGGCGCGGGACGCCAGATCCTTCATCTCGGTGGAGATTGCCGCCAGCCCCTTGGTTTCGGCCTTGCGCACCACTGGCGTAATCAGCCCGCCGGGGATCGACACGGCAACCGCAATGTCCGAGTGCTTGTGCTTCAGCATCGTGTTTTCGGTATAGGTCACATTGGCGTCCGGCACGCGCTGGAGCGCGAGCGCCATCGCCTTGATAACGAAATCATTGACCGAGATCTTGTAGGCGGGCTGCATGTCCTTGTTCTTGGGCGCCGCCGCGTTGATCGCCTCGCGCGCGGCCAGCAGGGCGTCGAGGTTGCAATCCACCGTCAGATAGAAATGCGGGATCGTCTGCTTGGCTTCCACAAGGCGGCTTGCGATGACCTTGCGCATGGAATCATGCGGGATTTCTTCAAAGCTGCCGGGCTCGTAGAGCTTCTTGATCGTCTCGTCCGACATGCCTTTGGCGAGAGCTGGCGCGGACGGCTTTGCGCCCTGCGTCGCAGGCGCCTTTGCGCCGCCGCCAGCTTGCGCGGCCTTCACGTCGCGCTCGACGATGCGGCCATGCGGGCCGGTGCCGGAGATTACTGACAGATCGAGTCCGGCCTCTTTGGCCAGACGACGCGCGAGCGGCGAGGATGCTATACGGCCAGCGCCGTTGGCCTTTGCGGCGGGCGCTGCGGGAGCGGCGGAGGCGACCGGCGCTGCGGCGGCAGGCGCAGACGGCGCGGCTGCAGCGACCGGAGCTGCGTCAGCCTTGGCGGGCGCGCCGCCAGAAGCAGCGACGGACTTCACGTCCTCGCCCTCGGAGGCGATGATCGCGATCAATTGATTGACCGCCACGTCCTGCGTGCCCTCGGCCACGACGATTTTGGCGAGCACGCCCTCGTCAATGGCTTCCACTTCCATGGTCGCCTTGTCGGTCTCGATCTCGGCGAGCACGTCGCCGGACTTCACCTTGTCGCCCTCTTTCTTCAGCCAACGGGCGAGGTTTCCCTTTTCCATCGTCGGCGACAAGGCGGGCATGAGGATGTTGATGGGCATAATCTGTCCTCGAAGACGTTTCGGTCAGGTTTGCGGCCCGGCGCCGTCAAACCGAGCTTAATTGATCGGATCGGTTTCGCCGGGATCGGTCGGACGGTCCCATTCAGCGTCGAACATGCGGCGGATTTCGGCCATCGCATGCTCCTCGGTCATCTCCGCCTCTTCGGCGTAAATGCGCGCGACATGACGGGCGAGGTCGACCAGCAACACGCCCCAGACGTGCGGCTCATCGAACGCCCGTTGCAGGCTCACCGACAGGCCGCCATCAACCACGAAAGCGCGCAGCACTTCGTGGCCGCCAACCTGCTGGGCGTCCGGCGGAATGGGAAGCTCATGAGCTTCGGGAAGATCGTCGTTATCGGACATGCCGGTTTCCTTAAAGCGCGATTACGACCGGTAGAGAACGGCTTTTGCCGCCGCCACCACTTCGCCGACGTTGGGCAGAGCCAGCTTTTCAAGGTTGGCGGCGTAGGGCATCGGCACGTCCTTGCCGGTGATGCGGATCACGGGCGCATCGAGATAATCGAAGGCGCGCTCCATGATGCGGGCGACGATTTCCGCACCCACGCCCGATTGCGGATAGCCCTCCTCAATCGTGACGCAGCGACCGGTCTTCATCACCGAGCGGATGATCGCGTCCGTATCCATCGGGCGGATCGTGCGCAGGTCGATGATCTCGACGTCGATGCCTTCCTTCTCCAACTCGGCTGCGGCCTTGATCGCGTAGGTCATGCCGATGGACCAGGTGACGAACGTCACGTCCCGGCCCTCGCGGTGAATGCGCGCCTTGCCGATTGGCACGATGAAATCATCCATCACCGGCACGTCGAACGTCTGGCCGTAGAGAATTTCATTCTCAAGAAACACGACCGGATTGGGATCGCGGATGGCGGCTTTCAGCAGGCCCTTGGCGTCCGCCGCCGTATAGGGCGACACGACCTTGAGGCCGGGAACGCTGGAATACCAGGCCGCAAAATCCTGCGAATGCTGCGCGCCCACGCGTGCGGCGGCGCCGTTGGGGCCGCGGAACACGACCGGGCTGCCCATCTGGCCGCCCGACATGTAGAGCGTCTTGGCCGCCGAATTCACGATGTGGTCAATCGCCTGCATCGAGAAGTTGAAGGTCATGAACTCGATGATCGGCTTGAGGCCGGCGAACGCCGCGCCGACGCCAAGACCAGCAAAACCATGCTCGGTGATCGGGGTATCAATCACGCGGCGAGCGCCAAATTCCTGTAACAGGCCCTGCGTGACTTTATACGCGCCCTGATATTCGGCGACTTCCTCGCCGATCACGAACACGTCGCCATCGCGGCGCATTTCCTCGGCCATGGCGTCGCGCAAAGCTTCGCGCACGGTCGTCGTCACCATCTGCGTGCCTTCGGGTATCTCGGGCGACGCGGGCGCTTGCGAACCTGATGCTTGCGAGTGAGTCACGATGGCAGGGGCCGCCAATTCTGCGGGCGCTGCAACAACAGCAGCTTTCGGCGTGGGCGCGGACGCTTGCGAGCTGGCGGCGGCGCCGACGTCTTCCCCCTCGTTGGCGATGATCGCGATGGGCGTGTTGACCGCAACGTTCTCGGTGCCGTCGGCGATCAGGATTTTGGCGAGCACGCCCTCGTCAACGGCCTCCACTTCCATGGTCGCCTTGTCAGTCTCGATCTCGGCGAGAATGTCGCCGGACTTGATCTTGTCGCCTTCTTTCTTGAGCCATTTGGCAAGCTTGCCCTGCTCCATGGTCGGCGAAAGGGCGGGCATCAGAATGTTGGTGGGCATGGTGTCCTCGAACTCGCAAGAGCCGAAATAATTGGGAGGCGCCGCTTAAGCGCATGAACTGATGGAGCCGGATCAGACCAGAATGTCGGTCCACAATTCCGACGGATCGGGCTCTGGATCGTTGGTGGCAAACTCCGCCGCCTCCGCCACGATGGCGCGCACGCCGGCGTCGATCTGCTTGAGATCGTCCTCGCTCGCCATCTTGCCCTTTAGAATGCGGGCGCGCACCAGCTCGATGGGATCGTTCTCATCGCGCACGCGCTGCACTTCTTCCTTGGTGCGATATTTCGCCGGATCGGACATCGAATGTCCGCGATAGCGATAGGTCTGCATCTCAAGGATATACGGGCCGTTGCCGTCGCGGCACCATTTGATCGCATGCTCGGCGGCAGCCTTCACGGCGCGCACGTCCATGCCGTCAACCTGTTCGCCGGGGATATTGAACGACAGGCCGCGCTTGGAAAAATCCTGCTGCGCGGAGGCGCGGCTGACGGACGTGCCCATGGCGTAGCGATTGTTCTCGATGATGTAGACAACCGGCAGCTTCCAAAGCTGCGCCATGTTGAAGCTCTCGTAGACCTGACCCTGATTGGCGGCGCCGTCGCCAAAATAGGTCATGCTCACGTTGTCATTGCCGCGATAGGCGTTTGCAAACGCGAGCCCGGTGCCAAGCGCAACCTGGGCGCCGACGATGCCGTGGCCACCGTAAAAATGCTTCTCTTTCGAGAACATGTGCATCGAGCCGCCCTTGCCTTTCGACAAGCCGCCGCGACGCCCGGTGAGCTCCGCCATCACGCCCTTGGGGTCCATGCCGCAGGCAAGCATGTGGCCATGGTCGCGATAGCCGGTGATGACGGCGTCGCCTTCCTTGGCCGACATCTGCATGCCGACGACGACCGCTTCCTGACCGATGTAGAGATGGCAGAAACCGCCAATCAGGCCCATGCCGTACATCTGGCCGGACTTCTCCTCGAAGCGGCGGATGAGCAGCATCATCTTGTAGGCCTCGAGCTCCTGCTCAGGCGTAAACTGAAGCCCGTTCTGGCCGCCGCGCGCGGGTTTCGCGGCGGCTTTGACGGCAGGCTTGGCGCCAGCCTTTGCGGATCCGGCTGAACGGGCGGACGTACGTGTAGCGGCCATTTGGCGTTCCCCTCGAGAGCTCGCGCTCTCCCTACAAAGGTCTAATATCGGGGATGACCATAGACGAGGCGCGCGCCGAAATCGAGAGCGCAAGCCTGCCTTCGTATATCAAAATCAAGTTACTGATTATAAAAGAACTTTCTAAGATTAAACGGAATCCGGTTATCCGATTTAATTTTCTCTCTCTAACGGGGCAGGAAAATCACTACGTCGTTACGGTGCACGCGGCCAAGCTGAACCCGCGCCTCTTCCTCGAGAAGATCGCGCTCAACCGATTCGGCCCGCAACATGGCGATTCGGCGCTCAAGGGCCTGTCGTTCTCCCTTCAGACCGTCATGCTCGTTCTGCAGCGCTGCGGCCTGCTGACGGTATTCCACCTTCGCCAGCAATCCCCGGTCGCCATGCACGGCATGCCACACGAAATACGACGAGACGGCGCCGGAAACGCTATAAAGCGCAAGCGGAAACAGAAAAGCGCGAAGACGACGACGTATGACCATGGCTGATCGTTGAACGGAAATGATTAGCGAATGGTTAAGGGCGCAAGTTTATAAAACTCTGTGATCTCAGCCGCTATGCCTCAAACGCGTCATGGCCGGGCCTGTCCCGGCCACCCACGCCGGGATGCGCCCGGCGGCTGACAGCGTAAAGCCACGACTTAGCCCGTCTCGTGGAGGGACGGGACAAGCCCGTCCATGACGGCACGGAGATAGGCGTTTGGTTATCTTGTTACTCGCCTTGCAGCAGCAGCGTCAGCAGCTTTAAACACCCACCCCTCAGCGCAATATTTGGCTCAGGAACAGCTTCGTGCGCTCGTGCTGGGGCGCGGAGAAAAACGGCTCGGGCGTGTTGATCTCAACGATCTCGCCGCGATCAATGAACGCCACGCGGTCGGCGACTTCGCGGGCGAAGCCCATCTCATGCGTGACGCAGATCATCGTCATGCCCTCTTGGGCCAGCTCGACCATGGTGTCGAGCACCTCCTTCACCATTTCAGGGTCGAGCGCCGACGTCGGCTCGTCGAACAGCATCACCTTGGGAGACATACACAAAGCACGCGCAATCGCGACGCGCTGCTGCTGGCCGCCGGACAATTGCAGCGGATATTTGTGCGCCTGTTCGGGAATGCGCACGCGCTCCAGAAAATGCATGGCCCGCGCCTCGGCTTCCTTTTGCGGCATGCGCAGCGTCCAGATCGGCGACAGCGTGCAGTTCTCCAAAACGGTCAGATGCGGAAACAGGTTGAAATGCTGGAACACCATGCCCGCGTCGCGGCGGATTTCCTCGATGCGTTTGGTGTCGTCCGTCAGCTCGATTCCGTTGACGACGATGCGCCCGCGCTGATGCGTCTCAAGCCGGTTGATGCAGCGGATCAGCGTTGATTTGCCCGAGCCCGACGGCCCGCAAATCACGATGCGCTCGCCGCGCGCCACTTCAAGATCGACGCCTTTCAGCACATGGAACTTGCCGTACCATTTGTGCACGTCGCGAATTTCAATCGCCAGCCCGTCAGTCGCGAGCCCGGCAGCCGGTTGTGGGGACGCCTGTACAGTCATGGACTCTGCCTCGGTGACATCTCGGCCTCAATGACTTCTGCCGCGCGTCAGCCGCCGTTCCATCATCATGGAATAGCGCGACATGCCAAAGCAGAAAACGAAATAGAACGTCGCCGCAAACACATAGCCGGTTGCGGAAATTGTCGGGCCAGCCCAGACCGGATCTAGCCGGGCGGTATCCACCGCGCGCAGAAAATCAAAAATACCAACAATCGCAACCAGCGTCGTATCCTTGAACAGCGCGATGAACGAATTCACCACGCCGGGAATCACAATGGTCAACGCCTGCGGCAGGATGATCAGGCGCATCATTGCCCACCAGCTCATGCCAAGCGCCATGGCGCCTTCAAACTGGCCCTTGGGCACCGCCTGCAAGCCGCCGCGCACCACTTCCGCCATGTAGACAGAGGCGAACAGCGCCACGCCGATCAGCGGGCGCATCAAGCGGTCCGGCGACCATTGCTCCGGCACGAACAACGGCAGCATGGTGTTGGCCATGAACAGCACGGTAATCAGCGGAACGCCGCGCACAATCTCGATCAGCATCACGCATAGGAAACGCGCGACGGGCGCTTTGGAGCGACGGCCCAGCGCCAGCAGCACGCCAAGCGGCAGCGACACGACGATGCCAACCGTCGCCACCAGCAGGCTGACGAACACGCCGCCCCACAAGTTTGTGCCCACCACGGGCAGGGAATTGGCGGCCACGTCCGCCAGCGGCTTTGATCCGAAGAGATCAGCCAGCAACGAAAGCGTTGCGCGAAGGCCCGGCCCCAAACCGTGCAGCAGATGAAAGGCGATAACGGGATAGACGACAAGGAACAGAACCAGCGCCGCAGCTTTGTGTTTGGCGCTTGGCCACAGCAGCCATGCGGCGAGGCCGGCGCCAATGAGCAGCGTGAGATCGACCCGCCACACCATGTCGCGCGGATAGGAGCCATAGGCGAAAAATTCGAGCTTGGCGTTCACATAGGCCCAGCAGGCGCCGGCGCCCGGCGCCCGGCAGGCGTCGCCATCAGGCGCGCTCCAGATCGCATCTATGAACAGCCAGCGCACGAGGTCCGGCAGCGCCCAGATCAGAAAAGCAATGCTGAGCAGCGTCAGCGACGAGGTGAGGACGCTGCTGAACAGATTGTCCCGCATCCAGCCGATTACCCCGCCGACGGCCAGCGGCGGCGGCAAATCGGGCGAGACCTGCGAGCGAACGAACGTGCGCGGGACAATGTCTTGCCGCACCGAGACTTGCCGCGCAGAAGAAACTGGACTGGCCATATCGCTCATCTCAACGCTCCGCCAGCGCCATGCGGCGGTTGTAGAGATTCATGCCAGCAGAGGTCACGAGCGAAATCACAAGATAAACCGCCATCGTAATCGAGATCACCTGCACGGCGGCGCCGGTCTGGTTGAGCACCGTACCGGCGAACACCTGCACGAGATCGGGGTAGCCGATAAACACCGCCAGCGAGGAGTTCTTGGTCAGGTTCAGATATTGGTTGGTGAGCGGCGGGATAATCACGCGCATCGCCTGCGGAATGACGACGAGGCGCAACAGGCGCCCGCGCGGCAGGCCAAGTGCGGACGCCGCCTCGCTTTGCCCATGCGAAACCGACAGCACGCCCGCACGCACGATCTCTGCGATGAACGCCGCCGTATAGAGCGACAACCCGAGCAGCAGCGCGACAAATTCAGGAAAGATCCGCACGCCGCCGTTAAAATTGAACCCGCGCAACTCCGGCGTGCTCCATGACAACGGCGCTCCAGCGAGAAGAAAAGCCAGCGCAGGCAGGCCGATGATGAGGCCAAAAGCTATGGCGCCCACAGGCAGCCGCTTCGTCGTCTCCACCCGCAGCCGCGCCGCATAGCGCTTGACTGCATAGGAGGCGATAATCGCGATCCCCAGCGCCCACAGGGTCCAGTCGAACCCGACCCCAAACAGCGGCTCGGGCACAAAAAGCCCGCGATTATTGAGATAGATATTACCCGGCAGCTCAACCGACTGGCGCGGATTGGGCAGCGGCGCAAGAACGGCGTTGTACCAGAACAGCAATTGCAACAGCAGCGGGGTGTTGCGAATGACTTCGACGTAAATTGTGGCGAGCCGGGCGACCATCCAATTGCGCGACAGCCGCGCAATGCCGATGAGGAAGCCGAGCACGCTGGCGATGATAATCCCAAAGAACGCAACCAGCAGCGTGTTCAACAACCCCACAGTAAAGGCGCGACCATAGGTCGAACCCGCCGAGGTGAAGGGAACCAGCGTCTGGTTGATATCGAAACCGGCAGGCCGGTTCCAGAAACCAAAATCCGTCGGAACGCCGCGCGCCCGCATGTTCACGGACGCGTTGTCGATGGCGGCCCACATCAACCATACAAAGGCCGACAGCAGGAGCGCCTGCCACAACGCGCCTCGCGCCCAATCCGCACGCCAGAAAGGCGTGCGGGGAGGCTCTGTTTGGGACGCAACGCCAGCTGGCGCGGAGGACATCGCGGCGTTCCGCGCGGGTTTCGTTTAGCGCACCGGGGGCCCGTATTGCAGGCCGCCCTTGTTCCAAAGCGCATTCAGGCCACGCTTGATCTTCAGACGCGAGCCCTCGCCGAGGTTCCGGTTGAAGCTCTCGCCATAATTGCCGACGTGCTTGATGATGCGAAAGCCCCAGTCAGGCGTAAGCCCGAGTGCCTTGCCGTAATCGCCCTCGACGCCCAGCAGGCGCCGGACTTCCGGAACGGTCGACTTCAAACGCTCGTCAACGTTGGCTTTGGTCACGCCGAGTTCTTCAGCATTCAGCATCACGAAATGCGCCCATTTCACAAGATTGAACCATTGATCGTCACCCTGGCGAACGGCAGGCCCGAGCGGCTCCTTGGAAATGACGTCCGGCAGAACCAGATGCTCGTCCACGTTGGTGAGCTTGATACGCTCGGCGTAAAGGCCCGATT
>CAMCMI010000047.1 GCA_945875875.1 Rhizobium sp. Q54
GATCTTGATGTCGAGATGAAGCTCGCCCATGCCCTTGATGATCGTCTGGCCAGATTCCTGGTCGGACGACACGCGGAACGAAGGATCTTCGTTCGCCAACTTGAGAAGCGCAGTCGTCATCTTCTCCTGATCGGCCTTCGTCTTCGGCTCTACAGCCTGCTCGATGACCGGCTCCGGGAAATCCATCTTTTCCAAAATCACGGGCTTCAGCGGATCGCAAAGCGTCTCGCCGGTGCGCGTGTCCTTGAGGCCGACGAGAGCGACGATGTCGCCAGCGTAAGCTTCCGCGATTTCTTCGCGATTGTTGGCATGCATGAGAACCATGCGGCCAACGCGCTCGTTCTTGTCGCGGCTGGTGTTGAGAAGGGCCTGACCCTTTGCCAACGTGCCGGAATAGATGCGGGCGAACGTCAGGATGCCGTACGGGTCATCCATGATCTTGAAGGCGAGCAGCGACAGGGGCTGATCGTCGAAAGGCTTGCGGTCCGTGTCGGCGCCGGTCTTGTGGTCGATGGCCTTGATCCCGCCGCGATCGATGGGCGAGGGAAGATAGGCGACCACGGCGTCGAGGAGCGGCTGAACGCCCTTGTTCTTGAAGGCCGAGCCGCACAGCACCGGATAGAAAGCGCCAGTGACGACGGCCTTACGGATGCAGGCCTGCAGAACTTCGAAGCTGGGTTCCGTGCCGTCGAGGTACAGAGCCATGGCGTCGTCGTCGAGTTCGACGGCGGCTTCGATCATCGCGGTGCGATATTCGACGGCCTGATCCAGCATGTCGGCGGGAATTTCAGTCTCTTCAAACGTTGCGCCAAGGGCTTCACCGTTCCAGACGATGGCCTTCATGCGCACCAGATCGATGACGCCTGCAAAATTGTTTTCGGAGCCAATCGGCAACTGGATCGGAACCGGACGGGCGCCGAGGCGCACCTTGATGTCTTCGAGGCAGCGGAAGAAGTCCGCGCCGGTCTTGTCCATCTTGTTACAAAACACGATGCGCGGAACGTCATACTTGTCGCCCTGACGCCACACGGTTTCAGTCTGCGGCTCAACGCCCTGGTTGGAGTCGAGAACGCACACGGCGCCGTCGAGCACGCGCAACGAACGCTCGACTTCAATCGTGAAGTCCACGTGGCCGGGGGTGTCGATGATGTTCAGGCGCTTGCCCGCCCAGAAGGCGGTCGTTGCGGCCGACGTGATCGTGATGCCGCGCTCCTGCTCCTGCTCCATGAAGTCCATGGTCGCAGCGCCATCGTGCACTTCGCCGATCTTGTGGCTCTTGCCCGTGTAATAGAGGATGCGCTCAGTCGTCGTCGTCTTGCCCGCATCGATGTGGGCCATGATGCCGAAATTGCGGTAGTCCTCAGGAGCATATTGGCGGGGCATCTAACAGTCCTCGTTGGCGCGCGAGCGCCGTTCCAATTACCAGCGGTAATGCGCGAAAGCGCGGTTGGCTTCCGCCATCCGATGCGTATCTTCACGCTTCTTGACCGCGTTGCCGCGATTGTTGGCGGCGTCCATCAGCTCGGCGGACAGACGATCAACCATCGTCTTGTCGTTACGGCCGCGGGCGGCGTTGATGATCCAGCGGATCGCCAAAGCCTGACGACGCTCCATGCGCACTTCCACCGGAACCTGATACGTGGCGCCGCCGACGCGGCGCGAACGCACTTCAATCGCCGGAGCGACGTTTTCAAGCGCGGAGCGGAAAACCGGGAGCGGCTCCTGCTTCGACTTGGACTCGATCTGGTCGAAAGCGCCGTAGACGATCGCTTCCGCAACCGACTTCTTGCCTTCGTACATGATCGAATTCATGAACTTCGCGACGATAATGTCACCGAACTTGGCGTCCGGGATGACTTCTCGCTTTTCTGCCTTGTGGCGACGCGACATCGTTTGCTCCGTCGAACTTTAACGCGCCGCTTTCAGGCTAACGCGAGGATCTGAATGGACGCCGGACCAGCCGGCGCAGAATTTATTTCGGACGCTTGGCGCCGTACTTTGAACGGCGCTGCTTGCGATCCTTCACGCCTTGCGTGTCGAGCACGCCGCGCAGGATGTGGTAGCGCACGCCGGGAAGATCCTTGACGCGGCCGCCGCGGATCATCACCACGGAATGTTCCTGAAGGTTATGGCCCTCGCCCGGAATATATCCGATGACTTCGAAGCCATTCGTCAAGCGCACCTTGGCGACTTTGCGGAGAGCCGAGTTCGGCTTCTTCGGGGTCGTCGTGTAGACGCGCGTGCAAACGCCACGCTTCTGCGGGCACTGCGCCAGATGGCGGGCCTTCTCGCGGTAGGTCTTCTGTTGCCGCGGCTTGCGGATCAACTGGCTAATCGTCGGCATTCTTCGCCCTTCCAGACAAGCGAACCGGTGAACTTGGGAACCTGCGCCGAACTACGACACACCCCCGGCGCACGAACCAGCCCAATTGAGCAAGCCCATACGCAAAAGAAATCGGCTCCTGAGGTTTTACACCCCGGGAGCACATACCGCAGAGGACCATAGCTTGCACTATGGTCTTGCCTCGTGGACCAGACTTATCGGGCGAACCCGACTCGTCAAGTTGTGACTTACACGTCGCGGTAGAGGCCAACAGCGTTTAGATTCAATGTGTTCAAGACGCGGCGTCTCGAAGCGGAAGAACCTACTGCCTGTCGAAAGCTCGCGAAACCTAGTCTCAACCCACCCCCGCGTCAACCCCCTGTTTGGATTCGGATTACGCTTTTCACAAACATGCGTCTCCACAGGGCGAATACGCCCCTTCCCCCGGCGAAAGAGGCGCCTTCAGCGTATTTCAGCCGCCTTTTATCCCGCGCGGGTGCGCACAATCACGTTCAAAGTCGCCTGCTGGCCCTGCTCGACCTTGTTCAGGGCGCGCTCCATCGCGGGAATCAGCTTGGCGGGATCGTCGATTCGTTCGCCATATCCGCCAAAGGCTTCCGTGATCTTGTGGTAATCGGGCGAGGGCGACAAATCGACGATTGGCAGGCTGTTGGCCTTGGAGGCCAGCCCGTCCGGATACATGGACACAGTGGCGCGGCGCACGGCGAACCATTGGGAATTGTTCATCACCATGGTGAGCGTCGGCAGGTTTTCCGATTGGGCGACAAAATGCGCCGCCGTGGGGCAGCCGAACATGTAGGAGCCGTCCCCCACCGTCGAGATGATCTGCCGCTCGGGCGCCGCGCATTTGGCGCCGAGCGCCTGCCCCAGCCCCATGCCCAGCGCGCCCGAGGACGTCGCCATGAAATCGCGCGGGTCTTCCACGTTTAGGAAGCCGAACGGGGCGCCCAGTTCCTCGCATACGGTGGACTTGCTCGACTTCACCGTATTGATGCAATGGGCGACCCAAGGATAGCTGATCGGGCTGAGGCTTGAGGCCGCCTCCAGCGCCGCCTTGCGACCCTCCAGCAGCGCCTTGCGCTTCTCAGTATTGGCGGCGCGGCGGCGGTCGGTCACGGCCTCTTTGCCTTTCAGTTTCACCTTCAGCATGTCGTTGAGCATGGCCAGCGCCGCGCCGGGATCGCCGGCGATGGCCAGATCCATCTCGAACCCGCGGAAGGGATAGCGCGCGAACAGCGGATCGGGGGCGATATGGATCAGCTTCACGTCGGCGTTCGGCTGGACGTTGTGCGGCACCCACGGCACCACCGAGTCGAGCACAACGATCAGGTCCGCCGCCTTCAGGGCCGGGCCGTTCACGAGGCCCAGATTCATGCCGTGGCTTGAGGCGATGGAGGCGTGCGGTCCCGTCAATACGGCGATGGCGTGCGCCTGCGCGATCTCACCCAGCGCCGTAAAGGTCGCGGGATTGGCAGCGCTCGTCATCACGATGATCGGGTTCTGGGCGGCGGCGATCATGTCAGCCGCCTGCTCAAGGGCGGCGATTGCAGGCACGGCGGCCATGGCGCCGAACGCGCGGGCGCGCGGCAAGGGGCCGGGGTTGGAGTCAGTCGAGCCAAGCACTTCGCGCGGCAGCGTCAGATAGACCGGGCCGCGGGGCTCGCTCATTGCGATGTCCACGGCGCGGGCGACCATGGTGTTGACCGGCTGGCCCTGCCGCAGCTCGTAATCCCATTTGACGTGTTCGCGAACCGTGGCGCCCTGGTCGAAATTCTCCTGCGCCCAATGGATCGGCACGTCGCGCGAGCCTGCGTCCCCGGTCTCGGTGAGGGGCGTGCGGCCAGCCGCCAACAGCAGGGGCACGTTGTCGCGCGCCGCGTTCATCAGTCCGCAAATGGTGTTGGCGGTGCCCACGTTGACGTGCACCATCACGCCCGCCATTTGCCCGCTGATCTTGTAATAGCCCTGCGCCATGGCGATGGCGACGTTCTCGTGCGGAACCGTGACGAACTCGGGCATGTCTCCGCCCGCCTTCCAGTTCATCAAAATGCCCTCGATGATGGGCGCAAAGTCAGTGCCGCCGTTTGCGAAGACGTGGCGGATGCCGCAGCTCTTCAGCGCCGACATATAGGTTTGGGCGACGGTGGGGGCGGATTGGGGCGATGTGTCTTCTTGCGCGCTCATCTGGCTTCCTCCTGAGCGCTCTTGCGGCGCTCCGTGTGCGTTCCGCCGTTTCGTAAAGCATCGCCGGAAAGCGTCAAGCGGGGGAAGCGCTGGACGCCATGGCCCGTATAGGGTGTAACCTGACGCGAAAGCATTGGAGAGACGATTATGGGTGAATATGAGCGCTGGGAAGGCCGCTACGCGGCGCCGGACTACATTTTCGGGCGGGCGCCCAATTATTTCCTCGCCGCCTGCAGGCCGCTGCTGCCCGCCTCCGGCAAAGCGCTGGCTGTCGCCGACGGCGAGGGGCGCAACGGGGTCTGGCTGGCGGAACAGGGGCTATCGACGCTGTCGATAGATTTTTCGCCCACAGCGCAGAAAAAAGCGCAAGCGCTTGCCGCCGAGCGGGGCGTATCGCTTCGCTTTGAGCTGGCCGACGTTCACGCCTGGCCCTATCCGGTGGACGCCTACGAGGTGGTGGCCGAGATTTTCACGCAGTTCAGCGATCCGGAGCAGCGCCGCGCCAAATGGGACGGCATGAAGCGGGCGCTGAAACAGGGCGGTTTGCTGATCCTTCAGGGCTACACGCCCAAACAGCTCGATTACGGCACCGGCGGCCCCAAACAGCTCGATCACCTTTATACGCGCGAGCTGCTGGAGGCGGAGTTCGCGGGTTGGCGCGACATGCGCATCGTCGAGGAGGAGCTTGAGATGCACGAGGGCGCCGCCCACAGCGGCAAGTCGGCGGTGATCGGTTTCACTGCCCTGAAGCCGTAGGGGGGAGCTGGAAGCGAGAGTTACCCCTCATCCGTCGCGCTTTGCGCGCCACCTTCTCCCGCAAGGGGAGAAGGAAGAAAGAGGCGCTGTTGCTGATGCGGGCTCTTCCTTCTCCCCTTGCGGGAGAAGGTGCGCCTTGCGTCAGCAAGGGGCGGATGAGGGGTTCTTCTAATCCCTACTCCCTACTGCCTACCGCTCCTCCTTGGCGTTTCCCTCCCCCAGCCTTATGTCTGAAGGACAGGAGCAGCCCATGGACGATCTCAAAGCTCGCGCCAATATCGTTCTGCCCATTGAGGGCATGACGTGCGCCACCTGCGCGGGCCGCGTGGAAAGCGCCCTGTCCAAGCTGCCGGGCGTGAGCGCGCAGGTGAACCTTGCGGGCGAGCAGGCGCACATTGCTTATGACCCGAGACTCGCGAAACCCGCCGATCTTGTGCAAGCGGTTGAAGCCGCCGGCTACGATGTGCCAGCTGCCCATTATCGCCTCGCAATCGAGGGCATGACCTGCGCCACCTGCGTCGGGCGCGTTGAAAAAGCGTTGCTGGGCGTGCCCGGAATCTCACAAGCCGAAGTGAATCTGGCGACCGAAACAGCGAGCGTTGAGGGCGTGGGCGTTTGCGCCGTCGATCTTGTCGGCGCGGTGGAGGACGCTGGCTATGGGGCCCGTCTTCTCACCGACGATGCTGATCGCACAAGGGAGGCCGATGCGCGCGATGCAGCAACGAGGCGCTCGGAAGGCTGGCGCGTGTTTGCGGCGCTGGCGCTGGCGGCTCCTCTCACGCTGCCGATGTTTGGTTTTCCGATGGCGGGCTGGTCGCAGGCGCTGATAGCAACGCCCGTGCAATTGATCCTTGGCGCGCGCTTCTATGTAGCGGGCTGGAAAGCCGTGCGGGCGGGCGCTGGCAACATGGATCTGCTGGTGGCTCTGGGCACGTCGGCGGCTTATTTCTTCTCGCTCTGGCTGCTCACGCAAGGCGCGCATCATTTCTATTTCGAAGCTGGCGCCGTCGTGATTGCGCTGGTGCTTCTGGGCAAATGGCTTGAGACCCGCGCCAAACGCTCCACCACGCTCGCAATCCGCAGCCTGATGGCGCTGCGTCCTGAAAATGCGCGGGTCGAGCGCAATGGCGTCGAGATCGAAGTGCCAGTGTCCGCCGTCAGCGTTGGCGATGTCGTCGTCATGCGTCCGGGCGAGCGTGCGCCCGTCGATGGCCGCATCATCGAGGGCCACAGCGCGCTCGACGAAAGCCTGATTACCGGCGAAAGCCTGCCGGTTGAGAAACACCCCGGCGACAAGATCATCGGCGGCTCCATCAACGGCTCGGGCCTGTTGCGCGTGGAAACGACTGCGGTTGGCGCGCAATCGGCGTTGTCGCGCATCATCGCGCTTGTGGAATCGGCGCAGGCCAAAAAGGCGCCGGTGCAAAAGCTGGTTGATCGGGTGTCGGCGGTGTTCGTACCCATCGTGCTGGTGGTGGCGGGCGTCACCATTCTGGGTTGGTCCATGATGGGCGATTTTGCGGGCGGTTTGATCGCCGCCGTCAGCGTGCTGGTGATCGCCTGCCCGTGCGCGCTGGGGCTGGCCACGCCAACCGCATTCATGGTCGGCACCGGCGCAGCCGCGCGGGCGGGCATTCTCATTCGCGATGCGCAAGCGCTGGAGCACGGACGCAACGTTGACGCCGTGATCCTCGACAAAACCGGCACGCTGACCGAAGGCAAGCCCTCCGTCACCGACATCATAGCGCTGGCCCCCTTAAGCGACGACGAGCTGCTGCGACTGGCCGCCGCCGCCCAGCAGGGCAGCGAACATCCGCTCGCGCATGCCATCCTCACCCGTTATGGCCAGGAAGCTGAAGCCGCACCCCTGCCCCGCGTCGAACAATTCCAGTCGCACACCGGGCGCGGTCTGACCGCAAACATCGACGGGCGCCAGCTCGCCATCGGTAATCGCAGGCTGATGGGCGAGCACAACATTGAGGCCAGCGAACTGGAGGCGCGCGCCGCTGAACTGGAGAGTCAGGGCCGCACCGTGATGTGGATCGGCGAGCGCAGGGACCAGCCCCGCCTGCTGGGCGTGATCGGCGTCGCCGATCCCATCAAGCCCCATGCGGCCCAAGCCGTGAAGCGGCTGATAGCGGCGGGCATCACGCCTTATCTCATCACCGGGGACAACGAGCGCACCGCCGCCCATGTCGCCCGGCTGGTCGGCGTGGAACGCGTGTTCGCGGGCGTGTTGCCGGAAGGAAAAGCGGCTGCGGTGGAAGGCTTGCGCAAGGAAGGCCGGCATGTGGCCATGGTGGGGGATGGCGTGAACGACGCGCCCGCTCTGGCCGCCGCTGACGTTGGCATCGCCATGGGCGCCGGTGCGGACGTGGCGATGAACACCGCTGGCGTGACGCTGATGCGCAGCGATCCGCTGCTGATCGCAGACGCCATCGACATCAGCCGCGCCACTTATGCAAAAATCCGTCAGGTCCTGTTCTGGGCGTTTGTTTATAACGTCGTCGGCATTCCAATAGCCGCGTTCGGCTATCTTGATCCGATATACGCCGGCGCCGCTATGGCGCTGTCCTCGTTCAGCGTGGTCGCCAACGCGCTATTGTTGCGGCGCTGGAAGGCTGCGGTTTAGGCGTCGCTGCATTCAAGCCCAAGCGGCAATGTCTACATCGAAACCTTGTCGACGCCGACCAGCAGATCGCGCAGCGAAGAGGCCACAGAAAAGCCGTAGCCTTTTTCATTGTCATAGGCGCGCAAACGTCCTTCGCGATGATAGGCGCTCGAATAGATTTCAGCGCCGATCATTTGAAGCGCCAGCACGAGCGCCTGAAGCGCGTCGAACCCGATAGCTTCAAATGCTCGCGATCCTTCCGGCCAATCAATTTCATAGCGGCAAGACCAAGCCTTCTCACGCTTTTCCGGTTGATGAACTTTGATTGTGATAACGGACTCGTTAGCAGCGTTGGATAGATAAAGGGCGTGTGAGAGGATCACCATGTTAGGCCTTCAGTAATCAGCGGCAGAATCTGGCGGAGATTCCTGCAGGAGTTTATCTTATCATGAAGCCCGGAAGGCCAGCCGGGGCAATAATCGGGGAGTCCCCGCCGCTTGCCATTCCCATGGCGAAGCCTACACTTCTTCCTGCTGGTCGCCCAAAGCGCGGCGGCGAGGGAGGGGAATATGAAACGCATCTTGAAATCGATTGGGCTGGCTGCAGCTTTTGTTGCGCTGGCCGCGGGAGGCGCGCTCGCGCAAAGCTGGCCGCAAAAGCCTGTCACCTTTGTCGTGCCCTTCCCCGCTGGCGGCGGCACCGACGCTTTTGCGCGCCCGCTGGGCATTCATCTTGAGGCGCAGCTGGGCCAGCGCATCGTCATCGACAACCGGGGCGGCGCGGGCGGAACCATTGGCGCTTCGGTCGCCGCAAAAGCGCCCGCTGACGGATACACGTTCTTCATCGGCGCCGCGCACCATGCGATAGCGCCCGCGCTCTACCCAAAGCTCGATTATAATATCGAGACTGATTTTATCCCGATTGGCGTTGTGGCGCAGCCGCCGCAGGTCATCGCCGTTCATCCCGGCGTTCCTGCAAAAGACCTGAATGAATTCATCGCCTACGCGAAAGCCAATCCCGACAAGCTGAATTTCGGCTCCGCCGGCAATGGCACAACCCACCATCTGGCGGGCGAATTGTTCAAGATGCTGACGGGGACCAAACTCACCCACGTGCCCTATCGCGGCGCTGGACCCGCTATGCAGGATCTCCTTGCCGGGCATGTGCAGATGATGTTTGACGGGCTCGGCTCATCGGCCGCGCAGATTGAAGGCGGGAAGTTGCGCGCGCTCGCAGTTGCAAGCTCCAAACGCGCCGCTGCTTTTCCAAACGTGCCGACAGCTGCTGAGGCTGGCCTGAAGGGTTACGAGGTCTCGACCTGGTATGCCATGTGGGCGCCTAAAAACACGCCTGCGCCCGTGATCGAGCGCATGACCGCCGAGCTGAAGATCGCGTTGGCCAAACCAGCGCTGATCGAAACATGGCGCAAGAACGGCTCGGATACGCCAAATCTCTACGGCGCCGATTTTGGCAAGTTCGTCACTTCGGAGGTAGCACGCTGGGGCGAAGTGGTGCGCAAGTCCGCCGTCAAGCTGGACTAGGCTCCGCAACCTTACGGGTGCGTGCGCGCAAGCGGCGCACCCGACGCGGCGGCTCCAGCACCAGAACGGCGCTGAGCAATTGCCGGGGATCGCTCGAATTATCGACGTGATAGAGACGCACGCGCTGGCGCATGCCCTCCTGCGCACAGAGCAAATCCGTCTCCAGCCGCCCCGGTCCATGATCGGCCAGGCCCGCCTCCAGTAGGGCTTGCAGTTCTTCTGCGCTCCTGCGGCTGGTCGGCGTCACATGATTGCTTGTGATCGACAAGGCGCACCCAAGCAGCGGCTCGGCACCTTCGCCCACATGCAAAACATAGCCGGAAAAATCGAGCAGAATCGCCGCCTCGCCCAACATCTGGAAGGCGTCGGCGATGCCGCGCGCTCGCGCCCCGGCGATGATCGGAGCCAACACTTCGCCAGATTTGGCGGCTCCATTGTGCCGCAACGCCGTCCCGTTACCGGTCTCGTCTCGACCGGGCGTTATCACTGCAGACATTTACGCATCCTCTGTCGTCCAACAGCCGACAAACTCCCGAAGCCAGATTTGGTTTCACAATCGTTAACGCGGAGGCAGGACAGCGGTTGCGCGCAAATTTGGTCATAGAACGAAAAAGGCCGCCCCGAAGGACGGCCTGATCTTTTGATTATGCCGCAACCATTACTCGGCTGCGGGAAGGCGCGGAACAGGGCGCCCGTCCGAATCCTGCGCCTTCTGGGCGAGGATCATCTCGTCGCGCATAACCGCCACGCGACGCAGCTTGGCCATCGCCGCGCCGGTGCCCGCCGGGATCAGGCGGCCAACGATCACGTTCTCCTTCAGGCCTTCCAGCGTATCGACCTTGCCGTTGACGGCGGCTTCAGTCAGCACGCGGGTCGTTTCCTGGAACGAGGCAGCAGAGATAAACGAACGCGTCTGCAAGCTCGCCTTGGTGATGCCCAGCAGAACCGGAGTGCCGGCGCCGGGGCGCTTGCCTTCCGAGATCAGCTTCTCGTTGAGCGCATCAAGATCGCTGCGGTCAACCTGCTCGCCGTTCAAATATTCCGTATCGCCGACTTCGGTGATGTCGACCTTCTGGAGCATCTGGCGGACAATCACTTCGATGTGCTTGTCGTTAATCATCACGCCCTGCAGGCGATAGACTTCCTGGATTTCGTTGACGAGGAAGGCTGCAAGCTCCTCAACGCCCTTGATCGCCAGAATGTCATGCGGCGCCGGATTGCCGTCAACGATGTAATCGCCCTTCTCCACGACGTCGCCGTCCTGAAGATGGATGTGCTTGCCCTTGGGGATCAGGTATTCGACGGATTCGCCGCCTTCTTCCTGCGGGATGATTTCAATCCGCTGCTTGTTCTTGTAGTCGCGGCCGAATTTCACCGTGCCCGTGATCTCGGCGATGATCGCATGGTCCTTGGGACGACGCGCCTCGAAGAGTTCAGCCACGCGCGGCAGACCGCCCGTGATGTCGCGGGTCTTGGCCGATTCCATCGAGATACGGGCGATGATGTCGCCCGCCTTCACAACGGCGCCGGGTTCGGTCGCGATGATCGATTCCACGGGAAGCGAATAACGCGCATCGCCGCCACGCAGGAGCTTGGCGATCTTGCCTGACGAATCCTTGATGAGGATCGCAGGCTTGAGCGTTGCCGAGCGCTGGTTCAGGCGCCAGTCGATGACCATGCGCTTGGTGATGCCGGTCGCTTCGTCGGCGGTCTCGGTCATGGACTGGCCTTCGACCAGATCCTCGAACGCAACCACGCCGTCAACTTCCGACATGATGGGACGGGTGTAGGGGTCCCACTCGGCCAGACGCTGGCCGCGCTTCACCTTGTCGCCCTCCTCCACCTTCATGCGCGCGCCGTAAATCACGCGGTGAACCGCGCGCTCCACGCCGTCGCCGCCGACGATGACGATGGCCACGTTGCGGGCCATCACCATCAGATCGCCGTCGTTGTTGCGGGCCAGGTGCGAATTGCGAATGCGCACCGTGCCTTCAAAGTTCGACTCGATGAAGGATTGATCGGCGATCTGCGCCGCGCCGCCGATGTGGAACGTGCGCATGGTGAGCTGGGTGCCCGGCTCGCCGATGGACTGCGCCGCAATGACGCCGACCGCCTCGCCCATGTTGACCGTGGTGCCGCGCGCCAGATCGCGTCCGTAGCAATTGCCGCAAACGCCGTTCTTGGCTTCGCAGGTCAGTACCGAGCGGATCTTCACTTCCTGGATGCCGGCCGCATTGATCGGCTCGATATGCCATTCCTCGATCATCGTACCCGCGGGCACGACGACCTTGCCGTCGATGTTGACCAGATCCTCAGCCGCCGTGCGACCAAGGATGCGGCTCGCCAGCGAGGCCACGACCGTGCCCGCGTCCACGATGGCGCGCATACGAATGCCGCCCTTCGAGCCGCAATCACGTTCGGTGATGATCGAATCCTGCGCAACGTCCACGAGACGACGCGTCAGATAGCCAGAGTTCGCGGTCTTCAACGCGGTGTCGGCAAGACCCTTGCGGGCGCCGTGGGTCGAGTTGAAGTATTCGAGAACCGTGAGGCCTTCTTTGAAGTTCGAGATGATCGGAGTCTCGATGATCTCGCCCGAGGGCTTGGCCATCAGGCCGCGCATGGCGGCGAGCTGGCGCATCTGGGTTGGCGAACCGCGCGCGCCCGAATGCGACATCATGTAGATCGAGTTGATCGGCTTGTCGCGACCCGTGTCGTCCTTCTTCACGGTCGAAATGCGCACCATCATCTCTTCGGCGAGCTTGTCCGAGCACTTTGCCCAGGCGTCGATCACCTTGTTGTACTTCTCGCCCTGCGTGATGAGGCCGTCGTTGTATTGCTGCTCGTATTCCTTGGCCAGCGATTGCGTCGTGCCGACGATGGCTTCCTTCGTTTCCGGCACGACCATGTCGTCCTTGCCGAAGGAAATGCCGGCCTTGAAGGCTTCGCGGAATCCCAGAGCCATGATGCGATCGCAGAAGATCACCGTCTCCTTCTGTCCGCAATTGCGGTAGACGGTGTCGATCATCGACGAGATTTCCTTCTTCGTCATGAGCCGGTTGGCCACGTCGAAGGGGATTTTCTGATGCGCGGGAAGAAGCTGCGCCAGAATCATGCGGCCCGGCGTCGTCTCAAATATCTTGGAGACGCGCTTGCCGTTTTCGTCATAGGTCCAGGCGCGACCCTTGATCTTGGAATGCAGCGTGATCGCCTTGGCGTGCAGCGCATGCTCGATCTCGGCTTGCGACGAGAACGCCATGCCCTGCCCGATGTCGCCATCGACCATGAGCGAGAGATAATACAGGCCCAGAACGATATCCTGCGATGGCACGATGATCGGCTGACCATTGGCCGGATGCAGAATGTTGTTCGTCGACATCATCAACACACGCGCTTCCAGCTGCGCTTCAAGCGACAGCGGAACGTGTACGGCCATCTGGTCGCCGTCGAAGTCGGCGTTGAAGGCGGCGCAAACCAGCGGATGCAGCTGGATCGCCTTGCCCTCGATCAGCACCGGCTCGAACGCCTGAATGCCGAGGCGATGCAGCGTGGGCGCGCGGTTGAGCAGGATCGGATGCTCGCGGATAACCTCGTCGAGGATGTCCCAGACTTCCGGCTTCTCTTTTTCAACGAGCTTCTTGGCCTGCTTCACGGTGGCCGAGAAACCCTTGGCGTCGAGGCGCGAATAGATGAACGGCTTGAACAGCTCCAGCGCCATCTTCTTGGGCAGGCCGCACTGATGCAGCTTCAGTTCCGGACCCACCACGATAACGGAGCGGCCAGAATAATCGACGCGCTTGCCGAGCAGGTTTTGGCGGAAGCGGCCCTGCTTGCCCTTGAGCATGTCGGCGAGCGACTTCAGCGGGCGCTTGTTGGCGCCGGTGATGACGCGGCCGCGACGACCATTGTCGAACAGCGCATCCACCGATTCCTGAAGCATGCGCTTCTCGTTGCGGATGATGATGTCAGGCGCGCGCAATTCGATCAGCCGCTTCAGGCGGTTGTTGCGGTTGATGACGCGGCGGTAAAGATCGTTCAGGTCGGACGTGGCGAAACGTCCGCCGTCGAGCGGCACCAGCGGGCGCAGATCGGGCGGAATAACGGGCACTTCCGTCAGCACCATCCACTCGGGCTTGTTGCCCGAATACATGAAGGCTTCGATGATTTTGAGGCGCTTGGCCAGCTTCTTTGGCTTCAGCTCGCTGGTCGATTCAGCGATCTCGACCTTCAGATCGGCGGCGATCTTGGCCAGATCCATGTTCTTGAGCAGCTCGCGGATCGCTTCTGCTCCGATGAGCGCCGTGAACGAATCCTGGCCGTACTCGTCCTGCGCGCGCAGGAACTCGTCTTCCGAGAGGAGCTGACGATCCTTGAGCGGCGTCAGGCCGGCGTCGATGACGATGTAGGATTCGAAATAGAGAATGCGCTCAAGCTCCTTGAGCGTCATGTCCATCAGGAGGCCGATGCGCGAGGGTAGCGACTTCAGGAACCAGATGTGGGCGACGGGCGCGGCCAGCGAGATGTGGCCCATGCGCTCGCGGCGAACGCGCGAGAGCGTGACTTCCACGCCGCACTTTTCGCAGATGACGCCCTTGTACTTCATGCGCTTGTACTTGCCGCACAGGCACTCGTAATCCTTGATCGGGCCAAAGATACGCGCGCAGAACAAGCCGTCGCGCTCGGGCTTGAACGTGCGATAATTGATGGTCTCCGGCTTTTTGATTTCGCCGAAGGACCAGGACAGAATCTTCTCAGGGCTCGCGATAGCGATCTGAATCTGGTCGAACGCCTGGGGCTGCACGACCGGATTGAAGAGATTCATGACCTCTTGGTTCATTGTCTTCTCCTGAAGCTGGGGCCCAACGCTACTGGCTGCGGCCCTGCCGGATGAATTCTAAATGGCGAAGCGCAGGAGCGGCTGAACCGCTCCTGCTCGTTAGTGCTATTCCGCGGCTTCCGCCGGCGGTTCGATCTTCTTGGTCGACGTCAATTCGACGTTGAGGCCCAGCGAACGCATTTCCTTGACGAGCACATTGAAGCTCTCGGGGATACCGGACTCAAAGGCGTCGTCGCCGCGCACGATCGCCTCGTAGACCTTGGTGCGGCCCGCGACGTCGTCAGACTTCACGGTCAGCATTTCCTGCAAGGTGTACGCGGCGCCGTAGGCTTCAAGCGCCCACACTTCCATTTCGCCGAAGCGCTGTCCGCCGAACTGCGCCTTGCCGCCCAGCGGCTGCTGGGTGACGAGCGAGTACGGACCAATCGAGCGCGCATGAATCTTGTCGTCGACAAGATGATGCAGCTTCAGCATGTAGATGTAGCCCACAGTCACCTTGCGGTCGAAGGTCTCGCCGGTGCGCCCGTCGTAAACGGTCGACTGGCCGGACGGATCGAGATCGGCCTTGATGAGCAACTCGACGATGTCCTTCTCGCGCGCGCCGTCGAACACGGGGGTTGCGATGGGAACGCCGCGCCGCAGATTGTTGCCGAGCTCCACAAGGGAGGCGTCGTCAAGGCTGGCGACTGTCTGGTCGTCCTTGCCATAGATGTCGGCGAGCTTGTCGCGCAGCGGCTGGATGTCGCCCTGACGCATATAGGCGTTGACCGTGGCGCCCACTTGCTTGCCAAGGCCTGCGCAGGCCCAGCCCAGATGGGTTTCAAGGATCTGGCCGACGTTCATGCGCGAGGGCACGCCCAGCGGGTTCAGAACGATGTCGACGGGCGTTCCGTCGGCGAGGAACGGCATGTCCTCGCTCGGCACGATCTTCGACACGACGCCCTTGTTGCCATGGCGTCCGGCCATTTTGTCGCCCGGCTGGATCTTGCGCTTCACGGCGACGAAGACCTTGACCATCTTCATCACGCCGGGCGGCAATTCATCGCCGCGCTGCAGCTTCTCGACCTTGTCAAGGAAGCGGCTTTCCAGCCCCTTCTTGGCTTCGTCGTATTGCTTGCGCATGGCTTCGATCTCGCCCATCAGGCGGTCGTCCTCAACGGCGAACGCCCACCAATGCGAGCGGGGATATTCGTCGAGGATCACGTTCGTGATAGCGCCGTCCTTGCGATAGCCCTTCGGGCCGGCCGAGGCCGTCTTGTCGAGCAGCATTTCGCGCAGACGCCCGTAGACGTTGCGGTCGAGGATCGCGAGTTCGTCGTCGCGGTCCTTGGCGAGGCGCTCGATCTCTTCGCGCTCGATGGCCTGGGCGCGCTCGTCCTTCTCGACGCCGTGGCGATTGAAGACGCGCACTTCGACGATGGTGCCGGTGACGCCCGGGGGCACGCGCAGCGAGGTGTCGCGAACGTCGGAAGCCTTCTCGCCGAAGATGGCGCGCAGGAGCTTTTCTTCCGGCGTCATCGGGCTTTCGCCCTTGGGCGTGATCTTGCCGCA
>CAMCMI010000048.1 GCA_945875875.1 Rhizobium sp. Q54
GGAGAGGATGAAAAAAGCCAGGGCGCCGCAAGCGGCGGAGATGGCGGGCGATGAACGCCAGCGCGCGTAGGCAGCCCCGATGCAGATAAACAATGCGCTCACGCCAATGATCAGCGCGACGTCGTCCAGTGCGACGGTCCACCCCTTGGCCGCGACCGCCAGACAGGCCAGCGCCGTGACGACTCCAAGGCAAGCCCATACGCCTCGCGAAGGGGTTAAACCATCCGTATGCATATTTGCAATCGCCCTCGTCTGATGAGGACGTTCGCACCTTGATCTTAACAGCCCCTTACGGAATCTATCCCCCAAAGCTCGCCCGGGTGCACGCCGCTGCGTCCAGCTCATTGGCCTGTGCAGCCAGCCGCACCGGCGTGTTGGCGGCGCCAAACAGATCGTAATTGCGCCGCTCGACCACTTCGAAGAAGAAGCGCTCGTCGAACATCTTCGTGTAAATATGGAAAAATTCTCCGCCCTTTGCGCGATCATAGAGCACGCCAAGCTCGCGCATGCGCTCGATGAGTTCTGGCGCCAGATCGTAGCGGGCGCCCAGATCCTCGTAATAATTATTCGGGATCGACAAAAACTCCACGCCAGCGGCGCGCGCGCTTTCCACAAACGAGAATAAATCGCTGGTGGAGAATGCGATCTGCTGAACGCCGCCGCCGCCGAACGTCTCAAGGAAACGCGCGGCGGCCGTCGCCCCGCCGTCGCCGATGTTGATGGGTATGCGTACGCTCTTGTCGGGCGATCCAATCACGCGACTGTAGAATGCGCCGTAAGGATCGGCCAGCTCCACCTGCGGTTCGTCCACAAACCCGAGCACGGATTTATAAAACGTGACCCATGACAGAAATTCCGAGCGGCGCACCACGTTCGACATGTGATCGATGGTCGCCAGCGGCCCCTTGGGCGTGCGCTCTTCCACGAACACGAAATCGCGGTCCCAATTGCTCGGCGTCCCGCCGCCGCTGGGGCGCTCGCTCATGTAATAGATCAGGCTGTTTTCAACGCCCGCCACCGCCGGGATTACCGCCTCGCCCGGCCCCACGCGGCCATGATAAGTGGGCGCGCCAAGCGCATTGGCCCGCTCCAGCGCGCGCCTGGGATCGTCAAAGCGCAGCGCCATCGCGCTGACGGACGTGCCGTGCACGAGATAGAAGGAATGGGCGAACCCCTCCTGCTCGCGATTGAGCACGATGTTGAGATCGTTCTGGCGATAAAGATCGACGTCCTTCGAGCGATGCCGCGCCACGCGGGCAAAGCCCATGCCTTGCAAAAGCGCGACCAGACGCGGCGATTCCGCTGTGCTGGTGACGAACTCAATAAACTCAATGCCTGAGATGACCGGCGCCTTTGGCAATGGCGTGCTGATTTGCGTTGGCGCAATTCCAGCTTTCATCAACCGCGCATCGAGGCGCTCTCCGGCGGCTTGCAGCGAACGCATGCCATCCAGCGCAATCGCGCTGGCGGGGGCGCCGCGAAACTGGTCGTTGAACACTTCCAGCGACAAAGGTCCGCGATAGCCGGACTTGATCGTCGCCTCGATAAAGTCATCGAGCGGATAATCTCCCTGTCCCGGAAAGCAGCGATGGTGGCGCGACAGCGACATCGGGTCCATCAGGATCGCGGGGGCGTCCGCAATTTGCACCAGCGCGATCTTGTCGGCGGGGAGTTCAGCAATAGGCGCAATGGGATTGTTGCGCACGCAGATATGATAGGAATCGAGTACAAGCCCGAGGTTGGGACGATCAGCCGTGCGCACAATGTCCCACGCCTGCATCCAGTCCTTGACGTGGCGTCCCCACGCCATCGCCTCATAGCCGATGCGATAGCCGCGCAAAGCGGCCATGTCGGCCAGCTCGCCAAGGTCATCAGCTGCGCGCTCGACTTCGCCCAAAGCATCTTCGTGGACGTTGGAGCAGATGCACAGCAGGTCGGCGCCAAGCTCCTCCATGAGGTCGAGCTTGCGTTGCGCGCGTTCGAAATTGCGGGCGCGCAAGGGCTCGGGCATACCCTCAAAATCGCGCATCGGCTGAAGCGCGACGATATCAAGACCAAGATCCTGCGCCCGCGTGCGCACATCGCGCGGCTTGCCGGAGAAGAAGGTGAGATCGTTCTCGAATATCTCAACCGCGCGGAAACCGGCACGGGCCGCGGCCGCGAGCTTGGCCTCCAGCGTGCCCCCCATCGTCACCGTCGCGATGGACCATCGAAGCATGCGAAACTCTCCCTGAGGCAGTCTTATGCGGCGCAACGCTGCGCGCCCTTGCGCAAGATTCGTCCACATTAAAGGAAACCCGCCCGCTTCGCGAGGGCGCAAGCGGCCCCTATGGCGCTCTGGCGCCAACAGGTCTATCAAGTCGTGAACGACAAAAAATACAGGGAGGCTCGCAATGCTCAAGCCCGAAGACAATGAAAGAATCACACGCGTCGGCCCCGGCACGCCCGGCGGTGCTTTGTTTCGCGCTTATTGGGTTCCCGCCTGCATGGCCAGCGAAGTGCCTGAGCGCGATGGCGAGCCGCTGCGCGTGCGCCTGCTGGGCGAAGACCTGATCGCATTCCGTGACAGCAACGGCGACCTCGGCCTTATGGATGCCTATTGCCCGCACCGCCGCGCGCCGATGTTCTTTGGCCGCAACGAGGAATGCGGCATGCGCTGCGTCTATCACGGCTGGAAATTCGACAGACACGGCGATTGCGTCGACATGCCCTCCGAGCCCGCAGGTACACCGTTGCAAGCGCGCGTCAAGATCAAGGCCTATCCATGCGTGGAGCTGGGAGGGCTGATCTGGACCTATATGGGGCCAAAGGACAAGCAGCCGCCCGCGCCCGATTACGAATGGATGCGCGCGCCGCCCTCCCATCGGCATGTCTCGAAGACGTTTGAAGATTGCAATTATTTGCAGGCGATGGAAGGTGGCCTCGACACTGCCCATTCCTCCTTCGCGCACAACAACAAGCTGGGCGACAAGAACGAAATGCGCCAGCGTGATCGTTCGCCGCGTCTTGACGTGGAGCGCACGGACTATGGCTATTACTACACTTCGCATCGCAATCTGGGCGATGGGCGCGCCTATGTGCGCATCTATCATTTTGGCATGCCGTTCCAGCAATTTCGCGGCGGCATCCATATGTTCAGCGGCGAGCGGCGCGAGTTTCCCGAATTAAACGGCCACATCTGGGTCCCCATCGACGACACCACGACCTATGTCTACAATTGGGCTTGCGCCTATGACGAGAACGCAAAGTTCACGGAAGAAAACGTCATCGAGCGCGAGACTTTTTACGGGCGCGGACCACACGAGATGATCCCCGGCACGTTCAGGCTGAAAGCCAACAAGACCAACGATTATTTCATTGACCGCGCCGTGCAGAAAACCAAGACCTTCACCGGCATCAAGGGCATCAATACGCAGGACATGGCGTTGCAGGAAGGCATGGGGCCTATCGTTGATCGCTCGCTTGAGCATCTTGGCTCGTCCGACAAGGCGATTGTCGCCATGCGCCGCATCATGCTGGAAGCGATTCAGGACGTGGCCGACGGCAAGCCTCCGCGCGGCCTCGATCCCAAAGCGCAAAGCGGCGTGCGCCCCTATGACGGGTTCATGAACGTTGACGACGATTGGCGCGAGGCGTTTGGAAGCGAACTTGTTCCTAAATGGTGATTTTGCAAAAACGGCTGCGCAACAATAACAAACGGGAGACAACATGACGGCCCACGCGCTCGAATTCTCGATAGCGCTCTCTGAAAATGAGCGCACACGCCCCATCGCTGAAGGACGCCACCAGCCGCAAGGCATCAAGCTGATGCCCACCATTGTGCATCCATCGGAAATGTTCTGGCGCCAGCTGAAATTTGCAGAATTTGACGTGTCGGAAATGTCGATTTCGTCATTGCTGATCGCAGTGTCAAAAGGCGACGACCGCTTTGTGGCGTTGCCGATTTATACCGCGCGGATGTTCTTCCACACCCGAATCATGGTGCGGCGCGACAGCGGCATCAATTGCCCTGCGGACCTGAAGGGCAAGCGCATCGGCGTGCCTGAATATCAGCAAACGTCAGCGATCTGGTCACGCGGGATATTGCAGCATGAATTTGGCGTCCATGCGCGCGACATCGAATGGCACATGGAGCGCAATCCCGACAAAAGCCACGGCGGCTCAACTGGTTTCCAGCCGCCCGAGGGCGTTGTCATCAAGCAGATTCCGCTCTCCACGAACTTGGGCGAAATGCTGATGAAAGGCGAGCTCGACGGCGCGCTGCTCTATCTCAACGTGCCTAATCTCGTGGATCGCAGCACCGCAGATATTTCCGAAGTTTGCCGTCCGCTGTTTCCCGACCCTGTGGCCGAATCCACGCGCTATTTCCGCAAGACCGGCATCTATCCCATCAATCACGCGATGGTCATCAAACGCGATCTGCATGAGAAATATCCGTGGGCGGGCGTGAACATTTATCACGCGTTCATGAACGCCAAGCATGAGGTTGAGCGCGTCGCCGAGAAGACGCTGAAGGATTACGTCTCGTGCGGCCTCGTCGAGCCAGCCGCCGCAAAAATGTTTGGCGCCGATCCCAAATCCTATGGCCTGCGCTCAACGCGCAACGTCATTGAAACGATCTCGCAATACGTGCATGAGCAAGGCCTCACGGATCGGCGCGTTGGCGTTGATGAATTGTTCGCGCCCGCGACGCTGGATTTGTAAAGGCGCAACCGCTTTATGGCCGAAACCTCCTCGAAGCCGCCGATCCTGCGATGCCTGTCGCATCGCAATTATGCGATCTTCGAGGGGGGATTGTTTCCAAACTACGCCACCGGCTGGATGCAGAGCGTGGGCGCCGGCTGGCTGGCGTGGGAGCTGTCGGGCTCGTCGGTCTGGCTCGGAATTATCGCCGCCGCAGACCTTGCGCCGATGTTGATATTGGCGCCCATCGCCGGCGCATGGTCGGACCGCGTCAACCCGCTGCCGCTGATGCGACTGGCGCAATTGGGCCTGCTGATACAGGCGGCGCTGATGGCGCTTTTCACCTTTATGGGCTGGATGACGATTGAAATCCTGTTCGGCCTCACGGTGCTGGCGGGCGTGATCTATCCGTTCCATTCAACTGCGCGACAATCCATCATTCCCGCCGCCGTGCCGCGCGTGGATTTTCCGTCCGCGATTGCGCTCGATTCAGCCTCCTATCATTCCAACCGCTTCATCGGCCCGGCCATTGCGGCATTTGTGATTCCGGTCTGGGGCGTGTTCGGCGTCTTCATCGCCCATGTGGCGGGTGCAAGCCTCTGCCTTGCAGCGCTTTTGATCCTGCGCCTGCCCCCGCCAGATCGCAGCGGCGTGCGGCGCGGCGCGCTGTTTAGCGATGTTGCCGACAGCATGAAATACGCCTTTCATCATCCCGGTCTTCGTCCCATTCTCATCATCCTGATTTTCGCATCCGTATCCGTGCGCCCGTTGCAGGAAATGCTGCCTGGTTTCGCTGGCGCCGTGTTCAACGCAGGGCCGACCGGGCTCGCATGGCTCACGTCGAGCGTGGGTCTTGGGGCTATGACGGGCGCCGTCTACATCGCCTCGCGCGGCGCGCTGGCTGGATTATCCAACGTCGCCATTCTTGGCTATCTGGGCTCGGCGCTTGGCACGCTGGGCTTTGTGGCGACGCAGAACATGTGGGTCGGCGTGGTCTTTGGCGTGGTCACGGGCTTCAGCATCAACGTCATGTCGACCTCGATCCAGGCGCTGATGCAATTTGCCGTCGAGGACCGTATGCGCGGGCGCGTGATGGCGCTCTATCTTTTGATCTTTCGCGGCACGCCCGCCATTGGGGCAGTCGTGATCGGCATCGTCGCCGATCTCTACGGCCTGCGTTTCGCCTTCGCGCTGGCTGCTGTTTTGTGCCTGGCCGTGTTCGTCTTCATGGCGCCGGGACGCAGGAAGATGGCGAAGGCGTTGGAGGGGGCGAGTAGGGAGTAGCGAATAGGGAGTAGGGGAAAGATACCCCTCATCCGTCGCTACGCGACACCTTCTCCCGCAAGGGGAGAAGGAAGGGCTGCGATCAGCAAAGCACCTCTTTCTTCCTTCTCCCCTTGCGGGAGAAGGTGTCACGCAACGCGTGACGGATGAGGGGTTTCTTCTGCTGCCTACTGCCCAACTTACAAATACGGTCGCAACGCTCTTGCCGCCTGCTCGGGTGATTGCTGGAGGTTGAAGGCGGTGGCGAAGCGGCCTTGCTTGTCCATCAGGTAGACGAGCGAGGAATGATCCACCGAATAGGACTCGCCTTCGCCCTTTGTTTTGCGCGCGAACACGCGGAACGTCTTCAACGCGGCGTCCACGGATTCGCGCGGGCCGGTGACGCCGATGATGCGCTTGTCGAAGTTTGAAACGTAATCCTTCAGCAGCGCAGGCGTGTCGCGCTCGGGGTCCACGCTCATGAACAGCGCGGCGACTTTCGCCTGCGGCCCAAGCAGTTCGAACACTTTGCTGATTTCCATCAGCGTCGTCGGGCACACGTCCGGGCAATGGGTGAACCCGAAGAAGATCAGCGTGGGCCGGCCTTCAAGATCGCGGTGGGTGATCGCCTTGCCGTTGTGGTCGATCAGCGCGAACGGCCCGCCGACGCTGGTAGTGACGGGCACGGACACCGAGCGGTCGCGCAGCGTGAAGAAGGCGGTGGCGCCGAGCATCAAAACGCCCAGCACGAGGCAGACGATGGGGACGATCAGGCGGCGTTGCACAAGGTTTTCCTTTTGACGATCAGGCTCAGAAACAATTCATCACAGCGGTGGCAAGATCAATGAACATGCCGGGGCCAAACTGCGTCCACATCAGCGCCGCAGCTACAGCCATCAACGCAAAGCCCGCCAGCGTTACGCGGATTGCCGTGCGCGCAAAAGCAGCCTCGTTATCGTCGCGGACATCGTGAAGAGCGTCGTTCATGGGTTTAATATAGAGCGAACGCGCCAAACGCGCACCCCTTATCGCACACACTATCGGCTTAGTTCGTCTGCCAGGTTGCGCAAAAAGCCAAGGCAGGCGGCCATCTCGTCCAGTTCGATATATTCGTCGGGCTGGTGCGCCTGGTCGATGGAGCCCGGCCCGCAGACGATGGTGGACAAGCCCGCGTTCTGAAAACGCCCGGCCTCCGTCGCGTAAGGCACTGCGATTGTGTGGTTGGCGCGCAGCACTTTCAGCGCTAGCGTCTGCGCAGGTGAGTCGCGCTCGGCGCAAAGTCCCGGCACCTCGACCTCGACCAGCGTCTCGATGCTGGCGTCCGGCGCAAATCGTCGCAGGCGCGGCAACACAACGGATTCCGCGTAACCCTCAAGTCTGCGCAAAGCCATATCCTGTGGGGCGCCGGGCAGTCCGCGAAACTCCCAGTAGAACATGCACTCGCGCGCCAGAATGTTGCGCGCCGATCCGCCCTCGATCACGCCGACGCTGAGCGTGGAGGTTGGCGGATCAAAGCGTTCGTCGCGCCCGCTTATCCCTTCTGCAAGCTCTTGCGCAAAATTATAAAGATCGTGGATCAGCGCGGCGGCGCCCTCAATCGAATTGGCGCCAAGGTGGGGCTTGGAGGAATGGGCCTCAAGCCCGCGCACTGTGGTGCGAAACGTGGCGACGCTTTTGTGCGCGTCAGCGGCCTCCATCAGCGTCGGCTCGCCCACGATCACGGCGGCGGGGCGCGGCAGATCGAGCCCGAAGCGGGCGATGGTGTCGAGCGGCCCGGCGCAGGTCGTCTCCTCGTCGTAGCTGAGCAAAATATGGATCGGCTTTTTCAGCGGCGCGCGTTTGAATTCCTCGATCATGGCGAGGCAACACGCGTCGAAGCCCTTCATGTCGGTGGCGCCGCGCCCGTAAAGCCTTGAGCCCTCGCGCCGCAGCGTAAACGGATCGCTGGTCCACGTCTGGCCGGTCACAGGCACGACGTCGGTATGGCCCGAAAGCACAATGCCGCCGTCGATCATCGGGCCAATGGTGACAAAGACGGCGGCCTTGTCGCCAATAGCATTGGGCACGACCACGAACGGAATGTCGTGCGTGCGCAAAACAGTTTCGACGAAGGCGACCAGCTCAAGATTGGATTTCGAGCTTTCCGTGTCGAATGCAACCAGACGGGCGAGCATATCCACCGCGTCCGAAAGCCGCCGGTCGTCTGCAGGCGATCGCGCAGGCTGGGACATAATGGGGGGCTCTAGTTGATGACGCGACCGGTTTGCGGACTGTCGAGCGAGAACGCCGGAATGTCCACGTCAAATCCCACTCCGTGCTGATCCTCGAAGCGATAAGCGCCCACCATAATGCCCGAGGGCGTGGGCAGCGGACAGCCCGACGTGTAGGAAAACGATTCCCCCGGGGCCAAAGTTGGCTGTTCGCCGACCACGCCCGGTCCCTTCACATCTTCCAGCCTGCCATTGCCGTCGGTGATGCGCCAGTGACGCGCCATCAATTGCACGCTCTGCGCGCCATGATTGCGGATCGTGATCGTATACGCCCAAAACCAGCGCCCGGCCTCGGGCCTCGACTGGTCAGCGAGATATTGCGGCTCAACCGCGACTTCGATCTCGTGTGTGATTTTCGAGTACATGGGGCCTGCGGGTTGAGCGAGTGGCGAGTAGGGAATAGGCAGTAGGCAGTAGGCAGTAGCGAGTAGTTAGTAGTTAGTAGTTAGTAGTTAGTAGTGATTGGGGCTGGCGCCTAGATATCTGCGCCCATGTCGCCGCTGGCGGCGTCGCGGGGGTTTTGCCAGCGTTCGCGGATGCGTTCGTCGTAGCGGCGTCCGCCCGAGAACAGTGCGCGGCCGAATGTGCGCAGCGGGCTCGCCACCCGCCAGACGTCGTCGAGGCGGGCCAGAATACGTCCGCCGCGCGCCAGCTCCGTATCGAGCATCGCCATCGTGCGGTCGAGGCCGGGCTCTTCGTCGCGCAGCCATTCGTCGAGCACGCGGCCCCACGCCAGCACGAGGCCTTGCAGTTTGATATTGCCCAGGGGGCCTTCGCTGTCGAGACCGGAGGCTTCCAGCATGAAGCGCATGGAGTTCAGAGCAACCCCGTTGAGCGCCAGCGCGCTGACGGGATCGCGGCGCGCCCATTCCACCACGCCGCGCACGCCTTCCTTGTAGGGCGCCATCGCGTCTAGCCGGCGCATCAATACATCGAACAGGCGGTCGCGGGCGCTCTCATTGGCCAGATCGGCGCTGGAGTCGTCCAGAACCTTCTTGTCGATCATGCGCGAGAAGCCTGCGAGCGCAGCGCCTTTCGAGGGGAAGCAATCGCGAAACTGCGACAGGCTGACGCCGGCGCGCTCGGCCAATTCGGACAAAGTGATGTCCTGCCATTGCCGCTCGGCGGCCAGCTCCATCAACGCGTCGATGATGCGCGTGCGCGGATCGTGCGGGGCGGCGGCGCTTTCCGGATTGGCGGATGCTTCAGACATGGTGCTCTCCAGCGTCGACTTCTGATCTTTAATCTAGGCCGACAGGAAGCGCTTTCAAAGGGCGGAAACGGGGGCGGCGGGCAAGATCAGCCTGAATCAGCCGGAAAGCTCGCCAGCGCGACGTTTTGCAGCGGCGATGGCGCGCTCCATCAGCGGCGCGAGGCCCTCTGCGCCCATCAGCACCTCAAGGGCGGCGGCGGTTGTTCCGCCGGGCGATGTCACGTTGACGCGCAATTGAGCCGGAGCAGTCTGCGGCTCGCGGAACATCAGCTCGCCCGAGCCCTCAACAGTGGCGCGCGCCAACCGCTGGGCGGTCTCTCGCGGCAGGCCAGCCTTCTCGCCCGCCAGCGCCATACATTCAGCCAGCAGGAATACATAAGCCGGGCCAGAGCCTGAAAGGGCAGTCACGGCGTCGATCAGCGCCTCGTCGTCGAGCCATTCAACCTGGCCGATGGCGCCAAGCAGCGCGTGCGCCATCGCGCGCTGGTTTGGGCTGACGCCAGTGCTGGCGCAGGCGCCCGATATGCCGCGCCCCACGGCGGCGGGCGTATTGGGCATCGCCCGCACAATTGCATTCGCGGGCAGGCGGGCGCCAATGTCTGCAATGGTTTTGCCCGCCATGATCGAGACGATCAGCGTGTTCTGCCCCACAAGCGGGGCGATCTGCGGGGCGGCGGCGTCCAGCGTCTGCGGCTTGATCGCCAGCACCAGAGCGTCGGGCGCCTGCGGAGGCTTTGCGGGATTAAGGCTTGCGCCTGTTGCAGCGCAAAGCGCGGCAAGCTCATCGGACGGGTAGGGCTCGATAATCGTGACGCATTTTGCAGGCACGCCCAGATCGAGCCAGCCGCGCAGCATCGCGCCGCCCATTTTGCCTGCGCCAATAAGCACGAGGGATTGCGGCAATATGGTCGCGGTCATAACAGGAGCCTTGGTTGCGGCTTACGCCTCGCCGTGGGTCTCGAACAGCGCGGTGGTCAGCGCCTCGCTGGCTGATTTTCCGGCCCAGAGAACGAAATTGAACGATTGGAAATAACGCTCGCAAGCGCTCACGCCAACCTGAAGCGCGGCCTCGCACTGGTCCAGCGTCGGCTCGACGCCGCCCGTCAGCAGCAGGGTGTGGCGGAACAGGACGACGCCTTCGTCCTCCCACAAGCCAAAATGGCCGACCCACATCTGCTCGTTGATGAGCGAGATCAGGTTCAGCACTTCCGGGCGCCGGCGCTCGTTCAGCTTCAGGTCGAAGGCGCAGGCCAGATGCAGCCCCTCGACGTCTTCAAGCCAGGTGAAGGAAATCTGGTAATCGGTCCAGCCGCCGGTGACGGTGATCGAAATCTCGTCGTCGCCCTCGCGCGCGAAGATCCAGGATTTAAGGCTGGCGACGCGCTCGACGACGTCTACCGGGTGTTCGGAGCGTGCGGGTTCAGTAGCGGTGAATGTCATGTACCTGGGCCTGACGGTGCAGCGAGCCTGACGTTTTGAACGGCAAGCTGCGAAAGCCTTCCCACGTTTGTCACCCAATCGATTCCAGTCGTCGAATCAGTTGGGTAGCGCCGCGTCGGTTTGCTCTAGCGACGCGGAGAGTGTCGGATTCCCCTCAAGGCGTCCACCGCCCGGCGCGCCTCGTCCACAGGGTTGCAACGCTCTGGCTGTGAATAGGGGGCTTTCCGAGTCAATTTGCCGCAGCGCTCAGGCGCCGCTTTGCGCTTTGGCCTCAAGCTGCGCGATGCGGGCGGCCAGCTTCTCGTTTTCGTCGCGTGCGAGAATAGCCATGTCGCGCACGGCCTCGAACTCCTCGCGGCGCACCATGTCCATCCCCGCCAGCAGGCGCTCGATCTGGGTGCGGGCGATCACGTCGACTTCGCGCCGCACGCCAGAGGCCACGCCTGCGGCGTCGTTCATCAGGCGGGCGACATCGTCAAAGAAGGGGCTGCGGGTCTGGGGCATTGGTCTGGTTCCCGGAAGGCTGATGACTGATCTGAATAAGACATGGCGTTTCGCACGCTTCAGCGCAAGTCGAACCACCAAGTCGAACGCGCCGTCAAGGCAAAGAGATGGCCGCCACCAGCCGGCCAAAATCAGGCTCCCTGCGATGGACCGACCGGCGGTAGGAATAAAACCGCGCCTCGTCTGCATAGGTGTCGAGGCCCAGATTTTCAAATGCGCCGATACCTGCCCGCGCCAATCGGTCGCCGATAAAGCCCGGCAGGTCGAAATGCGCCCGGTCGCTTGCGCCGGTGACGAAAAACCGCGCCGCGCCTGCCTCCTGCGCCGTGAAGCGGGCGACAAACTCCGGCCCCACTTCATAGGAGGCCTGCGCAATCGTCGGTCCCAGAACCGCGCGGATCGCAGGTCGCGAGGCGCCAAGGCGCTCCATCTGCTCCAGCGTGGCATCCAGCACGCCCTCAAGCGCGCCTTTCCAGCCCGCATGGGCGGCGGCGATCACCTGCGCGCCGGGATCGCAAAACAGCACGATGCCGCAATCGGCCCCGGTGACGCCCAAAGCCAGCCCACGCGTGGCGGTCACGATAGAATCGCAATGAGGGCGCTGCGCCCATGGAGCATCGACGCTGGCGGCCTGCGCGGAATGGATTTGATAGGGAATGAGCAGGTTTTGAGCGGGCACGCCCAGCGCCTGCGCCATGCGGCTTTTGTTTTGCGCCACCGCTTCGGGATCGTCGCACGAGCCCGCGCCGCCGTTGAGGGAGGCGTAAACGCCTTCGCTGACGCCGCCCTGCCGGGTGAAAAAGGCATGGGCGATTCCCTGCGATTCGAGCAGGCCGGAGCGGATTGCGGGTAAATCTGGCGTCAGATTCTGCATCAATCTAATACCCATCCGGTTCAAAGCCGGGCGGCGGCGGTACGTTGGAGCTGGTGATCGCCATCGCTTTGAACAGGGCGCCCATGCCCGGAACCGGCTTGCCGCCGGCGCCAGCTTCCGGCTCGGTCGTGGTGAGCCTGGCCAGTGCGCGGTCGATGTCGAGGCTTTGGGCGGGATCGGCGCGGCGTTTGAGCGCATCGGCGCGGTGGTGCAGGCCGATTTGCGTGAGGAAGCTCGCCTGCGTCACCGGCCCGCTCACCACGGCGCCGGAAGCTCCGGCGGCGCGCGCCAGCGAGGCGAAATCCACATGGGCGGTGACATCGCATTCGCCGGGCGCCTCAAGCGGGCTGATCGGCTGGTGGCGCCATAAAGCCTGTACGGTGTCGCCAAGCGATGTCTGCGTGTGGCCGTAATCAATCACCAGAGCCGCGCCGCCAAATTCTGCGATTTTGATGGCGAGCGCACTCATATATTGATGGCTGACGGTGCCGATCTCCAGAATGGAGCCAAGCGGCACATCGGCGCGGATCAGCGGCTCGGGATTGGCCGCCATGCCGGCGAAGAAGCGTCCGTCCGCGCCATTGCCGATCAGCTTTTCGCACCAGCCGTCGTGCGCGCGCACGAAATGGCGCACCGGCAGCGCGTCAAAAAACTCATTGGCGATCACGATCAGCGGGCCTTGCGGAACATCGTCGAGCCCAAAAGCCCAAGAGACAGGAACGCCGCAATCGGCCAGCGCCTCTTGCTGGCGCTCGCGCAGGATCGGGCTGGTCTCGACCATGGTCACTTCGATAGCCGCCAGAAACTCCGGCGCGACGCGGCAGGCGCGCAAAGCGTCCGCCATCAAAGTTCCGCGCCCCGGCCCCAGCTCCACGAGCTGCACGCGCTCGGGGTAATCCATCGTGCTCCAGACATGGGCGGCCCAGAGTCCGATCAGCTCGCCAAACATCTGCGAAATCTCGGGCGCGGTGACAAAATCTCCATCGGCGCCGAAAGGGTCGCGGGTGATGTAATACCCATGTTTGGGGTGAGCGAGACACAATTCCATGAACCGGTCGAACGGCATCGGCCCTTCGGTGTCGATGATGACGCGGATCTCGTTGGCCAGTTCCGTCAAACGTTTGTCTCCAGCGCCGGGCGGCTGCGCGCGCGAAATACGAGCGCAATTCCCAGCGCGATCAGCGGCAGCGACAGCAACATGCCCATTGTTGCTCCGCCAAACAGAAATCCCAATTGCGGATCCGGCTCGCGGAAAAATTCGGCTGCGATCCGCGCAACACCATAGCCGATTCCAAACGCTCCAGCGACAAGGCCGGGACGCCTGAAGCCGCCAGCGCGCACAATCAGCAGCAGAACGACAAGCAAAACGAGGCCTTCCAGCGTCGCCTCATAAAGCTGGCTCGGGTGGCGCGGCTCGCTCCCTGCGCCTGGAAAAACCATTCCCCACGCGACGTCCGTCGGTCTACCCCACAATTCCGGCTTGATGAAATTGGCGACCCGGCCGAGAAAAATCCCGATCGGCACGACAGCCGCGCAAAGATCTGCGACGGTGAGCGGGTTCACGCCAATTTTGCGGGCAAACAGCCAGATCCCGACCGCAGCGCCCGCAAGCCCGCCATGAAACGCCATGCCGCCCTGCCAGAGCGCAAAAATCTCCAGCGGACGGCTCAGGAAATAATCGAAATTATAAAACAGCACATAGCCCAGACGCCCGCCCAAACTGACGCCAAAGGCTGCGTACCCCAGCAAATCGTCTAGCGTGGAGGCGTCGGGCGGGCGAACGCCGCCCCACAGCGCAGGCCTGTTCACAAGCGCACGCGCCAGAACCCAGCCGCCCAGCAGGCCGAAGATATAAGCCAACGCATACCAGCGAATGGCGATAGGGCCGATCTCGATGAGGACGGGATCAATGATCGGAAAAGGGATTGCAAGAAACATGGGGACCAGATGCAGCGATTGGGGAATAGGCAGTAGGCAGTAGGCAGTAGCGAGTAGTCAGCAGGCAGCAGGCAGTAGGGAGTGGAGTCCAAACGTGTGCTGTCATCCCGGTATGTCCGGGACTCAGAACAGGCAAGCGCGGGCGTCAGGGATGCGGTTTACGAGCGCAGTTTGCAAGGGCCGTTTCTCGGGCCGTTTCCCGAAGCATTGCTTTCTTCGCCGGGATGACGTGCACGCGATGCGCGATATGCCTCCCCAAAATCTACTCGCTGCCGCCTGTTCGCAGCGCTTCAGCTTGCCGGCTTGCGGCGCCGTACAAACAGGTTTGCCGTCATTGCATGCGCGATGTGTTCAGCCATGCATTGATAACCAAGGTCGTTGAGATGAAAATCGTCGTCTGCCATCATTTGCAGATTGGATTTGGTTTTGCTGATGTACTCCATCGCCTGGTCGCGGCGCACGTAGAGCGCATTATGCTCGGCCGCGACGCGCTTCAGAGCGTCCCGAATGGCGAAATAATGTTCGTCGCGAGCGTATTTTGGCGTGTATTGCAAGCCTACCAGCACGACGTCGATGTTCTTCTTGCGCAACTGGGCGACGGTTTCGCTCACGGTGCGCTCGAAACTCTCCACTGAGACGCGCTGCACGGCGTCGTTGGTGCCGACCTGCCACAACACGAGATCAGGCCGCAGCAGCGCGGCTTCGATCCGAAGGCGGTCAGCGGTCGCCTCCGCCGTCTCGCCCGAGACGCCGCGATTCACGACCTCAATCGGCACGGTCTTGAGCACGCGCTCCAGCATGGCCTCAAGTTGGGAGGGATAGTTCTTGCGACGCGACGTGGCGCCCACGCCCCATGTCGATGATGAGCCAATGGCCAGAATGCGCAAAGGCTGGTTGCCTTCAAGACGCACGATCGTGGCAGGCAGCGGTGCAGGGGCTGCAATCTCGCTGGTTGGAACCGCGCATTGCGCGCTTAATTGCTGGGGGGTGAGCGGGACGCCCGGCGTCTCATTTGTGACTGAAACGGATGGCGGGCCTGCAGCCGCCGCGCCGTCTTGCGGAGCCTGCGCGAATGCACTTAAAGGCGCAGCGATGAAAACCGCCAGCAGCGCGAGCATTTTTACTTTAATCGTGCGCGCCATTCAGACACCCAGGCGGTTGCGCTCATGAGCAACAAACCGATTAATACCACAAACACGTCTACCCACAAGGTTGATCCCAGCGCAAACCGCGCCGATTGGGCGGACAAGCTGAGCAACGACCCAACGCAGAACACATTCAGCGAATTGCGCCCGAGCATCGAGAGGAAGCGGGCCAGCGGCCGAGCCTTTTTGTAGAAAAATGCGAATGATCCGCCAAAGAATGCGACCAGTCCCAGCACATGGATCAGCCTGAGCGGGGTCAGAAAGGTCTTGTCGGCGACGAAAAACAGGGGCGGCTGCGGGACGTTAAACGGGTCGGGATAAAATTGCAGATAAGTGCCGAGCAGGCCCAGC
>CAMCMI010000049.1 GCA_945875875.1 Rhizobium sp. Q54
ACAGCTCCTGCTTTATCCCTCATAGATTGAATTACAGCACTCTACAGCGAGGGTCCGCACCCTGCCCGCTAGCTGCTTAGCGGGGCGCAGTTCAAAGAAGCGCAGCGCCGTTTTAGACCCCCGCGTGAACGGATAGGCACAAGCGCTGCCGCCGTTGACTAAATACTTTCATGAAAATAGCCGAAGTCATCCCCTCCGCCGACCAACAACGCCTCAATTCCCTCAAGCGCAATGCTGCTTCCGCCAAGCAGGCCGAACGGCAGGAACGCTTTCGGCAAGCCATGCTGCGTTACCGTGAGCGCGTGCGTACCCGAAAGCCCAGTGCGCCCATGCCTGAACCACCCAAGCCGCCAAAAGCTCCTGCCCTGTCTTGATCAGTTGTCCTCGTCGTCGCCTGTCATCACTGGCTCGGGCGCTGACATCATGGCAGCCGTGGCAGGAGCCAGATCAGGCCGCCGCTTCTGCTTCTTGCGTCGCGCTGTCTCATGCTCAATGCCCACCAGCACCTTGGTCTGGCCGTAATGGCGCTCAATCATCTGCACCGACGTGCCCATGTTCTGTCTGAGCCAATAGACGTTGGTGCCGTTCTCCAGCCTGAATGTCGCGTAGGTGTGGCGCAGGCTGTAGATGCTGCGCTTGCGGCCCTGGCTGTCGCAGAGCAGCCCTGCCTCGCCCAGCATCTTGGGGAAGGTCTTCATGTGCAGGATGGGCTGGCCGTCCTCATGGCAGAAGATGTAGTCGTCTTGTCCAGTATGATGCTTGCGTTCCTTCAGCCGCTCGAAGAAGCGTCGTGCGTTGGGCTGGCAGACCACAAGTCGCTCGCCAGTCTTGCCATTGACCTGCAGCGTGGGCCAGCTGCCGTGCTCGGTCTCATAGAGATTGAGGTCAGCCCATTTGAGATAGCGCGCCTCGCCCTTGCGCAGTCCTGAGTTGACCATGATCAGCGTGTAATTGCGGATCAGCTCGCGTTCCGCGCGGTGGCGAGCGTCTTTGCCCTCCCTGACCCACCGCCGCATGAACTTGTGCAGCAGACGGTATTCCAGAACATTGAACGCGGGCCGCTTGCCCACCTTGTATTCCACGTGGGCCAGCATGGGCATCATCAGCGGCGACACGTAGCCCATCTCAACGCCATAGTTGAAGACGCCCCGCAGGATGGTCCATTCCTGCTTGAGTGTGGCCGAAGACGGCCTGACCTTGTGATAGATGGTGAGGTTCTTGCCCGGCCCCGTAATCCAATAGTCCTGTCGCCATGCGCGATAGTCCATCAGATCCTTCTTCTTGATCTTGGTGATGTCGCGCGTGCCAAAATAGGGAACGTGATAACGGTTCAGCGTGCCTCTGATGATGTTGTATCGGCCCTGGCTGTTGCGCCCTTCCTTCCAGCGCGTGTGAGCGTCTCTGAGATAGGCTGCCGCCACATCCTTGAAACGCTTGGCGCTGAGCGGCTGATCGTTGGCGCTACGGTGCTCCAATTCGCCCAGCAGCTTGATGGCCACCATCGTGGCCCGCGTGGGATCAGTCTCGCCTGTGCTGCGTTTGATGTAGCCCCGCACGCTCTTCATCGTGATGCGGCATTGCCACACAGGGTTCTTCACATCATCGCGCAGGTACAGCGTGATGCGTCCATCTGCCAGAACCATTTTGTTGTTGGCGTAGGGCATAGCTCCATGCTGGGAGCCTTGCGTTAACAAAAAGCTAATAAGATTGCTCGTGCTGCTCATGCATCTTGTGAGGTGACAGCCGCGCTTCTGTGCAGGGCCTGTAAAAACATGCAGCCTTTTTCAGCGTCTTCCTACCGTTAGATTTTAGTTCATTCTTCGTTCTGTGCAACACGTGGGCAACAAAAAAGCCACCCTTTGAGGTGGCTTTTGTCGTTGATATTGTTGTGTTTTCTGCGTTTTTGACGTGCGGAAAGGCCTAACGCTTCGAGAACTGGAAGCTTCTGCGGGCCTTCTTCTTGCCGTACTTCTTGCGTTCCACGACGCGCGGGTCGCGGGTCAGGAAGCCTTCCTTCTTCAGCGCGGGGCGCAGGTCGGGTTCGAAATTGGTGAGCGCCTTGGCGAGACCATGACGAACCGCGCCGGCCTGGCCGGAGAGGCCGCCGCCGGCGACAGTAACCATGAGGTCATACTGGCCGAGGCGCTTGGCGATCACCAGCGGCTGCTGGACGATCATGCGCAGAACGGGGCGCGCGAAATACACGGTGATCTCGCGATCGTTGACCGTGATCTTGCCGGTACCTGGCTTGATCCAGACGCGGGCGACCGCATCCTTGCGCTTGCCGGTGGCGTAGGCACGACCCAGCTTGTCGAGCTTCTGCACGTAGACAGGTGCGTCAGGCTGCACGTCCATCGTGGCGGCCTTGAGGTCCTGTAGCGAGGAAATGGTTTCGACCATGCTCAGGCGCTCCTGGTGTTCTTGCGGTTCATGCTGGCGACGTCGATCGTCGTCGGGCTCTGGGCGGCGTGAGGATGCTCAGCGCCCTTGTAGACGCGCAGGTTCGCCATCTGCTGACGGCCAAGCGGGCCGCGCGGAAGCATGCGCTCCACAGCCTTCTCAACGATACGCTCCGGGAAGCGACCTTCGAGAATGAACTTCGCCGAACGCTCCTTGATGCCGCCGATGAAGCCGGAATGGTGGTAATAGATCTTGTTCTCGAGCTTGCGCCCCGTGAGAACGATCTTGTCCGCATTGACGATGATGACGTTATCGCCGTCGTCGACGTGGGGGGTGAAAGAGGGCTTGTGCTTGCCGCGAAGACGCATGGCCACCAACGTCGCCAGACGGCCCACAACGAGGCCCTCAGCGTCGATCAGCACCCACTTTTTCTCGACGTCTTCAGTCCTGGTCGAGGTGGTTTTACCAAACATATCGAATTTCCTATCTCGCGGCGCCTGCGAAAGAACACGCAATGCGGCTCGGATCGGCTGCTGTATAGGAGCAAGGATGCACGAACGTCAAGAGATTGGGCGCAAAAAGCCCCGTCTTCAAGGCGCTTTCTGATAGCGGTATTATAATACCACACAAAAGAGGGTGGATAAAACCCACCCAAATCCCTGCAATTACGCCGGAAAATGCCTTTCGGCCCACGCGGGAACGCTCTCGATCAGCCCGCCCAGCGGGCCGGAGGTGAGGAAAAGCACGGCAGCGTCATCACCCAATGCGGCGCCGATGCGCTCCACGGCGGCGCCTGCTTCGTCCATCCCCTCGGCGGCAAAACCCGCCGCCGTGAGCCGGGCGAGAATCTCCGCCTGCCCGATCTGCTCGTGCGTGCCCGCCCCCTGCTCCGCCGGCCGCCACACGAACACCTTGGCCGCGCCCTCGAAGGCGTCGTCGTACCAGTGCAGCGTCGAGCGATTGCGCCAGCTGAACGTATGCGGCTCAAACACCACGATCAGGCGGCGCGCGGGGAAATGCTGCCTCATGGCCGCAATCGCGCTGCGGGCCTTGTCGTAGGATGAGCCAAAGCCCTCAAACATGGGAATGCGGGTCGCGTCAGACTTTCGGTCAAGCCTGCGGCGTATGCCCTTGAACGAGGCCATGGCGGCGGCGAAGGCTTCACGCGATACAAGCCTGCGCGTGAGCAGGAAAGCGCCGACGCCAAGCATGTTCTCGATATTATGAAGCCCGAGCTGGCCTGTCTCGACGCGCGCCACGTCCCGCCCCTCGTGCGTGATGGTGAACGCGGTGCGCTCGCCCCAGACAATGTCGCGCACGCGCCAATCGCCCTTGTCGACGCCGTAGGTGACGACGGGCCGGTTGAGCGAGGCCAGAAACCGCTCTGATAATTCGCCCCCTGTGGATGCGAAGATCGCAGCATCCGCAGGCATGTTTTCAACCAATTGCGAGAACGGCGCGAGATAGCTTTCGATTGTGGGAAAGATGTTCACATGATCGTGCGCCAGCGGGGTGAGCAGCAGATGCGCAGGATTGTAGTGCAAGAATTTCGAGCGCGGATCGGTGTTGGATGATGGGTATTCATCGCCCTCCAGCAACAACAATTCGCCCGTGCCAATGCGCGCGGACGTGCTGGGAGACAGCGGCGCGGCGCCGATCATGAACGAGGGATCAAGCCCCGCCTCGATCAGGCAATGAGCCATCAGCGAGACGCTTGTCGTCTTGCCGAATGAGCCTGCCGCCACAATCGGCGTGCGGCTGGCGCCCAGTAATCCCAGCACGTCGGCGAAGGAGAGGATTGGCACGCCGCGCGCAAAAGCTTCAGCAACTTCCGCGTTGGTTTCAGGCACAAGCCGCGCGTTCTTGCCGATGATGATGCAAGCCGCATTCGCAGGAATGTTGGCGGGCGCGTAGGGCGTGCGCACGTCGAGTTTTTCGCGCGCAAGCACGTCCGAGATTGGCGGATAGATCGCCTCGTCGGAGCCCGTGACGCTGACGCCGACGTCGCGCAGCAACATTGCAGTCGCACTCATGCCGACGCCGCCGATGCCGATAAAGTGCGCGCTTGCGTAGGGGAAGCTGGGGGAAAGCTGATTCATGAAATCTCGAAGCCAAACGATTCGGCGCCAGTTTAGCAGAGCCAGCTCAAGCTGGCGGCACGGAATAGGTGGCGGTGGCGTGCGCGACCGGCTCGTCGCGCCCTTCCGAGCGCAGCCAGACTTCGCCGACGCAAAGCCTGCGCCCCAGCTTCATCAGGCGGGCGTCCGCGATCAGATCGACAGCTTCCGGCTTGCGCAGAAAATTGATGTTGAGGTTCGTCGTCACCGTGAGCGCGCCTTGCGAGAAATGCGCGCGTGCGGGATCGTCGCCCAAGCCTAATTCGGCGAGAATGGCCACATAAATCGCCACATCCGCCAGCTCGAACATCGAGGGGCCGGACACAGTGCCGCCGGGGCGCAGCCTGCGCTCGCTGAAGCGCTGGCGCACGCGCGCGCCCATGTCGCCCGCCGCCTCGATCACATAATCGGGCGCGACTTGCGCAAAGTGCTCAGTGAAGAAAGAATTGATCTCTTCGGGCGAGAGGCGTTTCATCGGACCATCCATTCCTGCCTCGCGCAATGACACGATGCGCGAACACGGGCAAGCGCTGCGAAAGGCTATATCGCATGAACCACGATTCTTATTCCGACGACTATCTGCGCGACATCCTCACCGGCGAGGGCGTCGTTGCGCTGGTTGGCCTGTCCAACAATCCCGCGCGCGATTCCCATCGCGTGTTTCTTGATCTGCTGCGCCGCGGCTACCGGGCTGTTGGCGTTAACCCGGGCATAGCGGGCCGCGAAATCGGCGGCGCGCCAGTCTATGCGCATCTGGCCGACGTGCCGGCGCCGATTGCGATTGTGGACGTGTTTCGTAATTCGGAAGCCGCAGGCGCCGTCATCGACGAGGCGCTCGCCCTGCCCGTTTTGCCGCGCGCGATCTGGCTGCAATTGGGCGTGCGCCATCATGAGGCCGCCGCGCGGGCTGAATCGCGCGGCGTCAAGGTGGTGATGGATCGTTGCATCAAGATCGAGATTGCGCGGCTGTCACTTTAACAGGCGCGGCGGCTTGGGAGCTATCTGTTCGAAGATTTTCTTGATGGAGGCTTGAATATCGCCGGCTGTGGAGGCCTGAAACGCGTTACCGGGAGTGGCGCAGGCGTTAAACTTTTCGTTGGCAAACGTGAGCTTTGTATTCCTGTTACGGACTTGCAAATTGTCCTGTATCCAGCCAAAATGGATATCTCTTTTGCCGTCATGCAGCCAATATTTTTCCTCTGGAATCAGGTACTCAATCTCAAGGGTCAGTAGCGGAATTTGTTTGTCCTTTATTCCCTTGCACAGTTTTGGATCAATGGTTTGAACCCAGCCTGCATCTCTTTGAGTCTGTCCGCCGTAACGATAGGTTGTCTGCCCGGTCTGCTTGTTAATATCTGGTACAGGATTGACATATACTCCCATAAGATCTTTATCTACGGCCCATGAGCTTCCTGTAAATTGTTGAGAATGCTCAACGCCGTCCGTGATGAACACAACATAGATTAGTGGGTCGGACTCGCTGGATCCGGTTCCGTTGCTGTTGCCTAGTTTCTGGGTGAGGGTCGTGAGCGCACCATGGAAATCAGTGCCGCCGCCTTCACGCGTTAATTCGAGCCCGCCTCGCGCTCCTATTTTCGTTCCAATAGCCTCCTTGAAAGCCTTTTCGCTACGGGCGGCTTCGCTTCTGATGTTTATAATTTCGACGACGTCATTCGAGAAAGAGCTAAGCGCCATTTTAAGTATGTTTGGGGTTGTGGCGTTTATGCTCAGATTTTCGCTTGCTTCGCTAAGCGCTTCACGAACGATATCTATGCGTGTTTTGATCTTATTTTTTTGCGCTTTCAGATAACCATCCCTATTGGGCAAGTGGCATGCAATCGCACAGCTTGTCTCGTCGAACAATTTCTTTTGATCTGCTGATGTAGCGCCAATCCCCATAGAACCGGAATTATCTACAAGCAGATGTATCTGGACGTACGCTTGCATAGTGAGTGAAGACGCCGCAATGCCTGAAAGATCCTGGCTGCTCCACTTAAACAACGAACCGAGGTGCGTTTTAACAACGCCATTCCATTTGATGCTTGATGTGATTTCAAGCCCTTTGATCGCGACTGTGATCGTTGGCTTCCCGGTCGTTGTGTTTGGTATTTTTCCGATATTCCCGAGAAACTGGTCTTCTCCGGCAAACTGACCTTCTTTGATTGCGGTCGCTTTATCGCCGGTCGCTTTCAAAACAGCGGCCGCCCTGCTGATGGCGCCAAGCGCAGCGGCGTCGGCGGCGTTTTCAATTTCGCTCTTAGCGCTGGCGACAGACCAATGATCGATAGCGAGCGCACTAAATCCAAACATAGGCAAAAGAAGAATTGCTGTCATCGTCGCAAAATTGCCACGCGTGTCGCCAGCAAAACCACGAGCTGTCGTCAGAAAGCGCTGGAAGTTTAAATGTACTGAATAATCCGACATCGTACACCTATGAACAGAGACGAAGATTTGGCGCCTTGGCCGGACCAAACGGTACGATGGGCATGTAGCGTGGGGCCATAAAAGCGCTTCTAAAGAGCGTCATTTCGCCGAAAAACCTTGTGCCAAAAAGTGGTTTGTACGCATATGAAATATCTGCGACGAGGACGCTGCCGGGTCCATAAAGAGATTGTGGCAATGTTGTGCGTGTCGGGCTTACGTTATCCGAAACTTTCGTCGCTTTGCCGCAAGGACGCATTTTTTCGCTGTCCACCGAATAAGAATAGCGCACCATCGCGTCAAAGTTACAATTTGAAGTTTGGCAATTTTTATCAACAGGAATGAATTCGATACTGGCCAAACTGACGTTGTGAGCCCCCCAAACACCGTTGCCTGCTGCACGCGTATCTGGCTCGATTGTCGGGATCGTATAAATTCCGCCCGCGATGAAATGGAGCTGGACTTCAGGTCGCGCAGTCGTGCTCGTGGAAAGCAATTGAGCCATACTGGCTGCAACATTATTGACGCGCTTGGAAATAAGATAGTACCGCGAAATTTCCACAGTGCCCAGAAACAGCAACACAAGAAACGGCAGAACCAAGGCCATTTCAATAGCCGCTACACCACCGTCCGCTCTTGAAAAATGCCTGAACCGCAACATTTTCCTCATGACATGCACTTCACTGAATTGCCGCCGGGCGCTCCAAACGGCTCCACCCGAAAGAAATGGTTCGCCGTCACGCCACGACTTCCACTCGCATCATCTGACACAAGCCAGAAACCGCTAATGACAGGAAGTTTCAGAAATGTACGAACAAGTACGATCTGGTTGTCCGTAACGAGGCAAAACTCGCTGTCGGCGCCAATTGGAGCAAGTCGACGATCGCTTAGGCCAGAAGAGCGAAAACGATCCGTCACCTTCATCCAATTATCAACAACGCGAACGTCTACGCTGAGATTGTCGCATGCAGACATTACAGGCAGACGTTTGCATATTTTATTTTTAAATTCATCCGCCGACATCCCGGCTAATTGCGCTGCGCCAATCTGTAGCTGACGGGACTCAACGCGTAGCGAATGGTCCAGCGTAGACGTAACGAACAGCTGGTAGCCGCTCTCCATGATAACGAAAACCAGCGAAAAAAATGGGACGACCAGAAGCGCGAATTCCACAGCGACTGAGCCTCTGGAATCACCGGATGCACGCTTGACGACCGAAGGCCATCGGAAGCGCGATAAACATGCAATTAAGTTTCGCGTAATTCTGTTGGCCATAAAAAACCGCCGCAGAGTAAAACTGCATTCATGCTACGGCTTGACCATTAAAGGCGTGATAATCGGCGTGGTGAATGAGACATTAAAAAAGGCTGGCGATACGCGGCTTGCGCAGCGCATAGCCAGCCGGGCTTATTTCGCCTCAGCCGCTTTCGCCAACACGAAATCATATTCAATCGTCGCATAGGGCGCATCGCGCTTGGTTCCATCGGGCGCGATGCCGGGTGGATGCTCGGGATAATCGCGCACCAGTTCGTCCTTCACGCCAAACACCGCGTCGGAATCAAGATATTGATCCGCCCTGTCAAAAACGTGGGTGACGAGTCGGCGATGTCCCGGCGCGTGGATCATGTAATGCAGATGTGCCGGGCGCCACGGATGACGGCCCTGCGCATGCAGCATCTCGCCCACGGGACCATCGGTGGGCACGGGATAGCAGGTGGGCTTGATGGTCCAGAACCAGTACTTGCCCTCTTCATTTGCGATGAAGCGCCCGCGTCCCGCATTGCCGCCCAGTTTGTCGAGCTGCTGCACATCGTAGAAGCCATCGTCGTCGGAATGCCACACGTCCACCAGCGCCCCCGCCAGCGGCGAACCGTCTTCCGATGACACGCGGCCCGACACGAACGTCGGCAATCCGCGCATACCGCCTGCGATGTCGGCGCCCAGCGGAAACACTTCCGGGTCCTGCACGTAAAACGGCCCCAGCACGGTGGATTGCGTGACGGCGCCGCCCACCGGATTATTCACCGCATCCACCAGCATCGACACGCCCAGCGTATCGGACAGCAGCACGAACTCCTGCCTGTTGCCGTCGCAGATTTTGCCGGTGCGGGTGAGGAAATCGACGGCCTGCTCCCATTCGTCGTAGGAGGGGCGCACGTCGCGCACAAAGTCGTGCAGGTGCTTCACCAGCGACGTGCAGACTTCCCTGACGCGCGGATCGGTGGAGCTGGAAAAGCGCTGGATGACAGCGTCCGTGATTGTCTGCTCGTTGAAATTGCGCATGGCGCCGCCTCCTGTGTTTTCGCTAGTCGTGGCCCCAGTGCAGCGGGGCGCCGGAGAGCCATTGCGCCCCGGCCTTGTAAAGCGCATCCACGCGCTCGCCCTTCAGTCCGGGCATGTTCTTCTTCACCGGATAGCCGATATTGGCCTGCAAATAGGCAAGGTGACGATAGCCTTCGGGAAAGCTTTCCAGCAGCGCCAGATCCATCGGCACGCTGGCGCCGGGCGTCACCGGGTCCATGCGGTCCTTCTCATAGATCGGCTGGCGCAGAATAAAGCCCCACTTGCCGTTGCGCTTTTCCAGGAAGTCATAAAAGCGCCCGGTGCAAACAACGTCGACAAGAACGTCATGCACTTTGGCGCGCTGGTTGATGTGCATCTTGGTCATCGCAATCGCGCGATTGCCGCTGACTTCAGAGGTATGGGCGCCCTGAAAATGCAGGATGCTGACGCCCTTGGCCCAGCCTTCTTTGTTCATGGCGATGAACTCGTCGCCCGTTCCCTGCGTCCAGGTCGCGAGCATACGCCCTTCCGGGTGCCAGACGGTGCGGAATTGCTCCCACATGCCTGCGTCGCGCCACAACACCCAATTATCTATGAGCTGACGAATGGCGAGTTTATCGCGCAGAATGTCGTCGGGCGAAAAAGTCTGGTCCATTTTTGACCTCTTGGCTTGGCGTTTCCAAATTCCGGCGAGCCGGTTCCTTCCCTCTTATCCGGACGCGGGGATATGGGGAAGAACTAACACGCAGGCCGTGGGCGCAGACGCACGGCGGCGCAAGAGCCGCTTCCCTCAGGCCCCGGTCGCGTCTAGGTTGTCGGCCTCAAGTTTATGAATGGGAGCCGACATGACGATCCTGCTGCTTGGTCTTGTGATCTTTCTGGGCGTCCACACGCTCACAACCATGCGCGAGCGACGGGGGGCTCTGATCGGGCGCTTTGGCGAGAACGCCTACAAGGGCGCCTATTCGGTTGCCTCGCTGATCGGGCTGGCGCTGATCGTCTACGGCTTTGGCGCCTATCGCGCAGGCGGCTACATCCCCGTATGGGAGCCGCCGACATGGACGCGCCATCTCTCCATTTTGCTTGTCTGGCCCGCGTTTATCGCGCTGGCCGCCGCCTATGCGCCTGCGGGCAAGATCAAGGGCGCGCTCAAGCACCCGATGCTTGTCGGCGTCAAGATCTGGGCTTTGGCGCATCTCATCGCCAATGGCGATCTGGGCTCGATGATCCTGTTTGGCTCGCTGCTCGGCTGGTCGGTGTTTGACCGCATCAAGGTGAAGAAGCGCGGCGATTTTGGACCCGGCCCGGCCCCCTTCGGCAAGGGGGACGTGATTACGCTGGTCGCGGGAACGGCGCTTTACGTGGCGCTTTTGTTGCTGCACCCGCTGCTGATCGGCGTCTCCGTAATCGGACGCGTTTCCTGATACGAGCGCACTGGCGGTCTCCTCAGACCGCCAGTTTGCGCCAGTGCACCGCCCCCATGCCCAGCAAAAGCATGGCAAAGCCCTGATGGGCGAGACCAAGGCCCAGCGGGATCTGCTCGTTGACCGCATAAAGCGTCGCGATGCCCAGCCCCGCCTGCGTCACCACCATGGCCACCAGCACCCACGCGCGCCTGGCCGTCGATGTGGCCGGGACAAGACGCGAAACCTTGAACGCATGCCAAAGCGCCAGCCCCAGCAGCGCATAAGCGCCCATGCGATGCAGAAATTGCACGGTGGCGACGTTCTCAAACGAATTGCGCCACGCGGGTTCAAGATTGGTCATGTGCGCCCACGGCGGCATGAAGGCGCCGTCCATCAGCGGCCATGTATTGTAGGAAAGCCCCGCGCGCGAGCCCGCCACCAGCGCTCCAAAGCCGACCTGCACCAGCAGCAGTACCAGCACCCAGCCAGCCGCGCGCCGCAGCTTTTCGGCATGGGCCTCGCGCACATTGTTCTTGAGCCCAAGCGCGACGTTGACCAAAGCCACAAAAGTAATGGACGCCAGCAGCAGATGCGTCGCCAGCCGCTCGGGCGCAACTTCCGTGCGGTTGACGAGGCCGGACGTGACCATCCACCAGCCGACCGCGCCCTGAAGTCCGCCCAAAGCCAGCAGCCCCAGCAGCTTCCAGCGCAAATTGCCCTTGATGAGCCCGCGCGCCCAGAACCACGCCAGCGGCAGCGCAAAAGCCAAGCCGATGATGCGACCCAGAATGCGATGGCCCCATTCCCAGTAGAAGATGACCTTGAAATCACTCAAGGGCATGTTCGGGAACATTTGGCTATATTGCGGAATTTGCTTATATTTCTCAAACTCCACAAGCCATGCGCTCTCGGTGAGCGGCGGCAGGATGCCGGTCACAAGCCGCCATTCGGTGATCGAGAGGCCCGATTCCGTGAGGCGGGTCGCGCCGCCCACAAGCACCATCAGGAACACCAACCCCGCAACGCTCCACAGCCAGGCGCGCACGGGCGCCATAGCGTCTGAAGCAGCGGATTGGGTTGCTGTTGAAGGGAGTGCGTCGAATTGCGCAGCGATGGTCATGTTGCTACAAGCCGTTTGACGTGAGAGACGAGGCAGACATAGAGCCGCAAAGCCCGCACGTAAACGCACCCATATCGTCGCACCCCTTTCTTTCCCCAACAGTCGAGCGCCCCCATGAGCCTTCGTCGCCGAAACCGGAAACTGCTTGGCGCCGCGATCATGATCGTGTTCGTCGTCGTCTGGGCGCTCGTCGCCATGGCGGTTTCGCAGGCCGGACCGTTGCAGGAAGCCTCGAAGCTGTTCCAGGGGATCATGTACGCGGTGCTGGGCATAGCATGGATCATCCCCATCATGCCGCTGATCCGCTGGATGGAAAACGGTCGGGACTGAGCGCTAAAACAAGAAACGCCAAACCAAAAACGCCAAACAAGGAAACGCCGTGAGCGATCGTCCGAAAATCGAAGTCTTCGCCGAGTTCGAGCCCGTCATGGAGGCGTGGCGCGAGCTGGAGGCGATTGCGCCCGCGACCATTTTCCAGACGGAGCGCTGGATGCGCCCGTGGGCGGAAACTGTTGGCGTGGCTCATAACATCACGCCGATGCTGATTGTGGCGCGCGGTCCTGACGGCACGCCTGCGGCGTTGTTTCCGTTTGGCGTCAGCAAGGCGGGCGGGTTGCGGCTGGCGGAATTTCTCGGCGGGCGCGATTCGCAGGCCAATCTGCCGCTGTTCAACCCCGGCGCCGTTTTCACGCGCCGTTTCATGATCAACACGCTGTCCTATGCCGCCCAGACTGTTCTGCGTCCCGATGCGTTTTCGCTCACCAGCCAGCCCTATAACTGGCGCGGCGCCGGCAATCCCATGCGGCTCCTACCCGCCCGTCCCGGCCTGAACCAATTGGCCGCGATGCATTTGCGCGACGACCAGCACGTTCTTGAACAGGCGGCGCCCGCAGCGCGCGAGCGTTTGCAAAAAGGCATGGCGGCGTTGGGCGAAGGCGGCGCAGTCACGCACATCATCGGCCGCGACGAGAAGACCGCCCGGCGCATCATGCAGGCGTTTTTCTCGCACAAAGACGCGCAGCGCGCGGCGGCGGGCGCCAAGACCAGCTTCGACAATTCGGTTGCGCGCGGCTTCTTCGAGCGCGTGTGCCTCGACAATCTTGAGACCGGCGGGGCGGCGGTGGAGCTGCACGCGCTCTGCGTCAACAATCGGATCGTGGCGACCTGCGGCGGCGGCGCCCATATGGGGCGCTTCCACGCCATGATCGAAAGCGCCGACATCGAGCCCGACATCGCCGCCTGCGATCCCGGCGACGTGCTGATGGCGCATATGCTGGAAGATTTGCGCGGGCGCGGCCTGCACGAAATCGGCATCGGCATGGGCGTCGCCCGCCGCGCCGATATCTGGCGCACGCGCGGCGAGGCGCTGTTTGACACGCTGCACGGCATGACGACCTCTGGCCGCTCCTTCTGCTTCATGGAAGTCCACAGACGCCGCATCAAGCGCGTGGTGCGCTTCGGTCGGCGTATTTTTGGGATTTGAGGGGGGAATTGAACATGCCGCTTTGGCGCCGGGCGCTTCTGGCTATCAGCGGCCTCATGGGGGCGGCAGGAATTGGTTTGGCCGCCGCCGGCGCTCATATGGGAGGCGAAAACCTCACCAGCGCAGCGACTTTTCTGCTGATCCACGCAGCGGCTGTTGCTGGCCTTTCGGCAAGCGGCTCCGCAATGCGGGGTCCGGGCATCTCCGCCAGCCTTCTGGCTCTGGGCGCCATCCTGTTCAGCGGCGACCTTGCGGCGCGGGTCTTCTGGGGCGAAAGATTGTTCCCGATGGCGGCCCCGGCTGGCGGAATCATCATGATCGCCGGTTGGCTGAGCCTCACTGTTTTCGCGCTTGTGAGCCGCCGCAGGGCGCCGCCTTCGCAGATGTGACAAGTGCGCGCCCAAACGTTAACGCTTATTAACGAGCGCCTGCGGTCGGGTTTTGCTAGCAATTTCAGGCGTAATATGCGCAAGTTAGGGTTCTTCGCCCTGCAACGCTTGCGTGGACGCGGCGGAATGTTCTGCTAATTTGAAATCGTGAGGTTTTTTTGCCGCTGGTTACAGGCGGACCACCTCGCGGGAGGCCAGTTTTCTATGAAGTCAGGTAAGGTCAGCCGGTCCTTGATCGGCCTTGTCGTCGTTCTCATTCTCGCTGGCCTCATCTGGCCGGGCGCGGCTGACCGCGTGCTGCCTGGCGCCGGCGCGGGCTTTGCCTCAATCCGCTCGACTTTGGGGCTCAACGCTTTCTTGCCAGACTACGCATCGGCTCCCGCTGGCGGACCAGTAGCTCAAGCACCTGCCGCTCAAGCGCCCGCTACCCCGCAAGGCCAACGCGGCGGCGGTCGCGGCGGTGCTGGCGCAGGCCGCCCCCCTGCCCCCGTGGTTCTCGACACCGCGACCAAAGGCCCCGTTGCCGTCGTGGTGGAGGCGGTGGGCGCCGTCCAGCCGATCGCCACCGTTGCGCTGAAATCGCGCGTGGATGCGCAGGTTCAGGAAATCCGCGTGGCAGACGGCGCCGTCGTGCAGGCTGGCGACGTGATCGCCATTCTGGATTCGCGGCAGATACAGGCGCAAATCAAACAGGCGGAAGCCAGCCTCGCCCGCAATTCCACGACCCTTGAACAGGCGCGCCGCGACGTTGGCCGCTTTGAAGAACTGGTTGAGCGCGCCTCCGGCACAAAGGTCAATCTCGACAACGCGCGCACGCAGGTTGCAGCCGCGCAGGCCCTTATCATGGGCGATCAGGCGCAGATCGAAAACCTGAAGGTCCAGCTCAGCTATTACACGATCGTCGCGCCCATCAGCGGGCGCATCGGCTCGGTCGGCGTCAAGGCTGGCAACATCATTCGCGCAGGCGACAACAACCCCACCGGCACCCTGGGCACGATCATCCAGATCAAGCCGATCTATGTCGCGTTCTCGATCCCGCAGCGCCTGCTGCCGGACTTGCGGGAATCGGTGAAAGCGGACGAATCAATCGTCGAAGCGACGCCCCAGGGCGCCAAGACTGCCGCAAAGGGCAAGATCGCTTTTATCGAGAACACGATCGACATCGCGACCGGCACCGTAATCGTGCGCGCCCGCTTTGAGAATGCGGACGAGTTTCTCTGGCCCGGCCAGCTCTGCAATTTGCGCATCACCCTGCGCACCGAGGACAGCGTCGTCACGATCCCCCGCAACGCAACGCAGGCCGGACAGGTAGGCAGCTTTGTTTATGTGATCGAAAAAGGCGTCGCCCGCGTACAACAGGTAAGCATAGGCCGCACGCAGGATGGACGCGACATCGTGACCGAAGGCCTGAAGGGCGGCGAGTCCATCGTCGTCGAGGGCGCGCTTGGCCTCATCAACGGCGCACGCGTAGAACCGCGCCCCGCCACTGCAAAACGCGACATTTGATTGTATGTAAGACCTTGAGGCCTGCAAGACCGCCAGAAGCGAGACAGCTACATGTCATTGCCCGAACTCTGCATCCGACGCCCTGTCATGACGACGCTGTTGATGATGTCCTTCATCATCTTCGGCGTTTTCGCGTATCTGAAGCTGCCGGTCGCCGCCCTGCCCAGGGTGGATTTCCCAACCATCGCCGTCTCCGCCAGTCTGCCGGGCGCTAATCCTGAAACCATGGCCTCGTCGGTCGCAGCGCCGCTGGAGCGCGCGTTCGCAACCATTCCCGGCATCGCGCAAATGACCTCGCGCTCGTCGAACGGGCAAACCTCGATCACGCTTCAGTTTGATCTC
>CAMCMI010000050.1 GCA_945875875.1 Rhizobium sp. Q54
ATTTTTTGGAAATGGCCCAGTTCAATCATGACAGATTCTTTTGATTGCGGCGCTCCCGCTCCCGCCATTCTGGTTGTGGAAGACGAACCGATGATCCGGATGGATGTTGCGGACGGGCTCCGTGAATTCGGGTTTCATGTCTTCGAGGCCGCCGACGGGGCGGAGGCGCTTCAGATTCTGAATCAAACACCTGTGAGTCTCGTCTTCTCCGACGTGCAGATTCCAGGCGATCTGGATGGTTTCGACATCGCACGCCATGTGCGGGCGTGCCTGCCGCTTGTGCCGGTCATTCTGACGTCAGGCTTTGTGCGGCCGGACGACGCCCCGCCCGATCTTGTCGATATCGCCCCGCTGGTGGCCAAGCCCTACGACCTCGCCCGGCTTGTGGAACGCTTTCGGGCGGCGTTGTCGCGGACTCACGCGCCGTTGGGCGACCTGGCCAGATAAGCAAATCCCTGAACCCTTGCCTGAACGCTTGCCAATAATGCGCCGCCCGGACTAGCCTTGTTCCCTAAGCGCCGTTTCGAGCGCGATGGGAGGAATATATGGTCTTCAGGCCAGTTTTGACCGCATGCGCACTGTCGCTTGCTGGTGCGCTTTGCGCCAATAGCGCTGCGGCTGATCCAGCGCTCGAATTCTACAAGGGCAAAACCGTGCGGCTCGTCAACGGCGGCGCTGCCGGGTCTGGCTATGATCTTTATTCGCGCATGCTGGCCCCATGGATCGAGAAAAAGCTGGGCGCGACCGTGATCGTCGAATCGCGGCCTGGCGCTGGCATGATGACGGCGATGAACCACACATGGATTCAGCCGCCCGACGGGCTGACCATGATGCTGGCGCCGGGCGAAGGCGCCGTGCTGTCCAAGCTGGTGGACGATCAATCGCTGCGGTTCGACTTTTCAAAATATACGATGATCGCGCGCGTCAACACTGCGCCGCGCGTGATGATCGTCTATCCCAAGGGGCCCTATAACAACGTCGCAGATATTCTGAATACGCAGAAACCCCTGCAAATCGGCTCCAACGGCAAGGTCGACGGCGTGTCGGACACGACGGCGATGTTCTGCCATGCGCTGAAAATTCCGTGCAAAATAACCATCGGCTACAAATCATCCGCCGATTTTGCGTTGGCCGCCATTCGCGGCGAAGTGGACGGTACTATTCTTGTTGAAGATTCAGCCGCCCGCTATGCGCAGGGCGGGCAATTGCGCGGCGTGATGGTGATGGCGCGCGAACGCTCGAAAATCATGCCCGACGTTCCCACCATTTATGAATCCGTGAAGCTCGGCGAAGAAGCTGCGTGGTGGCTGGATTTCCGCGAAGACGTTCGCAAGATAGGCCGCGTTCTGGTCGGTCCGCCGGATATGGAGCCGGCAAAGGCGACGATTTTGCGCAGGGTGATGAAGGAGATTCTCACCGATCCTGAAGCGCTGAAGGAATTCGCCGCCAGGAACCAGCCTGCGCTCTATGGGGCGCCCGAAGAGATGAGCGCCATCGTCAACCGCATTCTGGGCGGCGGCTTGTCGAAGGAGCGCCGGGAAGAGGTCAAGCAGGTCATCATGAATAAATATTATTGAGCGCCAACGCAGGCGAGATTTTGAGGGCCGAGGGGCTTGATCCCCCGGCCCTCCCGGGCCAAAGATATGTTCTCGACCTTTGCTTTAGATTTTTGCTTGAGGAGATTTCTATGGATGAATTGATTGCCAGCGTCACCAAATCGCTCGGGCTTGAGCCCGATGTCGCGCAGCAGGCCATTGGCACGGTGTTGCGCTTCCTGAAGGAAAACGCACCGGCTGAAGCTGGCGCTTTGCTTGAGAAGCTTACCGGATCGCAGGAAGCAATTGACGCTGCGCCTGAAGCTGGCGGCGGCGGCGGACTTATGGGCGCCCTTGGTGGCCTGATGGGCGGCGGCGGCGCTGGCGGATTGATGGGCCTTGCCGGTCAATTGCAGGGGCTTGGCCTTGGTATGGGCGACATTCAGGGGCTGGCGCAGGATATTTTCGCCAAGGGCAACGAAGTGATCGGCAAGGAGCAGATGAAAAAGATCGCCTCCGCCATTCCCGGCCTCGATCAATACGTCTGAGCATCCGACGAAGGATGGGTGGCAGACCGTCTCAAACAATGCCAAAACGGGCATTAGCCCGCAGCGTGTGTGCGCTGCGGGTTTTTTTATGCGGTTCTCTCATGCGGTCCTCTCATGTCTGACGCAAAGAGCGACGATCTGGTGAGTCTGTCGGCCAGCTTCCCCACGCCCGACGAGGCGCAATGGCGCGCGCAAGTTGACAAGGCGCTGAAGGGCGGTGCGTTCGACCGCCTGATTTCGCGCACGCTCGACGGCATTGAGATCCAGCCGCTCTATGCCCGCAACAATGACGGCGCCCCGCCGCTGGCGCGCGCGCAGGCTGGCGATTGGCGGGCGTTGACGCGCATCGACCATGCCGATCCGCAGCTCGCCAACGAGCAGGCGAAGGCGGATTTGGCGGGCGGCGCAGGCGGGCTGCATCTTGTGTTTGCGGGTGCTGTCGGCGCCTATGGCTTCGGGCTTCCGCCAAACGCGGGCGCGTTGAACGAGGCGCTGGCGGGCGTGGATCTTTCAGGTTTTGCGCTGGAGCTTGATCTGGCCGATCAGGATATGGCGCTGCATGTGGCTGCCCTCATCCAGCAACAGGGCTTGGCGCCGGAGCGCGCTGCAATCTCGTTCGGCCTGCGCGCTCTCGATGTAGACGGGTCGTCCGATTCAGGTTTTGCCGCGCGTGCAAAAACCCTTGCTGCGCAGGGGTTTTCGGGTCCGCTGGCGATTGCGGACGCACGCATCGTGCATGGCGCTGGCGGATCGGACGGCCAGGAATTGGCGTATGCGCTGGCGCAAGGCATTGCCGCTTTGCGCGCGCTTGAGGCCGCGGGCTTCACGCTTGAAGCCGCGCGCGATGCAATTGCGTTTCGCGTTGCTGTGGATGCAGATTTCTTCGCGTCCATGTGCAAGCTGCGCGCGCTGCGCCGCCTCTGGGCGCAGGTGGAAAGCGCGTGCGGGCTGGAGCCAAAGCCGGTGCGCATTCACGCTGAAGCCGCGTGGCGGATGATGAGCCGGCGCGATCCGTGGGTGAACGTGCTGCGCGCCACCGTCGCCGCTTTTGCAGCCGGCGCAGGAGGGGCTGATTCCATCAGCGTGTTGCCGTTCACGCAGGCGCTTGGCCTGCCGGATGCGTTCGCGCGCAGGCTCGCGCGCAACAGCCAATTGGTGCTGGCGGAGGAGGCGCACATCGGCGCCGTCGCCGATCCCGCGGCAGGGGCGGGCGGGCTTGAGGCGCTCACGAAAGCCCTGTGCGAGAAGGCCTGGAGCCAGTTTCAGGAAATCGAGCGCGCGGGCTCGTTGCAGCTGGCCCAGCCAATGCTGCTGGAAGCGATTGGGCAAGCGCGCGAGGCACGCGCCCGCGACGTCGCCCGCTGCAAGGAGCCGATCACCGGCACAAGCGCCTTTCCCGATCTCCACGAATTGCAGCAAAGCGTGCTCGCGCCGCTGGAGCTGATCCATCGCGGCGCCGGTCCTTTTGAGCAGATGCGATTGGCTGAGCCCTTCGAGCTTTTGCGCGATTCCAGCGATGCGCGGCTGGCGGCAAAAGGCGCACGCCCACAGGTGTTTCTGGTTGTGCTGGGCTCGCCGGTCGCGGCAGCGGCCCGCATTGATTTTGCGCGCGGCTTTTTTGAAGCGGGCGGGTTTGAGACAATCGTCAGCGATTCATTTTCCAAATGCGGCGCAAGCCTCGCCTGTATTTGCGGGACGGACGAGGCTTATGCGGAAAGCGCGCAAGCCGCGGCGCGCGAGCTTGTGCGCTCTGGCGCCAAGCGCGTGTATCTTGCAGGGCGCGGCGGAGAAGCGCAGGCGGCTTTGCGCGCTGCGGGCGTAAGCGAATTCATCTATATGGGCGTTGACGTTGTGGCTGCGCTGCAGGCCGCGCAAGCGGTTTCGGTTTAGCCTGACGCCGCAAAAGCCCAGTCCGCGCTGACTTGAAAATGGCGCAAACTGACACTTTATAGCGCTCATCGCGCTGCGCACGGACAATAGGTCTGCGGGGCGCACCACCCCGGAGTTCGTACATGATGACCCGCACCGCTTTGCTGGCGACGTTTATCGCCATGCCTTTGACAGCCGTGTCTGCAATCGTCCTGCCCACATTGGCAATCGCCGAGCCCGGGCACGACGGGAAATGGTCCGTCGAGATTGTCACCGAAAAAGGCTGGTGCGACGCTTACCGCTGGGACATTGGCGTGGCCGGGGGTCGCGTCGTCGCGGTTGGCGCGCCCGGCGCCATCGCCAATGGCGGCATTGATCCCAAGGGCCGCGTCAGCGTGCAGCTTGCGCGCGGCTCCGACGTGATGTCGGTCACGGGCGCAATCGTCGCAAAAACTGGCTCGGGCGCGTGGGTATTGCCCAACCGTTCCTGCGCTGGCCGGTGGCGGGCCGAAAAGCTGGCATGATGCTTTAGGGGCGCTTGACCAAACGCTTGCGATGGCGAAAATAAAACCCGCCAATTCGTAAGCTCGGGTCGTACATGCTCAAGACCATATTCTTAACGCTCGCCGCGTTCCTCGGCGCGCTTGCCTTCGCCGTCCCGGCCGCTGCCGATCCGCGTTCGCGCTTGCCCGACGGACGCTGGCGCGTGCAGTTGGAGGGGCAGGGGCCGCATGTTTTCTGCTATTTCAGCACCACCCGCATTGGCGAAGTGCGCGGCGGCAAGCCGCAACTGGGGCCGCAGATCAAGTACAAGCTCACGGTCTCGCGCGGCGGTCATCTGGTGGCTTCCGGCCGCACGCAGGATGATTACGGCGCCGTGCGCGGCAAAATTGCGCGCAATTTGGCGTCGGGCTCGTTCGACGTACCCTCGCGCAATTGCAGGGGCCAATGGCAGGCGGAGCGGATCGCATCCTAGAAAACCATCCCCCTAACGAATGATGGTCGGAAGCGTCGTTAAAAACTATACTGGTCGAAACATCTGCTTTGGGCCGATCATGACGCGCATTCCCTCCTTCGCCGACAAGCCTTTGACGGACATTCAAGCGCCCGCAGCGCTGGCCTCCGGCGCCCCGTTTTTAACGCCCGAAGGCATTGCGGTGCGCTCCGCCTATGGCCCGGCGGACCTTGAGGGCATGGGGCATCTCGACGGCATGCCCGGCATCGCGCCGTTTCTGCGCGGTCCCTATCCCACCATGTATGTGAACCAGCCGTGGACGATCCGCCAATATGCGGGCTTCTCGACGGCGGAGGATTCCAACGCCTTCTATCGGCGCAATCTGGCCGCTGGCCAGAAGGGGCTTTCCATCGCGTTCGATCTCGCCACCCATCGGGGCTATGATTCCGATCATCCGCGCGTGTCCGGCGACGTTGGCATGGCCGGGGTCGCGATTGATTCCATCTACGACATGCGCACGCTGTTTGACGGCATTCCGCTGGATCGGATGTCGGTGTCGATGACGATGAACGGCGCGGTGCTTCCCATTCTCGCGCTCTATATCGTTGCCGCTGAAGAGCAGGTCGTCTCTCAGGATAAATTGTCGGGCACGATCCAGAACGACATTCTCAAAGAATTCATGGTGCGCAACACCTATATTTATCCGCCCAAACATTCGATGCGTATCATCTCGGATATTTTCGCCTACACGTCGGCGAATATGCCCAAGTTCAACTCGATCTCGATTTCCGGCTATCACATGCAGGAAGCAGGCGCGACGCAGGATCTGGAACTGGCCTATACGCTGGCCGACGGCGTTGAATATGTGCGCGCAGGCATTGCGGCAGGCATGGATATTGACGCGTTTGCGCCGCGCCTGTCGTTCTTCTGGGCAATTGGCATGAACTTCTACATGGAGGTCGCAAAGCTGCGCGCGGCGCGGCTGTTGTGGGCCAATTTGCTGGCGCCGTTTGCGCCGAAAAACCAGAAGTCGCTAGCGCTGCGTACCCATTGCCAAACGTCCGGCTGGTCGCTGACTGCGCAGGACGTTTTCAATAATGTGGTGCGCACACAAATTGAAGCGATGGCTGCCACGCAGGGCCATACGCAATCGCTGCACACCAACGCGCTTGACGAGGCGCTGGCTTTGCCGACCGATTTCTCCGCTCGCATCGCGCGCAATACGCAGATTTTCCTGCAACAGGAAAGCGGCACGACGCGCATCATCGACCCATGGGGCGGCTCCTATTACGTCGAGCGCCTCACCGCCGATCTGGCCTTGCGCGCAATGGCGCATATCAACGAGGTTGAAAAGCTCGGCGGCATGGCCAAGGCGATTGACGCGGGCATTCCCAAAATGCGCATTGAGGAAGCCGCTGCCAAAGCGCAGGCGCGCATTGATACGGGCCAGCAAGCGGTGATCGGCGTCAACAAGCATCGCGTCGAAGACGAGGCGCCGATTGACGTGTTGAAGGTCGATAATTCCTCCGTGCGCGCGCAGCAGATCGAGAAGCTGCGGCGCCTGCGGGAGGAGCGCAATCAGGGCGACGTCGACGCAGCTTTGGAAGCGCTCACGAACGGGGCGCGCGGCGGCGCCAATCTGCTCGATCTGGCGGTTAAGGCGGCGCGCGCAAAGGCGACGGTGGGCGAGATTTCGCTGAGCCTGGAGCATGCGTTCAATCGCCATGTCGCGACCATCCACACGATCTCGGGCGTCTATCGCGCGCAGGCTGGCGAGGCCAGCGAGGCGGTGACGCGCGTGCAGCGACTCACCGCTGCGTTTGCGGAAAACGAGGGCCGCCCGCCGCGCATCCTGATCGCGAAAGTTGGTCAGGACGGGCATGATCGCGGCCAGAAGGTTGTGGCTTCCGCATTTGCCGATCTGGGTTTTGCGGTGGACGTCGGCGCGCTGTTTGCAACCCCGGCAGAGGCCGCGCTGCTGGCGGTACAGAACGACGTGCATGTGGTGGGCGTCTCCTCGCTTGCCGCTGGCCATCTGACGCTGGTGCCGGAGCTGAAGGCGGAGCTTGAAAAGCTGGGTCGCGGCGACGTGATGATTGTGGTGGGCGGCGTGATCCCGCAGCAGGATTTTGAAGCGCTGCGCAAAGCGGGCGCCGCTGCAATCTTCCCGCCCGGAACGCCCGTGGCCGACAGCGCCGAGCGTCTGCTGGAGGAGTTGAACGGACGGCTGGGCTACGCACAAAAGCCTGCTGCGTAGTATTCTTTGGCCCCCGCGTCATCCCGGCGAAGGCCGGGACCCACGATAGGCAACGAGCTGGTGGCCTGCCGTAGATGGCCGCCTTCGCGACCATGACGCGTTTGGAACTTTGTGGGTAAAGCTGCGAGCAGCGCCGCTGCTGGAAGCCCGCACCCCACACGGGCGCTGGTCCATAGCCCGGCTATCGCCTATAACACCCCACGACATTTCAAACGCCGGGAGATCGCAATGGCCGGAGATCCGCGCAGCGAGAACGGAAAAGTATTTATTGGCAAGGGCGAAGACGCCTTTCAATTCATTAACCTGCCGCTCGCCAACCGTCATGGTCTTGTGACCGGCGCCACCGGCACCGGCAAAACCGTCACGCTGCAAGTGCTGGCGGAGGGCTTTTCCAACGCCGGTGTGCCGGTGTTCGCCGCCGACGTGAAGGGCGATCTTTCAGGTATCGCGTTCGCGGGCGATCCCAAGCCGCATTTTACGCAGCGCGCCAAAGATCTGGGCTTTGAATGGCACGCGGATGAGTTCCCCGTCGTGTTCTGGGATTTGTTCGGCGAACAGGGCCATCCCGTGCGCGCCACCATTTCAGAAATGGGGCCGCTGCTGCTCTCGCGATTGCTGGAATGCAACGACGTGCAGGAAGGCGCCGTCAACATCGCGTTCCGCGTCGCCGACGACAACGGCATGTTGCTGCTCGACCTGAAAGACTTCCGGGCGATGCTGCAATTTGTCTCCGACAACGCAGCTGAGATCAAAACCAAATATGGCAATGTCGCGCCCGCCACCATCGGCGCCATTCAGCGCGCGCTGCTGGTGCTGGAAAATCAGGGCGCCAGTTCTTTCTTCGCCGAGCCCGCGCTCGATCTCAACGATTTCATGCGCAAGGATCGCGACGGGCGCGGCGTCATCAACATGCTGGCCGCCGACAAGCTGATGCGCAGCCCGCGTCTCTACGCGACGTTCCTTTTGTGGATGCTGTCGGAATTGTTCGAGAATCTGCCGGAAGTCGGCGATCTTGAAAAGCCAAAACTCGTGTTCTTTTTCGATGAAGCGCATTTGTTGTTCGACAATGCGCCAAAGGCTTTGCTCGACGCGATTGAGCAAGTAGTGCGCCTCATCCGCTCGAAGGGCGTGGGCGTTTACTTCATCACGCAAAACCCGCTCGACGTGCCCGAAGCCGTTCTGGGGCAGCTGGGAAACCGCGTGCAGCATGCCTTGCGCGCGTTCACGCCGCGCGATCAGCGGGCGGTGAAGGCGGCGGCGGAAACCTTCCGCCAGAAGCCAGGGTTTGATGCGGCCAAAGCGATCATGGAATTGAAAGTCGGCGAGGCGCTCGTCTCCACTTTGCAGGACAAGGGCGCGCCATCCGAAGTCGCGCGCACGCTTGTTGCGCCGCCGTCGGCGCGCGTCGGCGTGATTACGCTCGAAGAGCGCGCCGCCATTCAGCGCAAGAGCGCGCTGGGCGGCAAATACGATACGATGATTGACCGCGACTCCGCCTTTGAAATGCTGGCCAAGCGTGCGGAAATCGCCGCTGCGCCGCCGGTTGAAGAGGGCGGCATCATGGGCCAGCTCGGCGGCATGCTGGGAGGCGTGTTTGGCAGTGATGCGCCAAAGGTTGATCCGCGCACCGGCAAGCCTGTGCCGGGCAGGCGCGGACAATCCATGGGCGAGAAGATCATCGCGTCCGCCGCGCAATCGGCCGCGCGTTCCATTGGCACGCACATCACCCGCGCTATTTTGCGCAACGTGCTCGGCGGCATGCTGGGCGGCAAACGATAACGGAAAACGCCATGGCGCTCGATAAAGTTCTCGCCGATATTGACGCCGATCTCGACGGCTCGCTTGCGCGGCTGTTTGATCTGCTGCGCATCAAGTCGATCTCGACCGATCCCGCGTTCAAGGACGATTGCGCGCGCGCCGCGTTTTGGCTGAGCGGCCAATTGTCCGGCATGGGGTTTGAGGCGAGCATGCGCGAAACGGCGGGCCATCCGATGGTCGTCGCGCACGCAAAAGCCAGGCGGGCGGATGCGCCGCATGTGTTGTTCTACGGCCATTACGACGTGCAGCCGGTGGACCCTTTGAGCCTGTGGCGCAGCGATCCGTTTGCGCCGCATATGGTGGAGGAGGGCGGCGACAAGCGCATCGTCGCGCGCGGGGCCGCTGACGACAAAGGCCAGCTGATGACCTTCGTTGAGGCGTGTCGCGCCTACATGAATCATGGTGGTCTGCCCTGCAATGTCACCATTTTGTTTGAGGGCGAAGAGGAATGCGGCTCGCCATCGCTGCCTGCGTTTCTTGCCGCCAACAAAGAGGAACTGCGCGCGGACGTGGCGCTCGTTTGCGACACCAATATGTGGAATAAGGACACGCCCGCCATCACCACGATGCTGCGCGGGCTTGTGCTGGAGGAGGTGGTGATCGACGCCGCCTCGCGCGATCTGCATTCGGGCCTGTTCGGCGGCGCCGCGATCAATCCGATCCGCGTGCTCACCCGCATTCTGTCCGATCTGCACGACGACAATGGCGCCGTGACTCTGCCGGGCTTTTACGAGGGCGTGCAGGAATTGCCCGCTGACGTTGCCGCGCAATGGCGGGCGCTCGATTTCAGCGAGAGCGCCTTTCTGGGCGAGGTGGGCCTCAGCGTTCCCGCAGGCGAGAAAGGCCGCAGCGTTCTGGAGCATGTGTGGTCGCGCCCGACCTGCGACGTGAATGGCATCATCGGCGGCTATACCGGCGAGGGCACAAAGACGGTGCTGCCAGCGTGCGCGTCAGCGAAAATTTCGTTCCGCCTTGTGGGGTCGCAGGAGCCGCAGAAAATTCGCGAGAGTTTCCACGCCTTCGTGCGCGCGCGTCTGCCCGCCGATTGCAAGGCGACGTTCGTCTCGCACGGCGCCTCGGCTGCGATCTCGTTGCCGTTTGACTCAAGTTATCTGCAACAGGCGCGCGGCGCGCTCAGTCGCGAATGGGGCGTTGAGGCGGTGATGGCGGGCGGCGGTGGATCGATTCCCGTGATCGGCAATTTCAGGCGCGATCTGGGCATGGACGCGCTGATGATCGGCTTTGGGCTCGACGACGACCGCATCCACTCGCCCAATGAGAAGTATGAGCTGAAATCCTTCCACAAGGGCGCCCGCAGCTGGGCGCGCGTGCTGGACGCGCTGGCGCGCTAAATCCAAATGCTCGCGCTGGCGCGTTAGGCGCCAAATTGCTCGCGCAGGATTCGCTCTTCCAGCGAATGACCGGGATCGTGCAAAATCAGGCAGCCGGTCGCATGATCCATCGCGATGTCGACGCTGGCGACCTTGCGCACTTCGTAGTGATCCGCGACCGCAGACACGGGCCGTTTGTCGGCTTCCAGAATGTCGATGGTGACGCGGGCCTTGTCCGGCAACAACGCCCCGCGCCAGCGACGCGGGCGGAAGGCGGAGATTGGCGTCAACGCCATCAGCGGCGCATCGAGCGGCAGGATCGGACCATTGGCCGAGAGATTGTAGGCGGTGGACCCGGCGGGCGTTGCAATGAGAACGCCGTCGGCGATGAGTTCGGCCAACCGCTCCTGACCATCTATTGATATGCGCAATTTGGCGGCCTGATAGGTCTGGCGCAGCAGCGAGACTTCGTTGATGGCGCGCGCTTCATGCACGGTGCCCTTCACGTCGGTTGCTTTCATCGTCAGCGGATGAATGGTTGAGGAGAGCGCCGCCGCCAGCCGCTCGCGCAGGCTGTCTTCCTGATATTCGTTCATCAGAAAACCAACCGAGCCCCGGTTCATGCCGTAGATCGGCTTTTTCGAGCCCATGAAGCGGTGCAGGGTTTGCAGCATCAGGCCGTCGCCGCCAAGCGCGACGATCACGTCGGCGTCCGCGCAATCGGTCTCGCCGTAGCGCTTGACGAACAGCACGCGCGCGTCTTCCGCCTCGGGCGTGCCGGAGGAGAGAAAGGCGATGCGCCCGTCGCCGAGCTTTGTGGGTGCGCTCATGTTCGTGTCCCCGCGCGCCGCTTCAGCGCGCCTTGCACACATAGCCGCCCGCGCGGCCGGGGGAAAGCGCGCTCAGCGCGGGGCGATGAAATTGGTGTGCATGCAATCCATCACCAGCCGCTCGAAACCATCGCTTAGCAAGGCGTCCGGCGCGATCTGGCGGTCGCCGATCTCCACCAGAACGCTGTCGGCGCGGGTCGTCGTCGCGACCCGGCGAATGGCGACCACGATGCTTTGCGCCAATTCCCGGCCCGGCAGATTGCCCACCACAAGATCGCTCACGCGTAGCTCGCGCGGGCGCCCGATGGCGCGGTGAACATGCCAGGCGAACAGGGCATGGACGTAGCCGCGCTCGTCCTCCATCGCCACCAGCCCGGCTGATTTGCCGACGCGCCGGCCCAGCGCCGCAGCATAGGCGCGCCAATCCTCCAGCCGCGCGGCGGGGCGTGACGATTGCACAAGGGGCCACGCCCGCAGCGCAACGCGCCGGTCGACTGTCACAGTGTGGAACAGGGGCGGTTCGTTCGGCGGGAATTTTTGTGGACGCATGAGTTTTTGTGGACGCATGAGACAGATTTCTGCAATCAGCCCTTGCTCACATTGACGCAGGTCAAGTCGAGGTCAAGAGGCGGCGCCCGTTGCAACGATAGTCGGAGCAGCTCTCAGGTTGCCAATCATCGTGGGCGCGTGCAGTGTGATCTGGCGCTTTGTAACCCTCGTTGAAACTCTTGCGGGATCACGGCTATGGAAGCGACAGAAAGCAAGGCCTTGGCGGGTTCGCCTGCTCTCAGCCTGTGTCCCAATTCAAAGGGACCGATTGAATGCGCGCAATGCCGCGTGCGGGCGTTGAGCCTGTGCGATGCGCTTGAACCTGATGAATTGCATGAGCTGGACAGATTGTCGCAGACTTTGAGCTTTGCCGCACGCCAGACTTTGTTCGAGCAGGATCAGCCCTCGGATTCGGTTTACAATGTCACCGCTGGCGCCGTGCGGCTCTACAAGCTGCTGCCAGACGGGCGCCGTCAGGTCGTGGGCTTTGCGCTCCCGGGCGATTTTCTGGGCCTTGCGATGAGCGAGCGCAACGTGTTCTGCGCCGACGCGCTCACGCCCACGACCGCCTGCCGCTTCTCGCGCGAGGCCTATTCGGATTTTCTGGACGCCAAGCCGCACCTGTTGCGGCGCCTGCATTCCATGGCCAGCCATGAGCTGAGCCTGGCGCAGGACCAGATGGTGATTTTGGGCCGTCGCACCGCCGAGGAGCGGATCGCGGCGTTTCTGATCGGCTTGCGCAATCGCTGGATGCGGGTGAACGGCAACCAGGTGCATGTGCTGCTGCCGATGACGCGGCAGGACATCGGCGATTTTCTGGGCCTCACGGTCGAGACCGTGAGCCGCATCATGACGCGCCTTGCTCGCGAAAAGTGCATCGTGATCGTGCCCGACGGGGTGCGCCTGCTGGATGTGGCCCGGCTGGAGCGCCTCGCAGAGGTTTGAGGCGTTTCTCCATTTTTCGGTAAGCCCTTGCCCCTGCGCCCCGCGCGGGTTCATATCTGTTTCAACAACAGCGTTCGCAATCTGGAGGCGATGCCCCGATGAATATCCGCGTCAAGGACGAAGATCTGGCGATCATGAAATTTGCCATCGGCCAGCCCGTGCGGCGGGTGGAGGATGCGAGCCTGTTGCAGGGTCGCGGCCAATATACCGACGACGTCAATCGGCCCGGCCAGGTCTATTGCGCCATGGTGCGCTCGCAACAGGCGCATGGAATTTTGCGCGGCATCGATATTGAGGCCGCGCGCGCCATGCCCGGCGTGATCGCCATCTATACCGGCGCCGATCTGGCGATCGCTGGCTATGGCGCTATGCCGTTTCGCGTTGCGCTTCAAGGGCGCGGCGGCGCCGCCATGGCAAAGCCGCCGCGTTTTGCGCTGGCCACAGACAGGGTGCGCTTTGTCGGCGATCCGGTGGCGTGCGTGATCGCGCAAACAGCCGCGCAGGCGCAGGATGCAGCCGAGGCCGTGACGCTCGATATTGAGCCGCTGCCCGCCATCGTCGCCATGTCGGACGCCGTGAAAGCCGACGCGCCGCAAATCTACGACGAGGCGCCGGGCAATGTCGCGCTCGATTATCATTTTGGCGACAGCGAAAAAGTGGCTGAGGCTTTTGCCAATGCCGCCCACGTGACCAAACTCCACATCACCAACAGCCGCATCGTCATCAACGCGATGGAGCCGCGCGCGGCGGTTGCTCAATATGATCCAGACAGCGGACGCTTCACGCTGTGGGCGCCGACGCAAGGCGTGACCGGCTCGCGCGCCAACGTCGCCGAGATGATGAAGCTGACGCCTGACAAAGTGCGCTTCATCGCCACAAACGTCGGCGGCTCGTTCGGCATGAAGGGGTCGGTGTTTCCTGAATATATCTGCGCGCTGCATGCTTCGCGCGCGCTTGGCCGTCCGGTGAAATGGACCGACACGCGTTCGGACTCGTTCCTGTCCGATCATCATGGCCGCGCGCAGGAGTTTGAATGCGAGCTGGCGCTGGCGCAAGACGGGACGTTTTTAGCCGTGCGCTGCAAGGGCTTTGGCGATCTTGGCGGCTACATGACGCAGATCGGGCCGCTGTTCTCCACCTTCAACATCGTGAAGCATGTGAACTCGTGCTATCGCACGCCGCTTGTGGAGGTCAGCACGCGCTGCGTGTTCACCAACACCGTGCCGGTAACGGCCTATCGCGGCGCCGGGCGCCCCGAGGGCAATTATTATATGGAGCGGCTGATCGACACCGCCGCGCGCGAGATGGGGATTGATCCTGTCGAACTGCGCCGCCGCAACCATGTCCAGCCCGAGCAAATTCCCTACAAGGCGCCGTCGGGCTCGACGTATGATTCGGGTAATTTCCCCGCCATTCTCGACAAGGCGCTGGAGCTTGCCGACTGGAATGGATTCGACAAACGCAAGGCCGACAGCGCAAAGCGCGGCAAGTTGCGCGGGCGCGGCATCGGGCAGTTTCTGGAAGTCACCGCGCCCTTGCAGGCCGAATATGGCGGCGTGCATTTTGAGGCCGATGGCGGCGTGAAAATTCTCACCGGATCGCACGATCACGGGCAGGGCCACGGCACCACGTTTGGGCAGATCGTAGCCACGGAGCTTGGCGTTCCGTTCGACAAGATCCGCTTGATGCAGAGCGATTCCGATCAGCTCGTCAGCGGCACGGGAACGGGCGGCTCGAAGTCTTTGATGTGCTCAGGGACCGCGTTTGTCGAGGCCAGCGCGAAGGTGATCGAAAAGGGCCGCATCATCGCCTCGCACATGCTGGAGGCGGGCGTCGAAGACATCGGCTTTGAGGCGGGCCGCTTCACGATTGCTGGCACGGATCGCTCAATCTCGATCATGGACATGGCGCAAAAGCTCAACGCGGGCGCTGGTTTGCCGGACGATGCGCCGCAATCGCTCGACGTTGATCACGTGGGAAGCGCGGGCGCGGCCACCTATCCCAACGGTTGCCATATCTGCGAGGTCGAGATCGACCCGGAGACGGGCATCACGACGGTCGCGCGCTATTCGATGGTGGGGGATTTCGGCAATGTCGTGAACCCGATCATCGTGCAGGGCCAGGTGCAGGGCGGTGTCGTGCAGGGGCTCGGCCAATGCCTGATGGAGGAAACCCATTACGGCGACGATGGGCAATTGCTGACAGGCTCGTTCATGGATTACGCCATGCCGCGCGCCGATCATTCGCCGCCATTTGCCTATCTCTCGCTGCCTGATCCGGCCAAAACAAATCCGCTGGGCGCTAAAGGCTGCGGCGAGGCTGGCTGCGCTGGCTCGATGACGTCGATCATGAACGCGGTCGTCGATGCGCTGGCCGAATTTGGCGTCACCCATATCGACATGCCCGCCACGCCTTTGCGCGTGTGGGAAGCGATTGAGCGGGCGCGCCGCTAACGGGACCGCGCGCTCTTGCGTGCGCTCAAAGATGCGCGCGAGGCCGCGCGCGGTCCAGAGAGTGCAACACCCCCGCAGTCTTTACGCTGCGCCGCCATGCGTTGCGGGTCTATACGCCGCCAGCCGTTCCGCCTCGCGGTCAGGCCGGATGAGCGCGAGCCCCAAAAGGTTTGCAATTGCGACCACCAGCCCGCAAAGCGCGAAGGCGATGGCAAAGCCCTCCGCTTGAGACTCCGCGTCCTCGATCAGCGCGCCGGTGATGAAT
>CAMCMI010000051.1 GCA_945875875.1 Rhizobium sp. Q54
GTGACGCCAAAAAAGGAAATCCGACAAACTAGTAATATATTTAAGCGCCGGATCGCCAACTTTATATGGTTCATTGGCGGCCAGTTCTACCATCAGACGCTTTGTGCGACACGATATTGTTCTCGCCAGATGAAGCGCCCGCCGGACGAGATCGTTCGTTATCGCGTGCTGGCTGCGATCTGGTGCGGGGTTGGCTTTGAGATAAGCCGCCAGTTCTTTCCGCAGCTTACTATTGGCGTAAACCACCCGGCCCATTGCGCCCTTGGTCTGATCGCTGCCCAGTCGCCATTCTTCCAGCACTTCGCCCGCGGGCCCAAGAACGGTGCCTCGGGTCAGCGCCGCAACCTCGCACACACGCATGCCCGCCCAGTGCGTCAGCAGCAGCGCCAGCCTGTCCCGAGCAGCGTGCTTGCGCCCCGCCACCATCGCCAGCGCCCGTTTCAGCTCCTGCTCGGTGATCACTTTTGCCTGCGCCATCGCCCAAATCCCATGTTCTACATGGCAAATGTTAGTTTCGAAGGATTCGAGCGAGCAACCGGATTTAGCGCGCCGGGTGACAGAAACTGGCAGGGTAGGAGCGAATCCCAGAAAATCTGCTTGGGCGTTGCGGTTTGTGGGATATTATGAGCGGGGTGATTTGTGGGCACAGCCGTGCTGCAATGATCTCAGTGGGTTAAGCGGAAATGTCAGACACTACACAATCTATGGGATTTTTCTGAATTAACCTTGGTGATCGTGCCGTACATGGAGTTTGTCCGAAACGCAGCATAGTCGCCCGGCCTTGGGAGACGCCAAACAGGGACAAGTTCAGTTCGATCATCCGCGAAGCGCCATCACTCGATAAACGAGCCTGCAGTTTTTGATGCACGTTGAGGCCGTATTAAAATAATGTAAGATATCTAAAAGCGAATTGGCAGGGGACGAAATGAACAGGCGCTATTTTCTGACGCATACGTCGGCTTTGTTTGTGTTGTCCTCCGCTGGCGCCGCCTTTGCTGCCAGTTCGGGATTGGCAAGTCTCTCCGACGGCAGTTTTGAGCTGCCGACTGAAATGCTAAGCGCGCAGGCGGATCCCGCCGCTATTCGCGCAGCCCTCACCGCAGCCGGGCTGCCATCGACCAGCGTGCGCACGCCGCTTAATGTGACGGCTCTAACGCGAGGCGACGACGTTATCCTGTTTGATTGCGGCGCTGGCCCAAATTTCATGCCGGGGGCAGGGAAGCTCGCCGATGCGCTTGCCGCAGCAGGCATTGCGCCCGAGAAAGTGACGCATGTGGTTTTCACGCATGCGCATCCCGATCATTTGTGGGGCAGCCTTGATGATTTTGGAACGCCGGCATTTCCGCAGGCTACCTATCATATCTGCGCCACCGAGCGGGATTTTTGGACTGCGAGCGACGCCTTATCGAAAGTGCCGGAGGAGCGGCAAGCTTTTGTCGTTGGGGCGCAACGGCATTTCAAAGAGCTTGAATCTGTGCTGAAGACCTTTCGTCCCGGCGAGGAGGTTCTTCCCGGCGTGGCGGCGTTTGAAACTGGCGGACATACGCCCGGGCACGTCTCGTTCGAAGTGAAGCTCGGGTCCGAATCCGTGTTGGTGCTCGGAGACGCGCTGACGCATCCAATCGTCTCGTTCCAGCATCCAGACTGGAGAGGCGGCTTCGATCAGGAGCCAGAGCGCGCCATAGCCACGCGCAAGCGGCTGCTGGACAGGCTCGCCGCCGACAAGATGCCGATCATTGGCTATCATCTGCCCAACGGCGGCAGAGGCCGCGTGGAGCGGGCAGGGCTGGCGTACCGGTTTGTTCCCGGGCTTTAGCGCGCGGCTTCATTCCACAAAGGTCTTATTTGAAGCTCGCCACTCGCCCAAGCGCGCCCAAAGGCCCTCCCGCAACGACCCTTCGACGAGAAGAACAAGTCCAAGCCACGCCCCGCCAATCATACTGACAAGGGCGAGCGGCCAGGACATCGCGAGCAGGGATCCGGCGCTAAGCCCTTGGCCGATTGTGCAGCCGCCTGCGAGCACGCCGCCGAGCCCCATCAGCACGGCGCCGGTGAGGTGCCGCCGCATTTCCTGATGGTCGTCGAAGGCTTCCCAGCGAAACTCCGCGTTGCTCCACGCCGCCAGCGCCGATCCCAGCGCTACGCCCGGAGCGCTCATGACGCTGAACTCCAGCCATCCGCCGGTTCCGAGAATGAGCGCATGGAGCCCCCGCGCCACAGGCGCAACAAAGGTCAGGCTTTGCGGGCGCTGCGGACTGAAAGCGTCGACCAGCACGCCCGTGACCGCCCAACCCAGGACGACGCCTGCGCCCAGGACCAGTCCGGCCAGCCACAGACGCGGCGAATGACGAAGCCGCTTGTCCAATGCTGCAATGGTCAACAATCCGCCGCCGATAGCCAGCGCCGCAAGGGCGCGCATGTCAAAGCCAGCAAAGCGGCTCGCAAGGTCGATCAACGACCCCGGCGCCGCATTCGGCATGGGCCATGCAATCTGTTCAAGCCAGTCCATACGCACACCCGACAGTGCGCCGCGCAGAGCGGTCAGAGCGACGGCGCCAAAAACGATTAACGTGACAAGGCTGCGCAAGTCGCCGCCGCCAAGACGCACGAGGCAGCCAAACGCGCACGTGCCCACCAGCGCCATGCCAAGGCCAAACATCGTCGCGCCGAGCAAGATCGACAGCCACGCGATCTGTGTTGGAAGATAGGTTGTCCGCGTCTCGTCGAAGAGCCCGGCAAGAATAAGGGCCTGCGTGCCGAGCAGAGCGATTGCGAGCGCAAGGCCGAAAATTTTCAGCCGCCTCCAGTCTCCGCCCACGACAGCTGATTCGATGGCGCCAAGCGTGCACAGCCGCGCCCGGCGCGCGGTAAATCCAACGCACGCGCCTGTCACAAGCCCGATCGCTCCAACAGAGACAGCGGATAGATCCAGCATCAGCCACTCCCCGCCGTCCTTGACGTCGACCCTGTTCGCGCGCCGTTACGCGCGGGGCTTTTCCTCGCCTTCACAAAAAATATCATAGATTAGGGCTATCACGCTGCGAACGTTTTCGTTGGCTATCGAATAGAAGATAGCTTTGCCGTCGCGCCGCGTGGTCACAAGGTTGTCATAGCGCAGGCGTGCGAGTTGTTGCGAAACGCTGGACTGGCTCATGGCGAGCAGATTTTCCAGCTCGCTTACAGAGCGCTCCTTTTCCGCAAGAAGACACAGCAGCAGAAGACGATTCTCGTGCGACAGCGCTTTGAGGAAATCGCTGGCCAAGCGCGCATTGCGCATCAATTGATCCAGCCGCGGGGAACGCTCCGTACTGGCACTCAGCTCTGCTTCGATCTCTTTGGAAACTATGGCTCCCATCTGGGTTCCTTCAATCTGCGACAGCGACAGCGGCGGGGGCGTCGGCGGGCGCTGCGACAGGCTCAAGTCGAGCCAGAATTTGGGACAACATGCCCCAAAACATCGCCTCATCCGAATATCCGGTGATGCGCCCCACTTCCTTCCCGTCGTTTATCACGAGAAATGTAGGCGTAAACCTAACAGGACGCGCAGCTTGGGTCGGCTGACCTGCGCCCAGATCCACCTTGCGCAGTTTTGCAAGCTTTCCCTCTTTTGTGAGCGCGTATGAGGGCGCGATCTCGCGCTCCCATTTGATGCAATAGGGGCAGCCGGCGCGCTCGACAAAAATCAGCTCAGCCGCAGAGGCTGCGGAGGCGGCCAGACCAAATGCGATGGCCGCAAACATGGAAAGCATTGTCATGTTTTTCATGTACGTTGTATAGACATATTCGCATATGATTTCCAGTACTGGAACAGGCGCCGACGCATGAATCTGGATCATGGCTTGCTGGGCGTTTTCGCAGCGGGAGTTTTGTCCTTTCTGTCGCCGTGCGTATTGCCGCTTGCGCCAGCCTATCTCTGCTTCCTCACCGGCGTCGATCTTGACCGGCTGACTGAAGCGGAGGGCAAGAACCCTGTCGGGAGAATAGCGTTTTCGCGCGCATTGTTTTTTGTCGCCGGCTTCTCAACGGTCTTTGTCCTTCTGGGTGCTACGGCGTCAACTCTTGGTCAATGGTTGACCGAATGGTTTGACGTTCTCTCTGTGGTCGCGGGCGGACTGATTTTCGTTATGGGACTGCATTTTCTGGGCGTGTTTCGCATTGCGCTGTTGTTTCGGGAGGCGCGCTTTCACGCGTTGTCGAAACCGGCTGGCCCGCTTGGAGCCTATATTGTGGGGCTCGCTTTCGCCTTTGGCTGGACGCCTTGCGTGGGGCCGGTGCTGGCGGCGATCCTTCTGCTGGCGGGTGGGCAGGAAACGTCGATGCGCGGCGTCATTTTACTGGGTGCCTATTCGGCCGGGATCGGACTTCCGTTCATCGCAGCTGCGGCGTTCGTGGGGCCGTTCCTGCGCTTTTTGCGCCGGTTTCGCAGGCATGTGGCTCTGGTGGAGAAGATCATGGGGGCGGGGCTTGTCGTCACCGGTCTGCTGTTCATGACCGGTACAATGCCGCTGATCGGCTATTGGCTGCTGGAAACTTTTCCGGCCCTTGGAAATATCGGCTGAGGCGAGGGGCGCATCATGATTACTCGACGCTTGTTTTCGCTGGGGTTGGCGGGGCTCGCCGCGCCGGTCTTCACTTCGTCGCCCTTCACTTCCTCGGTCCTTGCCGCGCCAAAACTGGCCGAAGACGGCATGTATCATTTTGACTGGTATCTGGATAGTTTTCTTGATCTGGCCGAGGATGTGGCCAACGCGCGCGCCAGCGGCAAGCGGCTTGCTGTGATCTTTGGCCAGCGCGCCTGCCCCTATTGCAAGCGCATGGCGGAGGAGCATCTCTCCGATCCAGCAATAGCAGCTTATATCCAGGCCAATTTCGACGTGCTGCATCTCAATCTGTTCGGTGCGCGCGAGGTGACCGATTTCGATGGCGCCAAACATTCCGAGCGCGATCTGGCGCGCATCTACGGGGTGCGATTGACGCCGGCGATTCTGTTCTTTCCCGAGAGCGCCGAGGGTCTTGGCGCGAGATCGGTGATGAAGCGCGAGGTTGCGCGCATGCCCGGTTTGCTGGAGCCCGCGCCATTTCTCGCGATGTTTCGATACGTCTGCGAGAAGGGCTATGAGGCCGCTTCGTTTACGGAATGGCTGAAGACGCGCTCGTAAAAGTAAAACCGCAGGAGCCTTGCAGACGAGTCTGCAAGGTGCCCTGCGGCTTCAGGCAACGTCACCCCGCTATTTGTTGACGGGGGATTCCGGATCAAACAAATAGGCCAGAACGTCCTTGATCTGCTGTTCGTCCAGCACTTTCATCGTGCCAAAACGCGGCATGTTCGAACATGCGACCACGGCCTGTGAATTATAGATTTTCGTCCACGCGTCCTTGATGAGGTCGGGATCGTATTTGCGATCCTTTCCATAGGCGGCAAGGCTTGGGCCGAGCGTACCGTAGCTCACTTCCTTGGGGTCCATCTGGTGGCAAGCAAAGCAATTGCCGCCGCTCACCGTGCCAGGCGGATCGGAGAATTGTCCGCCGCGCCCATTATTGGCGACCGAATAGCCTTTCTTCCAATCTCCCAGAAACTTTCCATCGGGGGGCATGACCACTCGGGCCAGTTCGCGCGCTTGTATGGCGTCCGCCTGGGCGACGCTGACCTTGTTGTGCGTTTGCGTGCAAACGCGCTGCGTTTCGTCGAGCTCAATTCGACTTTTCCATTCAGAGGAGGCTTTCGAGAAGGTCGCCTTGACGGTCGTCTCCACCTTCGCTTGATCGACAGCAGGCTTTGTCTGGGCAAAAGCCGCGCCGGCCGAAGCAATGAAGACCGCAGATAAAATAACGCGTGACAGCATGGCCGATCTCCTCAACGCTTGATGGAGGGCACGTTGGTTTCGCCCCCAGCCGCTTGCTTGTTCAGGAACATGTGAAGGGCGGTCAGTCCCTCCGAGGCGTAATCGGGAGCGGGCCAGCGCTGCTGGCGGAAGCAATCCCACAAGCGATGCTGCATGGTGCGCAGAGCGCTTTGCGACACGCGATAGGTTGGCCACGAAGACATGGTTTCCTGCGCCTGTTTTCCAGGCGTCGAAAGGTCAGGAAGCGCTTGCAGGCGAATGCGTTTGCCCGATTCGCCGTGGCAGGAGGCGCAGGAGAAATCCATCACGCCCGCGCGGCGATAGAACAGCTCTTCGCCAATGTCCGTGAGCTCTTTTTCCTTGGCGTGCGAAGATTGCGGCTCGATCTTCATGCCGTTGGATTTGTTTGCGATAAAGGCTACGAGATCCTCCATGTCAGACACTCTGCCGGGACCTGAAAAACGGCGGGCCACGACGTCTGTCGTATCAAGATCCTGAATGGTTTGCATGCACCAGAGCAGGCGTTGCTCGAGGTCCATCACCTTGTCTGCGTCCGCAAAATAACGGGGCATTTTTGCATAAGCGCCTTCAAGCTTGCCTGAACCTTGTCCTAAATCGCAAGTTTGCAGCGATACGTTCTTTTTGCCCCGCTTTTGAGCCCAACGATCTTCGCCGCGATCAACCGCCAGATAGCCGGGGTTGGCCATCGGGTCGTTGATCATCGCGCGATAACGTTCGATTTCTTTTTCGCTCTCGTCCTGAGCTGTCTGTGCGGTCGCGGCAACGCCTGCTAAACCGACCGCAACAGCCAGAAGAGCTGCTGGAATCCAGTGACGTCGCATATGTTCTCCCCCCCGATTATCGCCGGATTATTTTGGCCGGCTATTGGACATTACGCTTTACATTCACAAAATGTAATATCACTATGTGTTCAAAAGTGCGCTGGAAAGTGCGGATCGTCAAGTGCGCCATGTGGCGAGGCGGAGAAATAGGGAGATGAACATGCAAACCTTGATCAGGAATGGTTCACGGCGCGATGTGCTCGCCATTGGCGGCCTTGCCGCTTTGGTTGCAGTTCTGGCTCCGCGTATGGCGCTGGCCGACGAAAAGGCAGTGCAGGCGGAAATCAACAAGCTCTACGGAAACAAGAAGTTAGGAGAGGGGCGCATCAAGCTCGACGTGCCGCAGATCGCTGAAAACGGGCTGGTCGTGCCCATCAACGTCGAGATCGAAAGCCCCATGAGCGCTGACGATTACGTCAAGTCCGTGCATGTTTTCGCCGACGGAAACCCGCTGCCAAACGTCGTCAGCTACCGCTTCACGCCCGAGTGCGGCAAGGCGGCTGCGGCCACGCGCATGCGGCTCGCCCAGACCCAGAACATCGTCTGCGTCGCTGAAATGTCGAACGGCGCGCTGTTTTCTACAAAGGCTGAGGTGAAGGTGACGATTGGCGGCTGCGGCGGCTGATCGCGCCGCGCGCGTCGATCTCCCCAAGCACCCTTTTGCGCACTTCTGGAGGATTTAGAAAATGTCCACACCCAAACCCCGCGTTCGTGTTCCCGCCCAAGCCAAAAAAGGCGAGCTGATCGAAGTCAAGACGCTGATCTCCCACGAGATGGAGACCGGCATGCGCAAGGATTCAGCCGGCAAGACGATACCCCGGCAGATCATCAACAAGTTTGCCGCCGCCTTTAACGGCAAGATGGTGTTCGAGGCTGATTGGCACACCTCGATTTCCGCAAATCCGTATCAGGCGTTTTTCTACAAGGCGCAGGAAACGGGCGAGTTTAGCTTTGTCTGGAAGGACGATAACGGCTCTGAATACAAGGCGACCGCCAAACTCGCAGTCTCGTAATCACGCCGTTGGTCATTGACGGCGGGGCGCGATGCTTTTGCGCAGCCCCGTCGTGGTCCGACGGACAGATCAGCGCTAGATAGCCAAGCGGCTTGGATGCAAGGAAACATCAATGGTCTCGCGCAGGCACTTCTTGCAGGCGACTGCGGCGGCGTCGCTCATCGTCTCCGCTTCAGGGTCGGGTCAACTGGGCCGCGTGGCCGCCCAGCAGCGTTTGTCGCAAGGCGACATCACCCGCTTTGATGCGCTCGGCAAGCTGACGATCCTCCACGTCACCGACGTGCATGCGCAGCTGGCGCCGCTTTATTTTCGTGAGCCCTCGGTCAATCTTGGCGTCGGCGATGCGCGCGGCAAGCCGCCGCATCTGACGGATGCGGAGTTCCGCACCTGGTTCAAGATCGCCGCCGGCTCGCCTGACGCGTACGCGCTGACAAGCAAAGATTTCACAGCGCTCGCCAAAAATTACGGACGCATGGGCGGCATGGACCGCATTGCGACGCTGATCAATTCCGTGCGCGCCGAGCGCGGCGAGAGCAATGTGCTGCTGCTTGACGGCGGCGATACGTGGCAGGGCAGCTGGACGTCGCTGAAGACCAACGGGCAGGACATGGTCGACGTTCAGTCCGCTCTCAAGATCGACGCCATGACCTCCCATTGGGAATTCACGCTGGGCGACAAGCGCGTCAAGGAAATCGCCGATACGGCGCCTTTCGCTTTCCTTGCGCAGAACGTGCGCTCGCTCGAATGGCAGGAGCCCGTTTTTGAAGCGCGCAAGACGTTTGAACGCGGCGGCGCCAAAGTGGCTGTCATCGGGCAGGCTCTGCCGCGCACAGCCGTCGCCAATCCGCGCTGGATGTTTCCCGATTGGGAATTTGGCATCCGTGAAGACGAAATCCAGAAGCAAGTGGACGATGCGCGCAGCGAGGGTGCGGATGTTGTTGTCCTGCTCTCGCACAACGGCTTCGACGTGGATCGCAAGCTCGCGGGACGGGTGAAGGGGATTGACGTTATTCTGACCGCGCACACCCACGACGCTATGCCCGGCGTGCTGCAAGTCGGCTCCACGATTCTCATCGCTTCGGGCTCGCACGGCAAGTTCCTCTCGCGGCTCGATCTCGACGTGCGCGATAAAAAAATATCGGGTTTCCGATATAAATTGATGCCGGTTTTTTCGGACGCAATTGCGCCCGACGCGACCATGAAAGCGCTTGTGGACAAGATCCGCGCGCCCTTCGCCCAAGATCTCGCACGCGAGCTTGCGCATACGGAATCGCTGCTCTACCGGCGCGGTAATTTCAACGGCACGTTCGACGATCTCATCTGCGCCAGCATGCTGTCGGAGCGCGACGCTGAAATCTCGCTATCGCCCGGCTTCCGCTGGGGCGGCTCGCTGGTTCCCGGCGATCCCATCACCTTTGAGGCGCTCACCAACGCCACCGCTATGACGTATGCCGCCTGCTACCGCACGCAGATGACGGGCGCGCAAATTCACGCAGTGCTCGAAGACGTCGCTGACAACATCTTCCATCCCGATCCCTATTTTCAGGGCGGCGGCGACATGGTGCGCGTTGGTGGCATGGGCTATTCGATCGACGTCTCCAAGCCCGTCAATCAACGCATTTCCGGCATGACCGAGCTCAAGACCGGAAAGCCCATCGACGCCAAGCGCAATTATGTGGTCGCAGGCTGGGCCAGCGTAAATCAGGGAACCGAAGGCCCGCCCATCTGGGAGGTGGTTGAGACCTATCTCAAGCGCGTGAAATCCGTGAAGCTTCAGCCCAACACATCCGTCACCGTGACTGGCGCCTGACGAAAAGATCAGAGAGGCAATTACAATGAGCGAAACGTCATCGGGCCGGAAACTTGACCGGCGAGGATTCCTGAAAAGCGCGGCGCTCGCCGGAGCGGGCGCCAGTCTGTCGAGCGCTGCGGCAGTGGGCCAGACCGCTCCAGACCCGCTCATCACGGAAGTGCAGGATTGGACCCGCTATCTTGGAGACGGCGTGCAGGCGCGCCCCTACGGCCAGCCGTCGCAATTCGAAAAACACGTCGTGCGGCGCGATGTGGAATGGCTGACGGTCAGCCGTGAATCGTCGGTAAACTTCACACCGATCCATGAGATTGACGGGATCATTACGCCCTCGGGCCTCGCCTTCGAGCGCCATCATGGCGGCATCGCTGAAATTGATCCGGCAAAGCATCGCGTGATGATCAACGGACTTGTCAACAAGCCGCTTGTCTTCACGATGGACGACATCAAGCGCATGCCTGGCCGCGTCAATCGCGCCTATTTTCTGGAATGCGCCGCAAATTCAGGCATGGAATGGCGCGGCGCCCAGCTCAATGGCTGCCAATTCACCCACGGCATGATTCACAACGTCTGGTACACAGGCATTCCCCTGAAAACGCTGCTCGATGAAGCCGGCGTGAAGACCAACGGCAAGTGGGTTATGCCGGAAGGCGCGGACGCGTCCGCAATGACGCGCTCAATCCCCATTGAAAAAGCGATGAAGGATTGTCTTGTCGCCTTTGGCATGAACGGCGAGGCGCTGCGTCCTGAACAAGGCTATCCGGTGCGCCTTGTGGTGCCGGGTTGGGAAGGCAACATGTGGGTGAAATGGCTGCGTCGCCTCGAGGTCGGCGATGAGCCATGGCACGCGCGCGAGGAAACATCGAAATACACGGATTTGCTCGCCGATGGGCGCTCCCGTCGTTTCACCTGGATCATGGACGCAAAGTCCATCGTCACCAATCCTTCGCCGCAGGCGCCGTTGAAGCACAAAGGCCCGAACGTTCTGACCGGCATCGCCTGGTCCGGACGCGGCACGATCACGCGCGTGGACGTCTCCGTCGACGGTGGACGCAATTGGAAGACGGCGCGGCTGGACGGGCCTGCTATGCCCTTGTCGATGGCGCGCTTCTATTTCGACTTCGATTGGGACGGGCGTGAATTGATGATCCAGTCCCGCGCCATGGACGACACGGGCTACGTGCAGCCGACAAAGCAGGAGCTGCGCGCCGTTCGCGGTTTGAACTCCATCTATCACAACAACGGCATCCAGACCTGGCTGGTGCGCGGGGACGGGGAGGTCGAAAATGTCGAGATTTCGTAAAACAGTTTTAGCCGTCGCCGTCCTTCTGGCGTCGGTGCCTGCGTTGGCGCAATCGGTCAAAAAGACTGGTCTCGGGCGCGTCGCTTTGCCCGAAGAGATCGCCGCGTGGGATATCGACGTTCGTCCAGACGGGGCAGGGCTTCCGGCGGGCATGGGCAGCGTGAAGCAAGGCGAGGAGATTTATCTCGAGCGCTGCGCTTCGTGCCATGGCGAGTTTGGCGAAGGCGCTGGCCGCTATCCAGTGCTGGTGGGCGGGCAGGGCACGCTCAACAAGGAAAATCCCGACAAGACGATTGGATCCTTCTGGCCCTATACGTCAACGGTGTTTGATTATGTTCGCCGCACAATGCCCTTCGGCAACGCCCAATCGTTGACCGCTGACGAGACTTACGCGCTCACCGCGTTTTTGCTAAACATGAATGATATCGTGAAGGATGATTTTGAGCTCTCCAAGGACAATTTCGCGAAAGTGAAACTGCCCAATGTTGCGAACTTTTATCCAGACGATCGCGAAAAGACCGAGAAGGCGTTCTGGCGCAAGACGCCCTGCATGACCAATTGCAAGCCTGAAGCGCCGAAAATTCTCGGTCGCGCCCGCGCGCTTGACGTCACCCCGGACGACAAGACGGGGCCGCGCGTCGAATGAAGATGCGGCCTCTCATCGCTCTTCCAATGATAGCCATGGCGGCCTCATGTCTGGCCGCCCGCGCCGAACCTGCAAAGGGCGACCGTGCATTGGGAGAATATCTGGCGGGCGAATGCGTCGCCTGCCATCAAGTCACGGGCCAGGCTTCGGGGGCTGTGCCCCCTATCGTCGCCTGGCCAGAGGACCAGTTCATCGCGGTGATGAAATCCTACAAGAACAAGGATCGCGACAATCAGATCATGCAAACTTTGGCTGGAAGGCTGAACACCAGCGAAATCGAAGCATTGGCGGCCTATTTTGGGAGCCTGGCTTTGCAGCCGATGAAGAATTAAACTGTTAGAGTGTCAGATTAAATCAGGTCGGGAGGGACCAGTCATGTTGATGAATCGTCGTAGAATGCTTGTTGGATCATCCGTGTTCGGATCAGCTCTGGCGCTTGGCGCACCTGTTGTATTGGGGCAGGCGAAGCAACGCGTCGTCGTGATAGGCGGCGGCCCTGGCGGGGCGACCGCCGCCAAATATATTGCAAAGGACAGCGGCGGCGCGCTTGACGTCGTGCTGGTCGAACCAGCCAGTCAATTCGTCACCTGTTTCCATTCCAATCTTTATCTCGGCGGCTTCAGGTCGCTTCAGTCCATTACGCACGGCTACGACAAATTGACTGCCAATTACGGCATCCGCCACGCCCGCCAAATGGCGACGCAGATTGATCGCGACAAGAAGCAGGTAGTGCTCGCCGACGGAACGCGGCTTTCCTATGATCGTCTTGTCGTGTCGCCGGGTATCGATCTTAAATATGATTCCGTTCCCGGTTGGGGGCAGGCGCATGAAGAGACGATGCCGCACGCATGGAAGGCGGGCAAGCAGACTGAAATTCTCAAAGCGCGCCTCGACGCCGTTCCCAACGGCGGCCTGATTGTCATGATTGCGCCCCCAAACCCCTATCGTTGTCCGCCGGGCCCCTATGAGCGCGTTTCCATGATGGCGCACGTGCTGAAAAGTGCGGGCAAAAAGGATGCAAAGATCGTCATTATCGATCCCAAGGAAAGCTTCTCCAAACAGGGGCTGTTTCAGCAAGGTTGGGACACCTATTATCCGGGTATGGTGGAATGGTTAGGGCCAAAGATTCACGAGGGTGTAAAGTCTGTGGACCCCAAGACCAACACCGTTGAGACCGGCTTCGAGACCTATAAAAACGCGGCTCTGGTCAACGTCATTCCTGCGCAAATGGCGGGCAAGATTGCGCGCGACAGCGGGCTGGCGAATGGATCGGGCTTTTGCGCGATTGATCCTGAAACGATGCGCTCAACAATCGACGCCAACATTTATGTTCTGGGTGACGCATGCATCGCCGGCGACATGCCAAAATCGGCGTTCGCAGCCAATAGCCAGGCGAAGGTGGCGGCGATGAACGTGCGCGCGGAACTCACCAGCGCGCGGGCTTTTCCTGCACGTTACGCCAACACCTGCTGGTCGCTGATCGCGCCTGACGATACAGTGAAAGTTGGCGGAAGCTATGCGAGCAAGGACGGCAAGATCGCAGCGGTGGAGACTTTCGTCTCCAAGAATGGCGAAACGCAGACGATGCGCAAGGAGCAACAGGGCGAGAACATGGGCTGGTATGCGGGCATCACGAACGACATGTTCGGTTAGGCGGCATAAAACAGCGTTGCTGCGACGCCGGCGCCCAAGCCCAGTCACCTCGCCTGGCTGCTGAAGGAGCGCACGCTGCCGCCAATCTACTGGCAGGCCATGCTCAAAGGCAGGGAATGGATGGCCCGGCCCCAAACCACGAATGTTGCCTGATCAAGATGGCTGATCCCTTGAAACGTCTGATCTCATTCTTGCCAATTCTGAGCTGGGCGCCGAAGTACACCCGCACGGAAGCGCAAAGCGATCTGGTCGCCGCCCTGATCGTGACGATCATGCTTGTGCCCCAGAGTCTGGCCTATGCGATGCTGGCGGGCTTGCCGCCGCAGGTCGGACTTTATGCCTCGATCCTGCCGCTCATCGCTTATGCTCTGTTAGGCACGAGCCGAGCGTTGGCGGTGGGGCCGGTCGCCGTGGTGTCGTTGATGACCGCCGCAGCGGTGAGCCAGATTGCGGCTTCGGGGACCCCTGAATATCTGACGGCAGCAATCACGCTCGCTTTTCTGTCGGGCATCGTGCTGATTGCGATGTCGGTGTTGCGGCTGGGATTTCTGGCGAACTTCCTCAGCCATCCGGTGATTTCAGGATTTATCACAGCCTCGGGCATCCTGATTGCGACGAGCCAGCTCAAGCACATTCTGGGGATCAAGGCTGAGGGCGACACGCTTCCACATCTTGTGACCGGGATCTACCAAGGCATCGGTGGGATCAACCCTTACACAGTGGTGGTCGGTGTCTCGGCGACGGCCTTCCTGTTCTGGGCACGCAAACGCCTTAAGCCACTGCTGCTTGCGCGCGGCTTGAAGCATCGCCCGGCGGACATGATTGCCAAGGCCGGGCCGGTGGCGGCCATCATCCTGTCGATCTTCGCCGTGGTGGGCTTCGGCCTCGTCGAAAAGGGCGTAAAGATCGTTGGTGAAATTCCCGCCGGTCTGCCGCCCTTTGCGTTTCCGTCCTTCGACTTTGGGCTTTGGCAACAATTGCTTTTGCCAGCCGTGCTGATCAGCCTTGTCGGTTTCGTCGAATCCGTGTCCGTCGCGCAGACGCTTGCGGCGAAGCGGCGGCAACGGATCGTTCCTAATCAGGAGCTGACGGCGCTCGGCGCATCCAACATCGCCGCAGCGCTCTCGGGCGGTTATCCTGTGACAGGAGGCTTCGCCCGCTCTGTGGTGAACTTCGATGCGGGTGCGGAAACCCCGCTCGCGGGAGCCTTTACGGCAGCAGGCATCCTCGCCGCAACCGTCTTTCTCACTCCGTTGTTTCGTTTTCTTCCGCAAGCCGTGCTGGCCGCAACCATCATCGTGGCTGTGCTATCGCTCGTGGATATCGCCGCGATCAAACGCACCTACGAGTATTCGAAATCCGACTTCGCCGCGATGGCGGCTACGATCCTCACTGTGCTTTTGGTCGGGGTCGAAGCTGGAATCACGGCAGGGGTCTCCCTGTCACTCCTGTTGTTTCTTTGGCGCACGTCGCGCCCACATATGGCAATTGTCGGCCAGGTGCCAGGGACAGAACACTTCCGCAATGTCGACCGTCATCAGGTCATCACTGACCCAAGCATCCTGTCGATCCGGGTTGACGAAAGTCTGTACTTCGCGAACGCCCGAGCTCTGGAAGATGCCATTTATGATTGCATCGCGGATCAATCATCGGTGAAGAACGTAATTCTTTTGTGTTCAGCCGTGAACGCCATCGACGCCAGCGCGCTGGAAAGTCTGGAAGCGATTGCGCATCGGCTCGACTCTGCCGGGGTCGGTTTTCATCTCTCCGAGGTCAAGGGCCCCGTGATGGACGCGCTGAAGCGTTCTGACTTTATGCAGCATTTTAAGGGTCGCATTTTCCTTTCGCAGTTCGAGGCAATCAAGTCCTTGTCCCCGTTGGACCAACGGACTTTGGCAAAGCCTCCGCTGCCCACTGTAGCCGGCGCAGCAAGCCTCAACCCATCTGATTAAACTGTCTCGCGCCGCATGCTTGCGACCCGCCACCATCCCAAGCGCCTCACCGGCTCAAAAGCCATACACCAGGGAGGACAACTTTTCAGGGGGCAGGCCAGAATTTGATTACACAAATAAATGTATAACCCGCATTACGCAAAACACGCAGGATAGCCCCCATGGCTATTTTCTATTCACGTACAGCCTTAGCTGCAGCCTGTATGATTTCGGGGGGTGCAGAATACATTTTAAGAACGACTTCTTGCACTTTCTCACCACTCGCAGGCGTCAAATCCGCACCGATTTTG
>CAMCMI010000052.1 GCA_945875875.1 Rhizobium sp. Q54
CCGGCGGGCACGCCAAGCGCATCAAGCTTTTCCAGCAAAGCGGCGCGCGTAAATTGCCGCGTCAAAGCGTGGAGGATTGCGGTCAATTCATCGCGACGCGCAACGCGGTCGCGGCTCACGGCAAAGCGCGGATCGCTCCCAAGCTCATCGGCGCCCAAAGCCTCGCACAGCTTGCGATATTGATGATCGTTGCCCGCCGCTATGATCAAATCGCCATCGCTCACGGGAAACACGTCATAGGGCACGATGTTGGGATGGCTGTTGCCAGCGCGGTGCGGCTCATCGCCGGTGACCAGATAATTCAGCGCCTGATAGCCCAGCACCGCAACTTGCGAGTCAAACAAAGCGCAATCAATGAACGCGCCCTGCCCCGTTTGCATGCGCCGCAACAGCGCGGCCTGTATCGCATTGGCCGCATAAAGACCGGTGAAAATATCGGTCATTGCGACGCCAGATTTTGTCGGCGGCCCGTCTTTTTGTCCCGTCAGATGCATCGGCCCGGCCATGCCCTGAATCAGGAAATCATAGCCTGCGCGCGGCGCATAAGGCCCGTCCTGCCCAAAGCCGGTGATCGAGCAATAGATAATGGACGGATTGATCGCCTTCACGCTTTCATAATCGAGCCCATATTTCGTCAGCCCGCCAACTTTGAAATTCTCGATCACAACATCGGCGCGACGAACCAGCCGCAGCACAAGGGCGCGGCCTTCCTCGCGCTCAAAATCGGCTGTGACGCAGCGCTTGCCGCGATTGCAGGCGTGATAATAGGCCGCCCCCAAATCGCCGCCGTTCGCGCCTTCAACAAACGGCGGCCCCCATTGGCGGGTATCGTCGCCAGCGCCTTCGCGCTCGATCTTGACGACGTCGGCGCCAAGATCGGCCAGCAATTGCCCGCACCATGGACCGGCCAGAATGCGGGCGAGCTCCAGCACGCGGAAGCCTTTGAGCGGGGCGTTTGCGGTCATTAAAAGAACGCCTGCAAGCCGGTCTGCGCGCGCCCCAAAATCAGCGCATGCACGTCGTGCGTTCCTTCATAGGTGTTCACGGTTTCAAGGTTCTGCGCGTGGCGCATCACGTGATATTCGGCATGGATGCCGTTGCCGCCGTGCATGTCGCGCGCAAGCCGCGCTATGTCCAGCGCCTTGCCGCAATTGTTGCGTTTGATGAGCGAGATCGCTTCTGGCGCGGCGCGTCCCTCGTCCATCAGGCGCCCGACGCGCAAAGCCGCCTGCAGGCCAAGCGCAATCTCGGTCTGCATGTCGGCGAGCTTCTTTTGCACCAATTGCGTGGCCGCCAAGGGGCGCCCAAACTGCTTGCGCTCCAGCGTGTATTGACGCGCGCGGAACCAGCAATCTTCCGCAGCTCCCATCGTACCCCACGCAATGCCGTAGCGCGCGGAATTCAGGCACGAGAACGGACCCTTGAGGCCGGATGCATTGGGGAGCAGGTTTTCTTCCGGTACGAACACGCTCTCCATCACGATCTCGCCGGTGATTGAGGCGCGCAAAGACAACTTGCCGTCTATCTTTGGCGCCGACAAACCCTTCATGCCCTTTTCAAGAATGAAGCCTTTGATCGCGCCCTCGTGCGCGTCCGATTTCGCCCAGACGATGAAGACGTCGGCGATAGGCGAATTGGAGATCCATGTTTTTGCACCCGACAAAAGATAGCCGTCGCCAACCTTCTGCGCGCGGCTTTTCATGCCCGCAGGGTCCGAGCCCGCGTCAGGTTCCGTCAATCCAAAGCAGCCGATCCACTCGCCTGTGGCCAGCTTTGGCAAAAATTTGGCCTTCTGCGCCTCGGTTCCAAACGTGTTGATCGGGTGCATGACGAGCGAGGATTGCACGCTCATCATCGAGCGATAGCCTGAATCCACCCGCTCGACTTCGCGCGCCACCAAACCGTACGCGACGTAGCCTGCGCCCGCCGCGCCATAGTCTTCCGGCAGCGTCACGCCGAGCAGCCCAAGCGCGCCCATTTCGCGAAAAATTTCCGGATCGGTCGTCTCGTGCGCATAGGCGTTGATGACGCGCGGCAAGAGCTTGTCCTGCGCATAATCGCGGGCGGCCTGCGCGATCATCCGCTCTTCTTCGCTCAATTGATCGTTGAGCAGCAGCGGATCGTCCCAGGCGAAGACGGCTTTTTGATCCATGCGCATGATTTCCTCCGGGCGGCCCCTTTTCGATATGGCGATCCTGGCCTGCGCGCAAGGTTTTGCGCTTAATGCTTGAACCGCGCCCCGCGCATCGTCACACTGGCGTCATGGCCATTTCAAACGAACTCGGCGCGCCTTTCGACGCCTCCGCCTTAACGGCAATGAACGAACGCTCCCGCGAGATTTTCCGCCGCGTGGTGGAAAGCTATCTTGAGACCGGCGATCCTTTGGGCTCGCGCCAGCTCTCGCGCATGTTGCCGATGACGCTGTCGCCCGCCTCGGTGCGCAACGTGATGCAGGATCTGGAAGAATCCGGGCTGATCTTCGCCCCCCACACCAGCGCCGGACGGCTGCCGACCGAGCTTGGCCTGCGGTTTTTCGTCGACGCCATGCTGGAGATCGGCGATCTCACCGGCGAGGAGCGCGGCCGCATCGAGGCGCAGGTCAAGGCGGCCTCGGCCGGGCAGACGATGGAGAACGTGCTCACCGAGGCCTCCGCCATGCTGTCTGGCCTCACGCGCGGGGCGGGCGTGGTTTTGTCCTCGAAAGACAATTCGCGCCTTAAGCAGATTGAATTCGTGCGGCTGGAGCCCGAGCGCGCGCTCGCCGTGCTGGTGGCCGAAAACGGCACGATTGAAAACCGCGTCGTGCAAATTCCCCGCGATCTGCCGCCCTCGGCTCTGGTGGAAGCCTCAAATTATCTCAACGCGCGCATACGCGGGCGCACCTTGAGCGATCTGCGCCATGACATCGAAAACTCGCGCCAGGCCGCTGAATCCGAGCTTGGCCAACTCGCCGCGCGCCTCATTGACGCTGGCCTTGCAAGCTGGGCGGGGCCAGATACCGACGCCCAGCAATTGATTGTGCGCGGACAGGCCAATCTGCTGGATGATTTGAAGGCGGTCGAAGATCTTGAGCGCATCCGGCTTTTGTTCGCCGATCTTGAAACCAAGAAAGACGTGATTGAATTGCTGTCGCGGGCGGAAACAGGCGAGGGTGTGCGCATTTTCATCGGCTCGGAGAACAAGCTGTTCTCGCTGTCGGGCTCGTCGATGATTGCGGCGCCGTTTCGCGATTCGCAGCAAAAGATCGTCGGCGTGCTCGGCGTCATCGGCCCCACAAGGCTGAATTACGCGCGCATCGTGCCGATGGTCGATTACACCGCTAAAGTCGTGTCAAAACTGGTGCGCGGCGAGAGCTGATCGCCGCGCATTTTGTTTTCTCAGGCTGGCTTGAACAGCGTTCCGTTGCGCATTTTGGTGAAGCCGATGACGGCAACCGCCAGAACGATGCCTGCGGCTGTGCTGACCAATTGCGGCGCCAGCATGAGCAAGCCCGCTATCGCCAGCAATCCACGCGTCCACCAAACGTTCGCCCAAGGGTCGAATCGCTCCAGTACGGCAGCCACAAGCACGAGGCCAATTCCGGCTGTGACGAACGTGACCGCGGTCTTCCAAAGCGGCCCCTGCCACAGCAATTCCGGGCCGAACACAAAGACGAAGGGCACGAGAAACGCCGCCAGCGCCAGCTTCACGGCGTGAACCGAGATCAGAATCGGATTGTCGCCGGAGATACTGGACGCCGCAAACGCAGCCACCGCCACAGGCGGCGTGATCGCCGACAGAACTGCGAAATACAGGATGAACATGTGCCCCTGCAAATCGCTGATGCCCAATTGCTTCATCAGCGGGCTCATCAGCACGGCGGCCAGAATATAGGCGGATGGCGTTGGCATGCCCATGCCCAGAACGATGGTGAGGGCTGCAGCCACGACGAAGGTGGTGAATTGATCGGCCGCGGTGATTGCGTAAACGAGATGGGCGAATTTGGAGGCCAGCCCGGTCATGGTGATGCCGCCGATGACCAGCCCGGCTGCCGCTGTAGCACCCGCGACCACGACCGTGCGCACCGTCGTCTCCGCCAGCGAATTCCATATGGCGGTCGGACCCATCCGCGTATCGGCTTTGAGGGCGGCGACGGCCAGCACGGAAAGCGATCCAAACACCGCAACCATCGTCGGCGTGTAGCCTGCAAACAGGGACCAGGTGAGCACGATAAGCGGCACAAGGAACATGCCCCCCTTGCGCATCGTGGGGCCAACTTTGGGAAGCTCGGAGCGCGGCATGCCGCCGATCCCAAGCCGCACAGCGCGGAAATGGACCTGCGCATAAACGCACAGGTAATAAAGCAACGCTGGCAGCAAAGCTGCGATGGCGATGTCGCGATATTCGATGCCGGTATATTCGGCCATCAGGAACGCAGCCGAGCCCATGACGGGCGGCATGATGCTGCCGCCCGTGGACGCCGCAACTTCCACCGCGCCCGCCACCGGCCCCTTGAAGCCAGCTTTCTTCATCATAGGAATCGTGACGCAGCCTGACGTTACGACGTCAGCCGTCGGGCTGCCCGAAATCATGCCGTACAAGCCGGAAGAAGCGACGGCGACCTTTGCCGGGCCGCCATGGCGATGGCCCGTGTAGGCTGTTGCAATATCGTTGAAGAAATCGCCGCCTTTGGAATTGTAAAGCAATGTTCCAAATAGCACGAACATGAAGGCATAGGTGGCCGCCACGCGCGCGGGCAGGCCCATCACGCCGTCGGTCGTATAAATCATGATGTCGAGGAAATGCAGGAAGTCGATGTAGCCGTGGCCAAGCACGCCCGAAATGTTATGGCCCCACAGATTGTAGCCCATAAAAATAAGCACGATGCCAAGCAATCCCATGCCGGTCGCGCGGCGCGTGATTTCCAGCGTCAGGAAAACCATCAGGGAGCCGAAGAAAATCTGCTCATCGGTCAGTTCCGTCAGCAGCGCAATACGATTGCCCAGTTCCGACGACTGGAAGAAAAAGAATACGCCTGTCGCAAAGCTGGCGAGCGACAGGATGTAGTCGATCACGGACGGCTTGTTGATGTCAGAACTACCCGTCGCCCCCACTACGAGGAAGGCTATTCCCATTGTCCCGCAGAGAAAAATCGCGGTCAGCATCCACGGGTCAATGATAAGCACGGTCGCCGCCAGAATGACGTAGATCGCAAGCCCGACGGCGAGCGTCTTGACGGCCTGCTCAAGCCATCCCTGCAATTGCCGGGGGCGTCCGACGGAAAACCAGAACCAGAGGCTGAATACGCGGGGCAGTGACATGCGGCGGTCCTTTGAGCGTCTTTGCGTGCGCCTTTTGCGAGCGTCTTTTGAATACGCCTGCGGCGGCCCACTAAGCGGCCGCAGCTTTTTAATGCCGAGCCGGCGCGGCTTATTTCTTGATGCCGGCTTCCTTCAGATATTTCAGCGCGCCGGGATGGAACGGCACGCCGCCGTCCTGCGCCAAAGATTCTTTGGTGGTGGCCGCAGCCAGCAGGCGGTGCGAGGCTTTGAACTTCTCGATCTGTTCAAACATCGCCTTGGTCACGTTGTAGGCGGTCTGTTCATCCATATTGGCGTTGACAAGAACCGGCAGGCCCACGCACAGCGAGGCGGCATCGCCCAGCAGGAAGTCGTATTCTTCCTTCTTGATCGTGCAGGGCGTGGCGCCGGTAAGGTCGCCCGCTTTTTTGGCGGTGGCCTCGCTCATCGGCAGCATCACCATTTCGACGCCGTTGGCGACTTCGAGCACACGGGGATGTTTGTAGGAAATGCCGAAGCTGATGACGTCGATGCGCCGGTCGAGCATCAGCGAGGTCTGCTCGCCGGACGCGGCGCGGATCACCTGCCCGCCCCACTTCTTCACGTCGTCCAGCGACACGCCAATCGCCGTCAGGGTCGCGATGCTCACGTCGCCGTCCATATTGCCCGGGCGGTTGACGGCGATGCGCATCGGCGGCTTTTTGGCGGCGATGTCCTCAAACGTCTTGATGCCGTGTTGCTCGGCCCAGCTCTTTTGCACCAGCGTATGGGTGACCTGAAACCGCGATTGCGGGGTGTAGGAATTGATCAGCATCCGCAATTCTTTGATCGGCGCCTTGAACGGCGGCTTGCCTTGCGTCGCGACCAGAATCTCGGTGTCGGATACAAAGCCAAGCGGCACCTTGCCCTGTTGCAGCAGGAGCGCGTTGGCGAGTCCGCCGCTGGAGGTTTGATAGGTGACTGTCGAGCCGGGATATTGGGCCGCCAGCGAGGCGTCCATGCCCGCGCCTACCGTGGAGACGAGGCCGCCGGGGCTATAGCCTGCAATGGTGAGGTTGTAGGGCTGCGCGTGCGCCGCGCCCGTGATCGCCAGCGCCGTAGCGGTCGCAAGAATGGTCTTGAGCATCATGTTCTTCTCCCTCCGAAATAGACTGGTCAAGCGCCAGCTCTGGCCATTCGGCCTTACTGTTCTTGAGACTAGTCCATGAATATGGGCAGGGTCAACGAAGCGCTATAACGTCGCTTCTCTGCGCCGCCCCCTTCCCCCCGGCGGCTGGCGCTGCTATCTCGGAAGAATGACCACCCATTCCTTCGACAACATTCGCAATTTCTCCATCGTCGCCCACATCGACCATGGCAAATCCACGCTGGCCGACCGCCTGATCCAGACGACGGGCACGATGGCCGCGCGCGAAATGGTAGAGCAGGTGCTCGACTCGATGGACATCGAGCGCGAGCGCGGCATCACCATCAAGGCGCAGACTGTGCGCCTCGAATACACGGCGCTGGATGGGAAGACCTACATTCTCAACCTGATGGACACGCCCGGCCACGTCGATTTCGCCTATGAGGTGTCGCGCTCGCTGGCTGCGTGCGAGGGCTCGCTGCTGGTCGTGGACGCTTCGCAAGGGGTTGAGGCGCAGACGCTGGCCAACGTCTACCACGCACTCGATGCGGGCCACGAGATCGTGCCCGTGCTCAACAAGGTGGATTTGCCCGCCGCCGAGCCCGACCGCATCAAGCAGCAGATCGAGGACGTGATTGGCCTCGACGCCTCGGACGCCGTGCCGATTTCGGCCAAGACCGGCCTGAACATCGACCTTGTGCTGGAGGCCATCGTCAAGCGCCTGCCGGCCCCCAAGGGGGACGAGAAAGCGCCGCTGAAGGCGCTGCTGGTCGATTCCTGGTACGACGCCTATCTTGGCGTCGTTGTGCTCGTGCGCGTCATCGACGGCGAGCTGAAGAAGGGCCAAAAGATCATGATGATGGGCGCCGACGCCCATTACGAGGTGGACCGCATCGGCGTGTTCACCCCCAAGATGAAGGATTTGCCGCGCCTTGGCCCCGGCGAGATCGGCTTCATCACCGCGCAAATCAAGCAGGTGGCCGACACCCGCGTCGGCGATACCATCACCGACGAGAAGCGCCATTGCGACGCGGCTTTGCCGGGCTTCAAGCCTGCCCAGCCTGTCGTGTTCTGCGGCCTGTTCCCGGTTGACGCGGCGGACTTTGACGATCTGCGCGGCGCCATGGGCAAGCTGCGGCTGAACGACGCCAGCTTCACCTACGAGATGGAATCCTCCGCCGCGCTTGGCTTTGGCTTCCGCTGCGGCTTTCTGGGCCTGCTGCATCTGGAAATCATTCAGGAGCGCCTGCACCGCGAGTTCAATCTCGATCTCATCGCCACCGCGCCCTCCGTGGTTTATCGAATTTCGATGACGGACGGCGAGGTGATGGAACTGCATAATCCCGCCGATCTGCCCGACGTGATGAAGATCGCGACCATCGAGGAGCCGTGGATCAAGGCCACCATCCTGACGCCCGACGATTATCTGGGCTCGGTGCTAAAACTCTGTCAGGAGCGGCGCGGCGTGCAGGTCGATCTCAATTACGTCGGCAAGCGCGCGATGGTGATCTACGAGCTGCCGCTGAACGAAGTGGTGTTCGATTTCTATGATCGCCTGAAGTCGATCTCGAAAGGCTACGCCAGCTTTGACTACACCATCACTGGCTACAAGGAGGGCGACCTTGTAAAGATGTCGATCCTCGTCAACGCCGAACCGGTGGACGCGCTCTCGATGCTGGTCCATCGCGGCCGCGCGGAAGGCCGTGGCCGCGTGATGGTGGAGAAGCTGAAAGAGCTGATCCCGCCGCACATGTTCCAGATCCCGATTCAGGCCGCCATCGGCGGAAAAATCATCGCCCGCGAAACCGTGCGCGCGCTGCGCAAAGACGTGACCGCCAAATGCTACGGCGGCGACGTGACCCGCAAGCGCAAGCTGCTGGAAAAGCAGAAAGAGGGCAAGAAGCGCATGCGCCAGTTCGGCAAGGTGGAGATTCCGCAGGAAGCGTTTATTGCGGCGCTTAAGATGGATTCTTGATTGGTCAGGTTGACCAGGGGGCGCTGCGGCTCTAGTTTTCTGCTTGCAAGAGGGCGTGCGCAATATTTGCGCAAGAGGGTTTGCAGATGAGCCGCAAGGTCAGCCTTTACGACGCAAAGACGCATTTGTCGTCCTATGTGGATGCGGCTGCGGCTGGCCATGAGGTGGTCATCTGCAAGAACGGCGTTCCAAAGGCCCGGTTGGTCGCGGCCTGCGAGTCCAAACCCCAGCGCCAGCCTTCGGGCGAGATGAAGATCACCTACATCGCCGATGACTTCGACACTTTCGATCCGCAGATCGCGAAGCTGTTCGAGGGAGGCTTCGAGAGAGGCTGATGGACCTGCTGATCGACACCCACGTTTTCCTCTGGTGGGAGGCGTCCAGCCCGAAAATGCCGCCCCATGTTCACGCCGCCCTCGCCGACCCCGCCAATGCGATCTTCGTGAGCGCGGCCAGCGTTTGGGAGGTCGCGATCAAGAAGCGAACGGGCAAACTGGAGTTTGAGGGATCGGTTGGTCTGGCGGTTCGGCGGAGCGGGTTCGAGCCTCTCCACATCGGGCTTGAAGACGCCGAAGCTGCGGGCGGCATGGTCTGGAGCCATACAGATCCGTTCGACAGGTTGCTGGTCGCCCAGAGCCAGCGACATGGCCTTACGCTGGCGACCGCCGATTTCATCATCAGAGATTTTGCGAAAGTCCCGCTGCTCTGGGCCGGGTAGTTGCCAGATTCAGCGCCGCATGTTCGCCTTGCCGTTCGCGGCGCCTTCGCCCATCCGGGGCGCAGCAAGACAGAGGATCCCGCCCATGCTCATCCATCGCCTCGGCTCACGCAAAACGGTTCTCGCGCCTGACGCTTATTTCACCGGCGTGGTGCATCAGGACCCCATCATGGACACGCCCGAGCCCGCAAACCTGCGCGCAGTGCGCGTGAGCTTTGAGGCGGGCGCGCGCACGGTCTGGCATACGCATCCGCTGGGGCAGACAATCTACATCACATCGGGCCTTGGTCGCGTGCAGCGCGAAGGCGGGCCGGTGCTGGAGGTTCGTCCCGGCGACGTGGTGTTCTTCGAGCCCAATGAGCGCCATTGGCACGGCGCCTGCCCGGACGTTGCGATGGTGCATATCGCCATGCAGGAAGCGCTGGGCGGCAAGCACGTCGATTGGGCCGAGCCGGTGAGCGAGGCCGATTATCTGGCGCCGGCGTCTTCTTGAATAAAATCGCCATACTGAAAGCCGTCATGGCCGGGCTTGACCCGGCCATCCAAACACTAATTTCTGCGTCTGGATGCCCGGATCAAGTCCGGGCATGACGGATTTGAAAAATTGCTCCAGCCAAAAGAGCAGCGCCATGAACGCTCAAAATCTCGACGCTCAAAAACCAGATGCGCAAAACACGCCCGCCGAAAACCCCGCCTTCGCTTTGCCGCCGGGCTATGACGGCCTTGCCGAAGCCCGCCGCCTGCTGCGTACGATCCGAGCAGGCGCCCTCGCCACGCTGACGCAAGACGGCTTCCCGTTCGCCTCGCTCGTCAATGTCGCGACCGATGTTGACGGCGCGCCCCTCATCCTCACCTCCAGCCTGTCCGCCCACACGCAGCACATGCTGGCCGATTCCCGCGCCTCGCTGCTTTTGAGCGAGGGCGGCAAAGGCGATCCGCTCGCCCATCCGCGCCTGACGCTCATCGGGCGGATGGCCAAGGTTGAGGGCGCGGCGCGAGCAAGCGTCAAGGCGCGCTTCCTGGCCCGGCATCCAAAATCCGCGCTTTATGCGGATTTTGGCGATTTCGCATTCTGGCGGCTGGAGATCGCGCGCGCCCATCTTAACGGCGGCTTTGCAAAAGCGGCCAGCTATGAGGGCGCCGCGATCCTGCTGCCCGCCGACGAATCGGCTTTTATAGCCGCGCTTGAGGCGGAAACGCTGGAGCGGCTGAACGCCGGGCCTGATTTTCTGCGGCAGGTCGCAGCCAAGGCTGACGGCCCGGCGGACGGGCGCTGGCGCGTTAGCGGGCTCGATCCCGAGGGGCTAGATCTTTGCGCAGGCGACCTGACGGCGCGTGCGCCTTTCTCGGAACGCGCGACCGATTCAACCAGTTTGCAACAGGCGCTGGCGGCGCTCAAACGTGCTGCGGCAGCCAAATGATGCTGCGGCGCAACATAAAATCGGGTGCATCTTGTTCACGCTCATCGTGTATGACGCTTGCTCTTGGGAGCTGCGGGGACTAAACAGCGCGGCTGAAATAAACGCATGCGTAATCTGATCGGGCGGACGTGCGTCCCTCCGCAAAACGGGCCGGGACTTCGGAGACAGCGATGAAACAGACGGGCATCTTCAATACGGCCAATGGCTTGGACAAGAACGGTTTTGGCGGCGCCGCAAGCGCTTTCTACAATCTCGAAGCCCCAATGCTGTATGAGGAATCCATTCGTCGCGGCGAAGCCGTCGTCATGCCCGGCGGCGCGATCAACGCCGAAACTGGAATCCACACCGGCCGCTCGCCCAAGGACAAGTTCACGGTCCGCGACGCCACCACCGAGGCCAAAGTCTGGTGGGGCAACAATAATTCGATCACCTCCGAGCAGTTTGACGCCCTCTATGCCGACTTTCAGACGCATGTGCAGGGCAAGGACCTGTTCGTGCAGGATCTGTTCGGCGGCGCCGATCCGACGTTTCGCGTCAAGACGCGCGTCATCACCGAATTTGCCTGGCACTCGCTGTTCATCCGCAATCTGCTGATTCGCCCGGACCGCTCCGAGCTGGCCGCCTTCGTGAACGAGCTGACGATCATCGACCTGCCCTCGTTCAAGGCCGATCCCAAGCGCCACGGATGCCGCTCCGAGACCGTCGTCGCGCTCGATTTCACCCGCAAGATCGTGCTGATCGGCGGCACCAATTACGCCGGCGAGATGAAGAAATCCGTGTTCACCTGGCTGAACTGGACGCTGCCCGGCGACAATGCCTTGCCGATGCATTGCTCGGCCAATATCGGCAAGGACGGCGACACCGCCGTGTTCTTCGGCCTGTCGGGCACCGGCAAGACGACGCTCTCGCAGGATCCCGACCGCATTCTCATCGGCGACGACGAGCACGGCTGGTCGCGCGACGGCGTGTTCAATTTTGAAGGCGGCTGCTACGCCAAGGCCATTCGCCTGTCGCGCGAGGCCGAGCCCGAAATCTATTCCACCACGGAGCGCTTTGGCACCGTGATGGAAAACGTCGTGTTCGATCCGGTCACGCGCATCCCGGATTTTGATAGCGAAGAGAAGACCGAAAACACCCGCATCGCCTATCCGCTGGATTTCATCTCCAACGCATCGGCGACGGGCCGCGGCGGACACCCCAAGAACATCGTCATGCTGACGTGCGACGCCTTCGGCGTTCTGCCGCCGATCGCAAAGCTCGATCCCGCGCAGGCCATGTATCACTTCCTCTCGGGCTATACCGCGAAAGTGGCTGGCACCGAGAAGGGCGTGACCGGGCCGGAAGCCACGTTCTCGACCTGCTTTGGCCATCCCTTCCTGCCGCTGCATCCGTCCATCTATGGCAATCTGCTGCGCGAGCTGATCGCCAAGCATTCGGTGGATTGCTGGCTGGTCAACACCGGCTGGACGGGCGGCAAGGAAGGCGTGGGACGCCGCATGCCGATCCGCGTGACGCGCCGCCTGCTCACCGCAGCGCTGGACGGCTCGCTGAACAAGGCGACGTTCCGCACCGATCCCTATTTCGGCCTTGCGGTCCCCACCTCCGTGCCCGGCGTCGAGCCGCACATTCTTGAACCGGTGAAGACGTGGAGCTCGAAGGCCGAGTTCGCCGCCACCGCCAAGCATCTGGTGGAAATGTTCCGCAAGAACTTCGTCGATTTTGAAAAACACGTTGACGAGAAGGTGCGCGACGCCGCGCCCGTCATGCGCGTCGCGGCGGAATAAAACCAGCCTCCCAAAAACGCAAAAGGCCCCGGAAAACCGGGGCCTTTTTTATTGTCCTGAGTTTAGTCGCCTCAATCCATAAAGCGGCGGGCGTGCTCCACCACCTGACCGGCCATGATCTCGATCTGCTTGGCGATGGCGGGCTCGGAGCAGGCGCCGTCGCCAAATTTCACCACGGCGGAATTGATCGCCACCGCAAGCGGCACGTTCCAGCCGCGCAGGGCGTGGCCGATCTGGCGCAATTGCGCCACCACCATGCCCGGCCCCTGATAGCCATAGCCGCAGCCGATGGAGCCAACAGCCCGGCCATCAAAATAGACCCGCGCATCGGCGCGCATTTCTTCCGTATAGTCGATGGCGTTCTTCACGAGGCCCGAGACGCCGCCGTGATAGCAGGGCGAGGACAGGATCACGCCGTCGGCGCGGCGCAGGTCTTCGATCATGTGGCGGGCCTGATCGGTCATGCCGGCGGGATCGGGATCATACATCGGCAGCGCCAGATCCTTGCCGCCGTAAAGCTTCGTCTCCGCGCCGAGCGTGCGGGCATGCGCGAGCGCAAACGCCAGCGCCTGTTCGGAGGACGAGCCGGGGCGGGTGGTGCCGCCAATGCCGACGATGAAGGGTTTGCGCTGGCTCATCTATGTTCCTCAACCTGTGTCTGGATCGGGTTTACGCGCGGCTTTTGGCGGCGCGTCCCGTTTCGCTTGGGGGTTATTCGCGCGCACATTAGCGACGCAGAAGCGGCGCGGCAATCAGCCTACGAGTAATCTCTCACGCATCAGCCGCGCATAATCATCTGGTCGGTCGACGTCCCAGATCGTTCGGCCTTCCAGCCATGGAATGTTCGCCTGCAACAAACGGGCGCGGGTTTTCGCCATTACGTCGGCCACGCCCCATTGCATATCGCTGAAAATCTGCGGGACCGGGCGCGCAAGCCCCACAAGCCCATAGCCGCCGTCTTCGGCGGGCAGGAAGAGCGCAGGCTCGCCCTCCTCCAGCGCCCTCGCGCACCAGCGCAGATCCTGCGCATTGATCGAGGGACAATCGGCCCCGATCAGCAGCAGCGGGCCTTGCGCGGCTTCAAAAGCGTGCAGCATCCGGGCGCCAAGATCGACGCCTTGCTGGTCCGCCAGCGCGGCGCCGGTTTGGGCGAAAAAGGGATGGCTGGAATCGGGCGCGCACCACAGCGTGACGGGGCCGACGTCGGCGGCGCGCGCGTTCGCAATTGCGTGAAGCACCAGCTTCTCATGCAGCTTTGCGGCGCCGTCCGCTCCCAGCAGCGGAATCAGCCGCGTCTTGGCGGCGCCGGGCACGGGCGCACGGGCGAAGATCGCGATTTGAACGCTCATGTGCGATTTCCTTTGGGCGTATAGCCGTAGCGGCGCGCAAGCTCGTCGGGATCGGCGCCAAGCCGGAAGGCGAGCCGCAGCCGCCACATCAGCAAAATCGTGCGCAGGGCGCCGTTCTGGTCCCATCGTCGGCCAGACGTGACGACTTTGGCGCGCAGGCATAAAGGCGCGCTGATGGTCTTGAGCGCGCGGCTCATCGCCACGTCCTCCATCAGCGCGAAGTCCGGGAAGCCGCCAAGCGCTTCGAAAGTTTTGCGGCGGATGAAGAAAGTCTGATCGCCGGTGGCGATTCCAGTCAGGCGCGAGCGCAGGTTCATCAGCGCGGCGACGAGCGGCAGCAGGCGTGAGCGCCCCTCGATCCTCACGTCAAAGCGCCCCCATGCGGCGGGCGTTTGCGCCAGCCCCTCCAGCACAAGCGCCATTGCGCCCTCGGGCAGGCGCGTATCGGCGTGGAGAAACAGCAAGACCTCGCCGTCCGCTTGAGCGGCGCCTGCGTTCATCTGGCTGGCGCGCCCGCGCGGGGCCAATATCACCGCGTCGCAATGGGGCGCCGCCAAAGCCTGCGTGTCGTCTGTGCTGCCGCCGTCCGCAAGTATGATCTGCGCGCCCGCCGCCCGCAGCGGGGCCAGAGCGAGCAAGCGCGCCTCGATGAGCGCCGCCTCGTTCAAAACGGGCACGATGATGGAAAGCGCTGGCGCAAGCGTAGCTTTCATGCCGGCGCCTGACTTGTCACCACGCTTGTCACTTGGCGCGCAAACATGCAATCAGCTTTCCCATGCGTTTTCTGATCACCGGCACGGCGGGTTTCATCGGCTTCCATCTGGCGCGCAGGCTGCTGGCGGACGGCCATATAGTCATCGGCATAGATGGCATGACGCCCTATTACGATGTCGCCCTCAAGCGCGCGCGCCATGCCTTGCTGGGCCAGACAAACGCCTTCACCGCGCATGAATTCATGATCGAGGATGCTGATGCGCTCAACCGAGCGTTCGAGGACGCAAAGCCTGAAATCGTGATCCATCTGGCCGCGCAGGCGGGCGTTCGCTACAGCATCGAAAATCCGCGCGCTTATCTTGACGCCAATCTTGTGGGCGCCTTCAACGTGCTGGAAGCGGTGCGGATGTGCGCGCCCAAACACTTTCTGTTCGCCTCCACAAGCTCGGTCTATGGCGCCAATGCGCAAACGCCGTTTCGCGAAACCGACCGCGCCGATCATCCCATGACCTTGTATGCGGCCAGCAAAAAGGCGGGCGAGGGCATGGCGCATTCCTATGCGCATTTGTGGAAAATCCCCACGACGTGCTTCCGTTTCTTCACCGTCTACGGCCCGTGGGGCCGACCTGACATGGCGCTGTTCAAATTCGTGCGCGCCACTTTGGCAGGCGAGCCTATCGACGTCTACGGCCATGGGGCGATGATGCGCGACTTCACCTATATCGACGATCTGGTGGAGGCCGTGACACGTCTGGTTGATTGCACGCCGGTGCAGAACAAGCCTGTGGGAGAATGCGATTCGCTCTCGCCAGCCGCGCCGTGGCGCATCGTCAACATCGGCGGCGGACGCCCCACCGGCCTGCTCGACTTCATCGACGAAGTGGAGCGCGCTTTGGGCGTGCCGGTTCAGCGGCGCATGATCGACATGCAGCCGGGCGACGTGGCGCAGACCTTCGCCAGCGCCGC
>CAMCMI010000053.1 GCA_945875875.1 Rhizobium sp. Q54
TTCCCGGGTTTGGGCAAGCGATGATAGACGAGCGCGCCCGTGCGCAGGTCTTCAGACATTTTGACGGCCATGAACTTCCCCCGACCGCGCAGCGCGCGAGCCAAAATTGCAGCCGCTATAAAGGACGGCGCGCGCCTCTCGCACAAGCCCGTTTTTCACGCGGCAAACCTGAACGACTTATCAACGCCTTGAACACAGCGCCGACAAAAGCGCATCAAAATGGGGCGCTTGCGGACAAGCAAGGCACAAAGCGGGGCCGAATCGGGAGAACCAGAACTCACCCTCGAGCGCGCGCCAACAGCAAGCCGAATGCGAGATCTGTGGATATTTATAGCTAACGAAACCCTAAACCTGGCCCTGGCGCATCTGCATCAAAACAGGACTTTCCGCACAGGCCAAGTACGCAACGTGTCCGAATCGGGAGGATGCTTTTGCGCTCACCATTTCAGCAAAATAACAACACGCATAAAACGCATGAACGCCAGCACGCTGGCCGCCGCAAACCCGTAGGCGCCGCCGAACGCATGGCGGGCGAGCACGTAATAGCGGAAGAATTGCCACGGAAATTCGATGGGCAGCCGCAGCAGAAGCTCAACGCGGCTTTTGCGCTTCACGCTCTGCTGCAATTCGAAATAGACCAGTTCCTTGCGCACCACATCGACGAGGCTGCGGAAGGACTTATGCCACACCCTGCCCCGCAGCATCATCGTGTCGCGCTCTTGCGGCACATTGTCATGCACGGTGCTGTCGCGAAAGCGCGCACGCGTTTTGTCGTAGAGCCGCAGGCATATTGTGGAATCTGCAAAGGGTGCCGGGCGCTCACGGTGCGGGTAAACGATGGTCACGCGCATCTTGTAAGTGGAGACTCTGGGCGGCGTGGCAAGCAAGCCAAACAGCTCGGCGCGCAGCTCGTCCGACAGCCATTCGTCGGCGTCGAGATTCAAAATCCAGTTGTTGCGCGCCTGATCTTCGGCAAAGCGCTTTTGCTGGCCATAGCCAACCCATTCATTGAAAACCACCCGGGCGCCAAGGCTTTCCGCCAACGCCTGCGTGCCGTCGGTCGAGCCGGAATCGATAATGAGGATCTCGTCCACAAGCCCGCGCACGGATTCAATCGCGCGAGCGATGCGATCAACCTCGTTCTTGGCGATAATGGTACAGGTGACGGGGGTCAAGGACGCTCTCTGCCGGATGGTTATTCCGTTCCCACAATGTCAGGAAACGGCGGATAACGGAAGCGGGGCTTTGGGTCTGGGCTTTGGAGCGCGCGCGTCTTCATCATCCATACCCCGTCATGGCGGCGAAGGCCGCCATCCACGGCAGGCTTGCGAGCTCGCGGCCTGTCGTGGGTCCCGGCCGTCGCCGGGATGACGCGCACAGAGGCGGAGCTTAACTCACCCCTTCTCAGGCAAATTCAGCCGCAAATGCAGATCGCGCAATTGCGCGTTGGTGGCCTCGTTGGGGGCGCCCATCAGCAGGTCTTCGGCGCGCTGGTTCATCGGGAACAGCGCCACTTCGCGCAGGTTCTGCTCGCCCGCAAGCAGCATGATGATGCGGTCCACGCCCGCCGCCATGCCGCCATGGGGCGGAGCGCCGTACTGGAACGCGCGATACATGCCGCCGAAGCGTCCGATCACCGTGTCTTCGCCATAACCTGCGATCTCGAACGCCTTCACCATGCCCTCGGGGCGATGGTTGCGGATGCCGCCCGACGCCAGCTCGTAGCCGTTGCAGGCCACATCGTACTGGAACGCCTTGATGGTCAGCGGGTCCTGATTTTGCAGCGCATCCATGCCGCCCTGCGGCATCGAGAACGGATTGTGCGAGAAGTCGACCTTCTTCTCGTCCTCGTTCCATTCGTACATCGGGAAATCGATGATCCACGCCAGTTCAAAGCGGTTCTCGTCGATCAGGTTCAGCTCGCGGCCAGCGCGCGAACGGGCGTCGCCCGCAAACTTGTAGAACTTGTCGGGGTCGCCAGCGGCGAAGAACACGGCGTCGCCGGCGTTCACGCCCAATTGCGCGCGAATGGCTTCCGTGCGCTCCGGGCCAATGTTGTTGGCGATGGGGCCGGCGCCTTCCAGCTTGCCGTCGGTCTCGCGCCAGAAAATATAGCCCAGCCCCGGCTGGCCCTCGCTCTGCGCCCATGAATTCATGCGGTCGCAGAACGTGCGGCTGCCGCCGCCGGGCGCAGGAATCGCCCACACAGCGTTCTTCTCGGCCTCTAACATGCGCGCAAAGACCTTGAAGTTCGAGCCGCGAAAATGCTCGCTCACGTCCTGCATGACGATGGGATTGCGCAGATCGGGCTTGTCGGTGCCGTATTTACGCAGCGATTCAGCGTAAGGAATGCGCGGGAATTTCTGCGTGACGGGCTTGCCGTTGCCAAACTGCTCGAACACGCCGCGAATGACCGGCTCCATAGCGTCGAACACGTCGTCCTGCGTCACAAAGCTCATCTCAATATCGAGCTGGTAGAACTCGCCGGGCAGTCGATCAGCGCGCGGATCTTCATCGCGGAAGCACGGCGCAATCTGGAAATAGCGGTCAAAGCCCGCCATCATCAACAGCTGCTTGTATTGCTGCGGAGCCTGCGGGAGAGCGTAAAACTTGCCCGGATGCAGGCGCGAGGGCACAAGGAAATCGCGCGCGCCTTCGGGCGAGGAGGCGGTGAGAATGGGGGTTGCGAATTCGTTGAACCCCTGCCCCTTCATGCCCGCGCGCAGATAATCGACCACCTTGCCGCGCAGCATGATATTGCGATGCAGCCGCTCGCGGCGCAGATCGAGGAAGCGATAGCGTAGGCGCGTTTCTTCCGGATAATCCTGATCGCCAAACACCGGCAGCGGCAGCTCGGCGGAGGGGCCGAGCACTTCGGCCTCGGTCACGTAAAGCTCGATCTGGCCTGTGGGCATGTCCGCATTGCCAGTGCCCTCGGGGCGGATACGCACCTTGCCGTCCAGCCGCACGCACCATTCGGCGCGGAAGCTTTCCACCAGTTTGAAGGCTGGCGAATCCGGGTCCACCACGCATTGCGTCATGCCGTAATGGTCGCGCAAATCGATGAACAGCACGCCGCCATGGTCGCGGATGCGGTGGCACCAGCCGCTGATGCGGGCAGTCTGGCCGTCGTTGGCGTCGCGGAGCTGGCCGCAGGTGTGCGTGCGATAGACGTGCATCTTGAAGTCCCGGAAGGCGTGAGGCGGCAGGCTAACGCCGCAATTGGTTCGCGTGTGCGTAGCGGAAAAAGCCCGCTGGGGAAAGAAGCGCGCTGGAATTTGCCGCAACGTATCCTATATGCTACGAAATGGCATGCTCAAGGTTCGTCGGGCAGGAGAAAAGCCATGTCGACCAAAACCACCCCTTGGGATACGGCGGCCGCTCTCAATGACAAAGTGGACATCGCCGAATATCTCAACGCCGCAGTTGAGGAGGCTATGGCAGAGGATGATTTTTCATACGTCACGCATGCAATAGGTGTGATCGCGCGCGCAAAAGGCATGTCGGAGCTCGCCAGGGAAGCGGGCGTGGGGCGAGAGAGTCTTTATCGCTCGCTCTCCAGCGACGGCAACCCGAGTTTTGCAACCGTCGCACGCGTGCTGCGCACGATGGGCGTTTCGATGCAATTTGCGCGAATATAGGATCCGGAGCGGGAGAAGGAAGAGACGCAGACGCTGATCGTGTGCGCCCTTCTCCCCTTGCGGGAGAAGGTGACTTTTGCCTTGGCAAAAGTCGGATGAGGGGTCTTCCAGCTCACATTCGCCCAAGCTCCCCACCATGTCTCTGCGCCCTCCCGCGAAACCGCCGCGGCTAACCTGCGTTGCCCTTCGGGTGGCCACACTGGAGGGTTTACGAATGCAGAAAGCATTGATCGCAATATTCCTATCCGCTGGCCTCGGCGCTTGCGCGAGTGATCGGCAAACGGCGGGAACTGCAACTGGCGCAGTAGCTGGCGCGGTTGTTGGCGGGCCGATAGGCGCCGTGGTCGGCGGCGTTGCGGGGGCGACCGTGACTGCCCCGGGCGCTCCGCTGGGCGCCGGCTTTTGCTACGTCACGGATCGGCGCGGCAATATCCTCGTTGATCGCGCCGGGCGCGCCGTGACGCGCCGCTGCTAGTCCCTCTTGCGCAGCCGTAAAAAAGACCGCCGGGAAAGTCCCGGCGGTACAATAGTCTTCTATTATAAGAAATAAATCACGCCCGGGAGCGGCTCTGGAACGCACCCCAGATGACAAGCACGATGATCGCGCCGACAACAGCGCCGATCAATCCCGCCCCCTGCTCCGGCCCGTACCAACCAAGCGCCTGACCCAGCCACGTCGCCAGAAAAGCGCCGACGATCCCAAGCACTGTCGTCAGGATAAAACCTGAAGGTTCGCTCCGCCCCGGCATCACCAGCTTGGCGATCACGCCAGCGATGAAACCTATTAAAATAGTCCATATAATACTCATGGAATTCCTTTCCCTTCAGGCGCGGACAAATTTTTCCATACGAAGCTCTCAAGCACGAAGCGTTTGCTTATTTAACATTTCCTCGCGTTCGCCCGGCGCCTCGCGACGACGCGCAACGCCAATTGCTGCGCCAAGCGCGAGCGCCGCAAAACCCAGCAGATAAGCGTCGCGCCTTTGTCGATTTTTACGCTCGTCAAACAACGAATGCACGGGCGCGTAGACTTCCGGGGAATCCTGATAGGGATCTGAAAGAAAGCCTGCTTGCGAGCTTGATCGATCTGATGGCGAAGCATCCCCCAAGGCAGTGCGCCTGCGCTTTGTGGACGACCATTCGTGAAGCTTCCCTTGAAGCTTTTCCTGCACGCTGCCCACGGCGCCTTCCGTCATCTCCGCGATTTGCGCCGCAGCGCGTTCTTTCAATTCATGCGCGCGATGAGCCGCTCTTTGCGCAAGGCGAGCTGGCGTCAGAGAATCGTCGTTGGGATCGGTACGCGCCAGCGCTGCAATACCAGCTCCTACAAGCAGGCTTGCAATAGGCGGGCTGCGGTAAAGACGCCACGCTATGCCCGCCAGAATAGCAGCAGCGGCCGCAGGATTTGCAGCCGCCTTCGCCTTCACGCCGTCAATAAATGAACTCGCTCGCGTTTGCGCCGCATCGACGGCGTCGTCACGATATCCGGCGATTGAATTTATCACGCTTTGCCGGGCGCTTTCAAACGTCTCAGGCACCCTTAACCGCGCTATATCAGCCGCGAGCCGCGCGCGGGACTGCTCAACATCACGTTCAAGTTCCGCAAGATCCTTGTCGTCAGCCATCGCCGCATCCTTTCACGCTTGCGCCGGAAGATCACACGTTGCGGCGCCCACCCTGTCCCTGTCCCTGTCCGCCAGAGCCGGAATTCTGTGGATTTTTTCCCTGTCCGGAACTGCGTTCTTCCGCGCCCAACGCTGTTGACGCGAATGCGCCTGCGGCTTCGCGCGCAACGTCGCGCATCGAATCTCCGCTGAAGCCGCGCCGTTCAGCGCCGCGCTTTACTACGTCCAGAGCATCTTCCGCTGCTTCTGTGAAGCGTCCCGATACGCCTTCCGCAGCCTCGCCCAATTGATCGCGGGCGGAGCCGAACGTGCGGTTCTCAAACCTTGATGCAGGCAGCGATGTGCCAAGCGCCGCGCCGACCGCCACGCCAAGCGCCGCAAGAACAAGCGGATGATCGCGCACCGCCTCATCAAGCTCTCCTGGCAGCGAGCGCGCCTGCGCTGCAAGCGTTTCGCCCGCATCCTCAGCCCATCGTGTTGCGGCGCTGGTATATTCGGACGCAGCGTCAGCAAACTCGCCAACCATATCCGATGCAGCACTCGCCATGGATTCAGCGCCTTCACGCATGGACTCAGCAGCGCCCTCGCTCATATCCCGCGCCGTAGAAGCGGCTGCGCTCCAGCCCTCACTTCCATCCTCGTTCACGCGACGTTCCATGCCGCGTCCCAATCCACGACGCATGCCTCTTGCGCCGCCGCGAAACAGCAAAGCAAGGCCAGCGGCGATCACCAGCAGCGCCTCAGGCCGCTCTCGAACAGCGCGCATCACGCGATCGCTATCGGGCATCCAGTCAGACAAATTCCCTGCACGCCCGTAGCGGCGTCCCTGTTGGATCAATGTCATTGCACTTGCTCCTTGACGGTTGCGATGTCTCGACGCACCTGACGCATGCTGCGCCTTGGCGTCATGTCAGCGTTCAATTTGTTCTTGCCGACCATCAACGCAATCAAACCGATGATAGCGACAATTGCGGCGACAGAAAAAGCCGACCAATGCAGAGCGACGTCATAACTGGCGATCAGAAAAACCAGCCCCCCGACAATCGTCAGCAGCGCCACAAATAGCACCACGCCTGCGACGGCCATCCAGACCGATCCCATGACTTTCTGCGTCAAGTTATGTTGAATCTCGCTCTTGGCCAACGCAATCTCTTTCTGCATGAGATCGCCAAGATCCCCGAACACAGCGCTTAGCAAAGCGCCGGGCGCGATCCTGTCTTCCTGCATGCGCTCATCGGGCATTTGAAAAATCCTCCCGTGAACTATCCTCCCGCGCCTGTTGTCCAAACTCGCGTTTGCTGCTTGCACCTGCCGCGCTGCTCATTGAGCGACGGCCTGCCGGCTGATTGGAGGATACGGATGAATGGCTTTGCTCATCGTCCGATCCGCTTTTGAGGAAGCGCGAAAGTACAAACCCCAAAGCAATGGCGCCGCCAAAAAATACGCGTGGATTGCGACGCGCATAATCGGTGGCGACATTGATTAATTCATTGGGCGAGCGGTGGCGAAAATCCTCCGCGAATTGATCGGCCCGATCGGCGGCGCGGTGCATATAGCGCGCAAGCTCCGGCGCCTTGCTCTCCAGATCGTTGGCGAACGAATGCGCAGTGTCCGACACCAGGTGCACGTAATCGGCGCCTGCCTCCATTTGACCCTGAAGCAGACCGTTCATTTTTCCCTGCGCTTGAGATCCAAGACTTGCGGCTTTAGCGCTTACGCTCTCACCCGGCGTGCGAGACGTCCGTTCGCCGGAAGTTCTTGCGCCCGTCGTGTTCGTGTCCGTGACCATATCGACCTCCGAGTTCCGCATGTGCAGGAAATGCCTGCGCTCAGAGTTTGTTCCGCTTCAGGCCGCGCCTTCGGCTAAGTCAAAGCTTCACTCAGCCACATTATCGGCGGCAAAACCTCCACGCCGCCCAATTGGTTGTGGTGCGCCTTGCGTCGTGTCACGCGCGGTTTGATGCTCAACTTCAGCGTTAATCTCTGCACCAACAAGAATGATTGCAGCCGAAATCCACAACCAGGTGATGAAGCCGATGACGGCGCCAAGCGATCCATAGGTCTCATTGAAAGAACCAAAATTAGCTGCGTACCAAGAGAAAGCGATGGACGCGACCAGCCAGACGAAGGAGGCAAAAATGCTGCCGGGCGACAGCCAGCGCCATTGCGGAACTTCGCGGCTCGGGCCAAAGTGATAGAGCGCTGCAAGCCCGCCGACAACGAGAAGGAACAGAACAGGCCACCGCGCCAGCGACAAAACCCGCCCTGCGGACTCGCCCGGGAGCAGAAGGTTTATCACCAAAGGAACAATAACAACGGCCCCCATTGCTATCGTCGCAGCAGCCATTGCCGCCAATGTGAACGCAAGAGACTGCGCGTTCAACGCAAGAAAGCCGCGCTTCTCTTACACGCCATAAACAACGTTCAGAGAATCAAACAAGGCCTTAACGCCAGCGTTCGCGCTCCATAACGCTATTCCAAGGCCAATTGCAAAGCTGAAGCCTAGCCTGCCGCGCGGCTGACTTGTTATGCGCTCAACCTGGCCGCCGATAACATCAACAGCACCCCCTGGCAGCACACCAGCCAAAGCGCTGAGATGATCTTTAATCACAGCGGGATCTGCAAAGAGACCATAGAGAGAGACAAAGGCCGCGATCATCGGAAACAAAGACAAAAGCCCGTAAAACGTAACGCCCGCAGCAACGGAAAGAACGCGGTCCTTTCCAGCCTGCTCGTAAACCCGAAGTAAAATTTCCTTCCAGCCCTTTGCAGGGATGTCCTGCGGCGCTTGGGCATTACGCCCATGACCGGTCTTCTGCGCCAGCGCTTCATGCAGAAGTTCGTCATGCGAGGCAGCAGGCATAGCTCTACGCGTAGCGCTTCTGCGCGCCACTAAGCCGCTTGCCACAGCAAGCGCCGCCGCGCGAAACAAGCCCGGCCTTGCAGATCCAGAACTCGCAGAATTTTTTCGCTTGCAGAACGTGTCGCCATGTCGACGCCCGACACTAAAAGCCCCCGAGCGCCAGCAACAAACGACGACGATGATCGTTCCTTCCCTAGAACACGGGACGCTCAACCAGGAGCGTGACGCAGCGCGCATCAAGCACGCCTGAGAACTCATCATCTGCGTCATCTGCGCTTTTACGAGCGCTCGACAAAGAAAGCGACCACGCATAGCCATCACGAAGCGGCGGCGTGAAATCGCAAGGCTTCCATCCACGATTAAACGCTATCAATGAGCGCTCTATCACGACGCCCTCGCCAATTGCGCACAGCAAGATAACGCAATCACCGTTAGACCAATCAAGCTCCTGCTTGGGCAGGCCATCCGTGCGAAGCCATTGGGCGCGCGGCATGTTTAAGCCAGCGTCGTCGTCTGCACTCAAATAACAATCGCGCCATTGCGGAAGCTTCCGCCGTAATCGCGCAAGCCTGCCGACATAGTCGGCAAGCTCCATATCGGCGTGTTCCCAATCAAGCCACGTTAGGCCATTGTCCTGACAATAAGCATTATTATTGCCATTTTGCGTGCGCCCGAATTCATCGCCCGCCGTCATCATCGGCGAGCCGCGCGAAAGAAACAAACTGGCGACAAGCGCTCGTATGTCGCGATCACGAAGCGCCTCAAGCGATGCGTCTCCGGGTCCTTCAAAACCACAATTCCACGACAAATTATCATCAGCGCCGTCGCGATTATTCTCGCCGTTGGCGCCATTGCGCTTGACGGTCCACGTCACCAGATCGCGTAACGTGAAGCCGTCATGGGCTGCGATGAAATCAACGCTCGCAGAAGGTGCGCGGTGACCAGCACCAAACACGTCCTGCGAACCTGAAATGCGTGTGGCAAAGGGGCCGATAGCGCCATGATCGCCGCGCCAGAAACGACGCACGTCATCCCGGTAGCGATCATTCCATTCACGGAAACACGCAGGGAAGGCTCCAAGCTGATAACCGCCCGGCCCCGTGTCCCATGGCTCGGCGATCAACACGCGATCCTTCAAAACGGGATCTTGTGCAATCGCCGTAAGCAGCGGCGCCTCGGGCGAAAACCCGTTGTCGCTGCGCCCAAGCACGGACGCCAGATCAAACCGGAACCCTTCAACGCCGCCAAATTCAACGCAGCGACGCATGGATTCCATCAGCAATTGAACCACCGGCGACCTGTCGCAAGCCAGCGTATTACCACACCCCGTGTCGTTGACGAGCGCTCCTGGCTCGCTCGTTGCATGCCTGTAATAGCTTGCATTATCGAGCCCCCGAAACGACAGAACAGGCCCCTGCCTGTCGCCCTCGCCCGTGTGGTTGAACACAACATCCAGCAAAACGCCGATGCCGACTGCGCCCAAAGCAAGGGATGCCTCGCGCAAATCCGCCATGCCATTGGGCGCCAGTCGCGGGTCAAGCGCCATAAATGAAATCGTATTATAACCCAACGCATTGGTCAGCCCAAGCGGCGCAAGATGGCGCTCGTCAACCCATGCATGGATTGGCATAAGCTCGACATGTGAGACGCCAAGCCTGACAAGATGGGCGATGCTTACAGGATCGGCGAGGGCCGCCAATGTCCCACGTTTAGCCTCGGGCACTGCAAGATTCTGCATGCTGAATGCACGAACATTCAGTTCATAAATAAAACTCGGCTTCGATGCGGGCGCTCGCAGCGCGATTGCAGAGACAGGCGCCTCGACAATGGCGCGAGGAACGAAGGCCGCTGTGTCGATTCCATGACGCGATAAAGCAGCGTCATAAACGCACGCCCGATCAAGTAGGGTCGCATAGGGATCAATCAACAGCTTTGAGACGTCAAACGCTTGTCCCGCAGCATGATTCAACGGACCGTGCGCACGTAATCCATAGCGCGCGCCAGGCGCTACATCAGGGATGAAACCATGAAACAAATCTCCATGGCGCCCGCCAAGACGCCAGCGAGCAAACTCACAATCGCTTGTTTGATCGAATAAACAAACGTCAATTGCACTGGCGTTACGCGAGAAGACGACGAACCGCGCACCGCCCTCTTCCAGGGTTAACCCTGGAGAAGACGGCGCGCGATCAAGCCCAGCACCTATAAACGTGCGCACAAACGAGCCTTAGCAGGCGCGCCAGTGAGGTGCGTTCCAGATCTCATCAGCATATTCGCGGATGGTGCGATCAGATGAGAACCAACCCATATTTGCAGTGTTGATCATCGCCTTCCGCACCCATTCGTCACGGTCGCCCCACAGAGCATCGATCTTGCGCTGCGCAATGGCATAGGACGAGAAGTCAGTAGCCACCATAAAGGAGTCGCTATTATAAAGCGTATCGACAAGATGATGATAACGCGAAGGATCACCCGAAGAGAACAATCCGGCGGCGATAGAGGCGAGCGCATCGGCAAGCGCGGGATCACTCTCGATGGCCTCACGCGGATCATATCCAGCCTCGCGACGCGCCTCGACCTCGGCAGCGTTCATGCCGAAGATCATGATGTTGTCACCACCAACACGCTCCAGCATTTCAACATTGGCGCCATCCAGCGTCCCAATTGTAATAGCTCCGTTCAGGCCAAATTTCATATTGCCGGTGCCCGACGCTTCCATTCCGGCTGTTGAAATCTGTTCGGAAAGATCAGCCGCCGGCACAAGCAATTCAGCAAGGCTGACATTGAAATTGGGCAAGAACACAATCTTCAACACGTTGCGAACGTCCGGATCGGCATTGATGACGCTTGCGACATCGTTGATGAGGCGAATGACGTTCTTGGCCATCACATAGCTTGCGGCCGCTTTGCCTGCGAAGATTTTCACACGCGGCGCCCAGTTGCCATTCGGGTTAGCCTTGATCGCATGATAAAGAGCAATCGTCTCAAGGATGTTGAGCAATTGACGCTTGTATTCGTGAATGCGCTTCACGTGGACGTCAAACATCGCAGAGGGATCAAGCCGCACGCCCAATTGTTCAAACACGTGATCAGCAAGCGCAATCTTGTTTGCATGCTTTACGGCGGCAAAGCGACTGCGCATTGAGGAGTCTTCGCAAAAGCGCTCAAAGCCCGAGATCAATTCGAGATCGTCCAGCACGCCGTCGCCTACCGCCTCACGCACAAGTCCTGCAAGGCCGGGGTTGGCATGGCTAAACCAACGACGCGGCGTGACGCCGTTGGTCATGTTTGTGATGCGACCGGGAAGCAATTCGTTGAAGTCTTTGAACACGGTCTTCTTCATAAGATCGGTATGCAACGCAGACACGCCATTGATCTTGCGCGAGCCAGCAAAAGCAAGATTGCCCATGCGCACCCGACGACCATTGTTTTCGTCGATCAAAGATAGACGTGCAATTCGCTCCGGGCTCGCAGCGGCGGCGCGCGCCAGATCGAGCAGGCGCGCGTTGATGGCGTAAATAATTTGCATGTGGCGAGGCAGCAAACGTTGCATCAGCTCGACAGGCCAGCTCTCAAGCGCTTCCGGCAAAAGCGTATGGTTGGTGTAACAGCAAGCCGATGACGTGATGCGCCACGCCTCATCCCAATCAACAGAATGCACATCGACGAGAAGGCGCATCAATTCGGCGATGGCGATTGAAGGATGCGTATCGTTGAGCTGAATCGAGGCCTTGTCCGCGAGCGAACGAATTTCGCCAAAGCGCTGCATGTGACGACGGATGAGATCCTGCAACGATGCGGAGGTGAAGAAATACTCCTGCCGCAGGCGCAGTTCTTGACCCGCAGGCGTGGAATCTGAAGGATAGAGCACGCGTGATATGCTCTCTGCGCGCGTACGATCAAGCATTGCGCCGACGTGATCGCCGGAGTTGAACGCCTCAAGCCGGATCGGATCGACGGCACGCGCGCTCCACAGCCGCAGCGTGTTTATCATTTTTCCCTGCCAGCCGACGACGGGCGTATCGTAGGCCACCGCAAGCACAGTCTCCGCCGGGCGCCATTCGTGACGCGCAGCGCCGTCCCATCCATTGGCCATTGCAACTTCGCCGCCAAAGCCGATGTCGTGTACGATTTCGAGGCGCTGAAATTCCCACGGATTGCGGAACGACAACCATTGCTCAGGCACTTCCACCTGCTGGCCATCGATAATCTTTTGGCAGAACAAACCATGATCGTAACGGATGCCATAGCCCAGACCGGATACGCCCACGGTCGCCATGCTCTCCATGAAGCACGCAGCCAAACGGCCAAGCCCGCCGTTGCCAAGCGCTGCGTCGGGCTCCAGCGAAGAGATCGCGTCAAGATCGACGCCAAGGCCGCGCAACGCTTCGCGCATCGGCTCGGTCATGCCGGAATTTCCAAGCGCATCCTTGAACAGGCGGCCGATCAGAAACTCGAGCGAGAGATAATAAACACGCTTGCGACCGCTGCGCTTGGCTTCGCGAATTGATTGCATCCAGCCATCGACAACGCCGTCGCGCAGCACCAAAATAGCTGCCGTCAACCAATCATGATCACGCGCGCTCGCCGGATCTTTTCCGACGGAATAGGTGAGCTTGTTGAGAATTTCAGCCCGTAGCGCTTGTGGACCAGGCGCAGCCTTGCGGGCTGGAACGCCATGCAGCACAGGCGTATTTTCTTCTACACTAACGTCGGCGCGTGAAATGGCGCCAAGGCGATTGCTCATTCATAACTCCTAAACAAATAACAAAATCCAGAGAAGGCTACCGAACGTCAGTTAACGTTTCGGCAAAGCTGCAGCTTCCGGACGCAAAAATTTTGACGCAGGCTCTGCGGGGTCCGGCAGCTGCGGGAGCGCCATCCTCTCTGAAGCGACGTACAGACGACATTTACAAAAGCTCTTTTTTGTCCGGCGCATTTGGGTTTTGTTCCAAATAAATATCGTGTGTGGAGGATGTAGGCAGACCCTTTTCGATTGATGCGAATTATTTTTATGGATAACCGGACCTTAACTCCGGGCGCCTTACAAGAGGCTGACCTGACGTTAACCCGTCGGGCGTTATTGCAGCTTGAGTATTTCAATGTCCACCGATTCACGCTCCCTGTTCAACGCTCCAAATCCGCGTGCGGCGGCGCGCGCTGCCCCTGTCCGCAAGGTGCTCTTCGTAACGTCAGAGATGTCGGATTACGTTCAGGCGGGCGGTCTTGGCGAGGTGTCGGCGGCCCTGCCCCGCGCATTGGGGACGCATTGCGATGCGCGCGTTCTTATGCCCGGCTACAGGCAGGTGCTTGAGAAGCATCTGGTCATTGAGCATGTTGCGAGCTTGCCGGCCGCGGGCGAGATTCCTGAATGCGCAATAGGTCGCATCAAGGCGGACGATGGACTGATTGTCTATGTCGTGCTTTGTCCGCAATTATACGACCGGCCCGGCTCACCCTATGGCGATGAGCTAAACGGCGACTGGCCCGACAACGACATCAGATTTGCGCGCCTGAGTCTTGCGGCGGCAGACTTTGCAGCAGGTATCGCCGACCCGAGCTGGACGCCAGATACTTTGCACCTTAACGATTGGCCAAGCGCTCTGGCGAGTGGCTATCTTGCATGGCGCGGACTTGAGACGCCATCGCTTCTCACGATCCAAAATCTTGCTTATCAGGGCTGCTTTGACCCGCGCCGCCTTGAAGCGCTGGATATTCCCCAAGAGGCGTTCGACATGCATGGCGTCGAGCTTTTCGGGAAGCTTTCGTTTCTGAAAGCCGGGCTTTTTTACGCATCGCATTTGACGACCGTGAGCGCGACGTATGCGGAAGAAATCGCCACGCCTGAGTTTGGGTGCGGCTTGCACGGCTTGCTGCAGGAGCGCACGCAACAGGGACGTTTAAGCGGTATCTTGAATGGCATCGACGATACATGGGATCTGTTGTCGCCAGGCATGCGCTCGCGGCGCTTTGCGCCAGCCGAATGGAAGGGGCGGCATGCAAAGCATGTGCGGCGCATGTTTGGACTTGGGCTTTCGCGCGGCCCTTTGTTTGCAATCATCTCTCGCCTTGTTCACCAGAAAGGCGTTGATCTGGCGATTGAAGCTGCGGAAACAATCGTCACGCATGGCGGACAATTGGTTGTCACCGGACGCGGCGAACCAAGGCTTGAACAGGGCATTCGCGATCTGGCGGAACGCCATCCCGGCGCTGTTGGAGCGCGGATCGGATTTGACGCAGACGAAGCGCGCGCAATGTTTGCGGCGAGCGACTTTCTGCTGATGCCATCGCGTTTCGAGCC
>CAMCMI010000054.1 GCA_945875875.1 Rhizobium sp. Q54
CTCATCCTCATCTCACGATGAAAATGTGTGGTGTACTTGAATAAACGTGACCGTCAGATGTCTCGTCCGACAATCCCCCGAAAAGGATATGTCCGCAAGGACATCCGCCGTCCACGTCTCTCTTTCTTCCGATTTAAATGTCAAACAGCGCATTCTTTGGACGACGAGGCTCACAACACAGAAGAAAACGGCGAACCGTCTTAGTCCTGAACGACCTTGGTCGATCTTTCAGGTTGTTTTCGCCCCGAGAATCTCGAGAAGACCAAGTTTCAAGCGCCGCAGATAGCGGCGTCGCCGTCGGTTTGTGCATATAGGGGTAGGCCGTTCGATCTGTCAACAGCGACGTTGCAAAACCTTCAAACTTTTTTCGCTCCCATCTGGAAATCGGATTGCGGGGTCGGTTTCCGGACCTTTGGAGCACCCTTTTGAGCCCGCTCGCACTTTTCGCGGCAACTCCAAGGCTCCGGCCCTATTCCGGCCATTTTGCAAAGTTCATGGTATAGAGAGCGCGAGGGGTGCGTCGTTTCGTTTGCTTGGTTTCGGTTGCTTGGTTTCGGTTGCTTGGTTTCGGTTGCGTGCCTCGTTTATTGACGCAGCCTTAAGGGATCGCCACAGTCGAATTCCTGGGCATTGTAATGAGCCATTTTCTTTAGGGACGGGGAGAGCGTTTGGCGGGATCGGCCCCTTATCAACCTGTGCCGGACGGACACGGTCGCGCGCTTGAGCGCAGCATCGAACGCGGCGGGCTGCGTGTGGAGCTGGGCGTTGAGCCCGCTCTTGAGATAGACGGAGCCGAGCACACCGACCTCGACCGCCGCCGGGTCTCCCTGCGTTGGCTTTCAGGCACTGTCCTGACCGGCCTTGCCGGCGCCGGGCTCATCGGCGCCGCTGTCTATGCGGCGCTCGATCCCCGCTCGATGAATCCTGAAAATCCCGAAATCGCCGTCGTTGAGCGCTCCAGCGCGCGTGAGGCGGCGCCCGCGCGCAAGGGCGACCGGCTTGTGAAGGCGGTGGATATCGTGGCCGCGCGCCAAACGTTTCGAACCGCGACCACGGTGCGGGCGGGCGATCGGGAAATCGTCCGTAATCGGCAATTCACCAAAGTGGCGACCAATCTGACGATGAGTCAGACCGGATTTGCCAGCGACGTGCCGAGTTTCAATCCGATGAAGCTGATGGCTGGCGGTCCTGCCCAAACCGAGGCGCCGCCGGAAATCGACCTGTCGCGCGAGGACGCCGACGTCAGCTTCACCACCAGCGATCTGGCGCTGGAGCCTTTGACGCTGGAGCCCGCGCTCAACGAGGGCTTCAGCCTTAGTCCGGAAGAAATAGAGGCGCAGGTGCGCGAACATGTTCGCTCTGCTCTGCGCGGCGCTTCCCGAGCGCCCCTGCCCCTGCCGCCGCAATTGTTGCTGATGCGCACCAGCCGCGCGGGCATTTCAGACGCCGCGGGCCTCGCCTACGCCAATGGCGCCGAATCTCGTTTCTCCACGGCATTCTCCTCCATTCAGGTGCGGATGGTGCCCGAGAACGTGACGATCGCCCCAAAGGCCGATTCGCAGACCCGCCGGGATTCTGAGGAAAGTCTCGCAATTGTACGTCGCAACGAAACTCTCGAAGACATTCTCAAGGAAGCGGGCGCCAGTCGCGACCAGATCCGGCGCATCACCAGTGCTCTCGCGCTGCGACGAGGCCTGAGCGAAGGCCAGCGGCTCAAGATTCTTTTCACGGAACCTGAAACCGGCGCGCAAAAATTGCAGATTGCCCGCCTGTCCGTGTACAGCGACGACATGATCGAAGCCATTGTCGCACTCGCCGACAGCGGCGAATATGTACAGGTGGCCGTGACCGACGGGCAAAAGCCCGCCCAGCGCAAGCCTGCCCCAACGGAAGACGACGAGGACGAGGAAGAGCCCGGTGCGCTGCGGCTCTACAATAGTTTCTACGAGACGGCGCTGAAACAGGAAATGCCGCGCAGCGTCATCGACGATCTGGTGCGTATTTTCGCCAACGACGTGGACTTCCAACGACCCGTGACCGGCGGCGACGCGTTCGAGGCGTTCTATGAAGAGAGCGATGAGACCGAGGGCCGCTATGATCTGCTCTACGCCTCGATCACGGCGCGCGGAGAAGCGTTCCGCTATTACCGCTACCTCACGCCTGAAGACGGCCTCGTTGACTTCTACGATCAGGCCGGGCGCTCGACGCGGAAATTCCTGATCCGCAAGCCCATCAACATCGGCGTGCAGCGTTCGGGCTTTGGCATGCGTCGCCATCCGATCCTGCGTTATTCGCGCATGCACACCGGCGTTGACTGGTCGGCCCCCACGGGCACGCCGATCGTGGCGGCCGGCAACGGGACGGTCATCAAGGCGGCGCGCGAATCTGGCTATGGCAATCGCGTCGAGATCCAGCATGCCAATGGCTACGTCACCACCTACAATCATTTGTCGGGCTTTGCGCGCGGCATCACCGAGGGCGTGCGCGTCCGGCAGGGCCAGGTGGTAGGCTTCCTGGGCTCGACCGGCCTTTCGACCGGCCCGCATTTGCATTACGAAGTGATCGTCAACGGCAATTTCGTCGATCCGCTGCGCATCCGTCTCGCCCGCACCCGTGAGCTGACAGGACGGCAGGTCGCTGAATTCCGCCGCGAGCGCGAACGCATCGACGAATTGATCGCGCGCGCCCCCAACGCCCAGAGGTTTGCGGCCAGATAAAATCCAGAGCTGACGATCAGAAGCCCAGCCGCTTTCGCACGTCCGAAGCGCTGATCCCCTGAGCGCGCAAATCGCGCAAGGCCGGAGAGCGCTGGCTTTTGGCGAGTTTGCGCCCCTCATCGTCGGCGATAACCTCATGGTGGCGATAATTGGGAGCCGGCAGATCGAGCAAATCCTGCAGCAGCCGGTGCAGCGAAGTCGCCTTGAACAGATCCATGCCGCGCGCCACATCGGTCACGCCCTGGCCTGCATCGTCGACGACCACGGACAAATGGTAGCTCGTCGGCACGTCCTTGCGGGCAAGAACCACGTCGCCCCACAAAGCAGGCTCGGCGGTGACGTCGCGCGGCTCTGGACCTTCGCCATATTCGCTCCAGCCGATGCGCCCGGCCGCGCGCGCCAGAGCTGCTCCCATATCAAGCCGTAGCGCTGCGTGCAGGCCTGAATCGACCCGGCGCGCACGCTCTTCCACCGACAAATGCTTGCAGGTTCCCGGATAGAGCGGCGCGCCGTCAGGATCCAGCGGCCAGTCGTGCAGGCTGGCGACGGCGCTTGCGATATCGCCGCGCGTGCAAAAGCAGGGATAAAGCAATCCCGCCGCCTCCAGCTTTTCGCGCGCAAGCTCGTAATCGGCGAAATGCTGCGACTGGCGGCGCACCGGAATCTCCCATTCAAGGCCCAGCCATGCGAGATCCTCAAAGATCGCGGCTTCGAACTCTGGCCTTGAGCGCTGAAGGTCGATGTCCTCGATGCGCACAATCAGGCGACCGCCCAGCTCTCGCGCAAGGCGGTCGTTAAACAGCGCGCTATAGGCGTGACCCAAATGAAGAAAGCCGTTGGGAGAGGGCGCAAAGCGCAGCACTGGCTGGACATGGCCAGCCTGATCCGCCTGATTGGCTTGCGCTGAGGATGGCGTTTGCTCGTGCGTCATACCCCACAACATAAGGCGGTCAACGCAAGTTATCGACAGGAGACTGGGCCCGCGCGCCTGGAATATTGCGCCACTTGACGCAGCCGCGTCTGCATGGCCCATCATCCTGAAGCGCCCGATCATCGCCAGAATAGTCGTAAGGAGACTTCAAGTGACGCCATCGCCCATCAACGGCCCCCGTATCGAGCCCCGCTCGGGCGCCGTCCGCAAGCTTGTGGTGATTTTGCATGGCTATGGCGCGGACGGAAACGATCTGATCGGGCTTGGCCACGAATGGGCGGATTTTTTGCCCGATACGGCTTTCGCAGCGCCTGACGGGCATGAGGCCTGCGGCCAAAATCCCTTTGGTCGGCAATGGTTCGCCCTTTCGCAGCGCGATCCCCACGAACTGTGGACCGGCGCCTGCGCCGCAGCACCCGTGATCGACGCCTTTATTGATTCAGAATTGCAGGCGCGGGGGCTGACCGAAGCCGACCTTGCGCTTGTGGGCTTCAGCCAGGGGGCGATGATGGCGCTGCATGTGGGGCTGCGCCGCAAACGCGCGCCAGCCGCCATTCTGTCCTATTCGGGCGCCCTCGTTGGCCCACAACATTTGGCGCAAGCTATTGGTGGGCGGGCGCCCGAGGCTCTGCCCGCGTTGCTCCTTGTTCATGGAACCGACGACAATGTCATCCCCGTCGATGCGCTATACGCCAGCGCCGACGCGATCGCTGCGGCAGGCGGCGTCTGCCAATACAAAGCCTCCCCCGGCGTCGGCCACACCATTGACGGCGAGGGTCTGGCGCACGGCGCAGTTTTTCTGGCCAGCAGCCTCGGGCTGCCGGTCCCGCAAGCCCTCAAGGCTCCCTGAGCGCGCGTCCGGGCGAGACCAGCGCCCGCCCCGGCGAGGTCAGCACAGGACGCCATTGCGCCATCGTGCGCACGGAACGGCGCAGAGCGATGGGCTGATAGAGCTGTTTGGTCGCCTCAACGATATGAACGCCGGCGCCCGGCAGCGATAACTTACGCCCCAGCGATTCAAGCGCAGGAGCCGAGCGAAGCAGCACCCGGCGCTCGAAGGGCGGCGCATAAAGCGCTTCCCCCCAGTGAATGGGCGAGAACAAAGCCTGCCGCATCAAGCTCCGCAACTGGCTGCGCGAATAGGGCTGGCCCTGACCAAAGGGCGTTGTGTCAAATCGCGCCCAGACGCCCGAGCGATTGGGCGTGACCAAAATCATGCGCCCACCCGGCGTCAGGATGCGCCAGATCTCGGCCAGCATGTCATAGGGATGATCGTTGTTCTCCAAAGCATGAACCACAAGCACACGGTCGATGCAGGAATCGGGCAGCGGCAGAGCGCCAAGATCCACCAACGCCGAGGCGGAAGGGGCATTGGTCGGCCAGTTCACCACGCCCTGTTCGGCGGGCATAAAGGCAAGCGTGCGTACAGCATTGGCGCGCAATGGCTCCAGATAGGGAATGGCGTAGCCAATCCCCAGAACAGAATACCCCGCACACGAGGTCCACAATTGGCATACGGAGCGCTGAAGCAACCGCTCCGTCACCTGCCCGAGCGGCGAGCCATAAAAAGTTCGCAGGTCAATCACGTCAACGGCCATGCGTTACTTTAACCCGACCAAAGCGCGCGCGCAAAAGAGATTCGCGCCCACGTTTGACCCCTCAGGCGCCGTTCTATAGCGTTCCCCGCCAATGCAGGAGCGGCGCATGGTTGCGGATAATCATCAATTCGAGGTTCATCAATTCACTTGTCTCCAGGATAATTTCGGCGTGCTCCTGCACGACCGCGCGACCGGCGCGACAGCCGCTATCGACGCGCCGGAAGCCGCCCCCATTCTGTCGGCGCTGGCGCAGAAGGGCTGGACGCTCACCCATATTCTGCTCACCCACCATCACAACGACCATATCGGCGGCGTGGCGCAATTGCGCGCGCAATATCCAGACGTGCGCGTGAGCGCGCCGCTGGCCGACAAGAGCCGCATTCCCGGCGTCGATCATTATGTGCGCGAGGGCGATATGGTCGCCGTCGGCTCGATCAGGCTTGCCGTTATAGAGACGCCCGGCCACACCTCCGGCCACATCGTTTATCATGCGCAGAACGAGGCTTTGCTGTTTGCGGGCGATACTTTGTTTGCGCTGGGCTGCGGGCGCGCGTTCGAGGCGCCCGCGCAAGTGCTTTATCAATCAGTGATGAAGCTGGCGGACCTGGCGCCCGAGACGCAGATTTATTGCGGGCACGAATACACCCAGTCGAACGGGCGGTTCGCGCTGACGGTTGATCCGGCCAACGAGGCGCTCAAAGCCCGCATGCAGGAGATCGACCGCTTGCGCGCGGCGGGCATGAGCACGCTGCCGACCAATCTGGCGTTGGAGCTGGCGACCAATCCGTTCCTGCGCACGGAAGACCCCGATCTGCGCCGAACGCTCGGCATGGAAAACGCTGCGCCCGCTGACGTGTTCGCCCAATTGCGCGAACGCAAAAACAGGGCATGAGCGTACATGGCATGAGCGTACAAGGCTTGAGCGCACAAGGCCTGAGCGCGAGACGTCGAGGCTTGAACACCAGAAACAAGGCTGAAAAATAATGACCGCCCCCTATCCGCAAGCAACGCAATCAGCCGACGACATCGTGCGCATATTGAATCTGAAGCCGCATCCCGAGGGCGGCTTCTATCGCGAGACGTTTCGCGATCCCAAAACAGACGCCAATGGCCGTTCGCTTTCCACGCTGATCTATTTCCTTTTAGGCGTGGGCGACGTGTCGGCCTGGCATCGCTGCGACGCCAATGAAGTCTGGCATTATTACGCGGGCGCCCCGCTTGTGCTCACCATGTCCGAAAACGGCCATGATGCATCGGCGAGCCATCTTGGGCCGCTTCTGCGCGCAGGCCAGCGCCCGCAAATCGTCGTGCCAGCCGGTTGGTGGCAAACCGCCACAAGCCTTGGCGAATGGACGCTGGTGGGCTGCACGGTCTCGCCCGGATTTGAGTTTTCGGGCTTTGAACTGGCCGCCCCGGATTGGCGCCCGACGCCGCGCACGTCCTGAAAGCCACGCTCTTCCTGAAGCGCGCCTGCTTACAAGTACGCCTTGAGCTTCACTTGCCGTTAATGTGCGCGGGGGATAATGCGCCTCCTTTATGGAGACGCGCTTGGACTTCCCTTTGGCCAATGATGGATTCCAGCGCGATCGGAGCGACACGCGCCGCATACTCACGTCGCTGGGCGAGATCGCCTACGAATGGAGCCTTGCGGGCGATGATCTGATCTGGGGCGCCAATTTCGCCGATGTGTTGGGACTGGAGCCCGAAAGCCGCTTTGCGACCGGCGCACAATGGGAGAGCGCCTGCTTGCCTATTGAGGGATCGCGGGCGAGCGCCATCGCGCAAGCACAAGAATCAAACTCACACGGCGCCTACAGCCTGCGTTACCGGGTGCGCGCTGGCGACGGAGCGCAATCATTTATCGTCGACGACAGCGGTCGGTGGTTCGCAGGCGCAGACGGCAGACCTGCCCGCGCTCATGGGCTTGTTCGCGTGAGCGCAGCCCAAAGCCAAAGTTCTGGCCCCGGCGCCCGCGTTCTCGATCAGGCGCGTTTCATGGAGACGCTTGCGCGCGCCTGCGCTGCGGGCGGGCGGGAAAATTTCGCGCTGCTGCTTTTAAGCGCGTCCGAAAAGCATATTGCAGACCTGCAAAAAGTCATGCGTGCAGGCGACGTGATCGCCGTGCGCGACGACGGCGCACTGGCCTTGTTGCTGCGCCATTGCGACGCGCAACAAGGTGCGCAAGCGTTTCAACGCTTTGCAAAGGCGTTCGCCGCCGCGGGCATGTTGAGCGGCGGCGGCGCCATTGGCGGACACGATTGCGCAGGCGCCCGCACCCTGATGCGTCGCGCAGAGCAGGCGCTTGCAACATGCAGCCCTTCAACGCCCCTTGTCGTGCGTGCGGAAAGCGCGACGTGCAGCGACGACAAGCATCGCGCCGTTTGCGAAGAGATCGTCGCCGCGCTCGACGAGGACCGCGTCTTTATTGCGCTGCAACCCATCGTCGATGCGCAAACCGGCGCGCCCGCACTGTATGAGGCTTTGGTGCGCATACGCACCAGCGCAGGGACAATTACCGGGCCGGGAGATATTTTAGGCGCGGCTGAGGAATCTGGCCTCGTCGCTGATCTGGACCAGCGCGTGCTTGAACTGGCGCTGGCGTATTTGAGCGCAAACAGCGCATCACATAACGACGCCCGCACAACGCTGTCCGTCAACGTCTCGGGCGCAAGCTTGCGCGATCCCGCATGGCCGGACCGCGTTGAGGCGGCCTTAATGGGACGAGAAACCCTTGCGCGCCAGCTTGTTCTTGAGATCACGGAAACGGTGGCCATAATTGACCTTGGCGCCAGCGCGCGCGCGCTCAATCGTTTGCGCGCGTTGGGATGCAGGATCGCGATGGATGATTTTGGCGCCGGGCATACGTCGTTTCGCAATCTGCGCGCGCTTGAAATCGACATCGTGAAGATCGACGGCGCCTTCGTGCGCAACCTTGTCGATTCAGAAGAAGACCAGTTTTTCGTGCGCACGTTGCACGAACTGGCCAAACGCATTGGCGCGCGCACCGTCGCCGAATGGGTGGAGAACGCCCCCTGCGCGGCGCTGCTGGCGCAATGGGGCGTGGATTATCTGCAAGGCGCGCATTACGGCATGCCTGTAGATATAATGCCGAAAGACGTTTTGCCTGTGGACATAATGCAAGTCGATTTGCGTCATGATCTGGAAGTTGGTCGCCAATAGTCAGGAGCCGCGCGCAAGCCCTTCGAGCTTGCGCTGCATGTCGGCGATCTGCTTTTTGAGTTCGTCGAGATCGCCGCCCTGGGCGCTTGCCGATTTCTCCGAAACCGCGACATCCTCAGCGACAGACGCAGCCGGTATGTAGGGCGTGAACACGCTGATCGCCTGCGAGAACATTTGCATGTTCTTGCGCGTTTGTTCTTCGAGCGCCTCAAACATCTGATTGCCGGGCAAGCCGCCGGCGGTGAACGTGGTTTGAATTTGCTCGCGCATCTTTTGCTGGTCTTCGGTAAAGCGCGAGAGCGACATTTCCAGAAAGCTTGGAACCACCATCTGCATGCTGTCGCCATAAAAGCGAATGAGCTGCCGCAGGAACGCGATCGGCAACATGCTCTGGCCTTCCTTGGCCTCCTGCTCAAAAATGATTTGAGCCAGCACCGAACGCGTGATGTCCTCGCTGGTTTTTGCGTCGATAACGACGAAATCGTCGCCATCCTTCACCATTTTGCCAAGGTCCTCGAGCGTCACGTATGAGCTTGAGCCGGTGTTATAGAGTCGCCGGTTCGCATATTTTTTAATTGTGATCGGTTTCTTTTCAGTCGTCATTTCGGCACAGCCCCACCCCTCACGCCCCCGCGGAGCCTGAACGATATGCTCTTTTTTGACTTGCGTGAAACAATTTTGTGCAATGCGGAGCAAGCTGCGCAATAGAAACCGGCATACCAAGACCAATTGCCCATCTGGCAGGTGGTCGCAAACGCTTGACCCGACACAGGCGCCGATGCTCAACTCATAATTATGTTGCCGGTTTGGAAGCCCCCGGCGATTTGGGAGAGACAAGCATGGCCAGCGAAATCGTCGTCGTCAGCGCAGCGCGCACAGCGGTCGGCTCGTTCAACGGAGCTTTTGCCAACACGCCCGCCCATGATCTTGGCGCGGCTGCGGTGAAAAGCGCTCTGGAGCGCGCCAACGTCGATCCAGCCGAGGTGGACGAGGTGATCCTGGGGCAGATTTTGGCGGCAGGACAAGGCCAGAATCCTGCCCGGCAGGCCGCCATGAAGGCGGGCGTGCCACAGGAAAAGACCGCCTGGAACCTCAACCAATTGTGCGGCTCCGGCCTGCGCGCAGTAGCGCTTGGCATGCAGCAGATCGCCAATGGCGACGCCAGCGTCATCGTGGCGGGCGGTCAGGAATCGATGTCGCAATCCCAGCATTGCGCCTATCTCCGCTCGGGCGTGAAAATGGGCGACATGAAATTCGTCGACAGCATGATCCGCGACGGATTGATGGACGCCTTTAACGGTTATCACATGGGTGTGACCGCCGAGAACGTCGCCGCCCGCTGGCAGATCAGCCGCGACGAACAGGACCGTTTCGCCCTCGCCTCGCAGAACAAGGCGGAAGCCGCGCAAGTCGCCGGTCGCTTCAGGGACGAGATCGTCCCCTTCGTCGTCCAGACCCGCAAGGGCGACATCGTGGTCGATCAGGACGAATATATCCGTTTGGGCGCGACCCTTGAGAGCATGCAGAAACTCAAGCCCGCTTTTAACAAGGAAGGCTCCGTCACCGCCGCCAACGCGTCGGGCATCAACGACGGCGCCGCCGCAGTGGTGCTGATGACCGCAGCTGAGGCCAGCAAGCGCGGCCTGACTCCGCTGGCGCGCATCGCTTCATGGGCGACCGCAGGCGTCGATCCCGCAGTGATGGGCACCGGCCCGATCCCCTCTTCGCGCAAAGCGCTGGAAAAAGCGGGCTGGAAAGTGGGCGATCTTGATCTGGTGGAAGCCAACGAGGCATTCGCCGCGCAGGCTCTGGCCGTCAACAAGGACATGGGCTGGAACCCTGAAATCGTGAACGTCAACGGCGGCGCCATCGCCATCGGCCACCCCATCGGCGCCTCGGGCGCCCGCGTGTTCACCACTTTGCTTTATGAGATGCAGCGTCGCGGCGCCAAAAAGGGCCTCGCAACATTATGCATCGGCGGCGGCATGGGCATAGCCATGTGCGTCGAGCGATAGTGCTGCGTCGAGCGGTAAAGCAATAACAGAGCGCATTCGCTGGTTGGGAGGCTGGTATGGCGAGAATAGCTGTGGTGACGGGCGGCACGCGAGGCATTGGCGGCGCTATTTCGAAGGCGCTGAAAGCGGCTGGCTACACAGTCGCCGCCAATTACGCGGGCAATGAGGAGGCCGCCGCGCGCTTCAAAGAGGAAACCGGCATTCCCGTTTATAAATGGGACGTGTCGAACTATGAGGCTTGCGCAGCCGGTCTGGCGCAGGTGGAGGCGGAGCTGGGCCCCGTGGACGTGCTGGTGAACAACGCCGGCATCACCCGTGACGGGTTCTTCCACAAGATGAGCCCCGAGCAATGGCGCGCGGTCATCGACACCAATCTGAACTCGCTGTTCAACATGTGCCGTCCGGTGATTGAGGGCATGCGTAACCGCAATTTCGGACGCATCATTTGCATCTCGTCCATCAACGGACAAAAGGGTCAGGCGGGTCAATCAAATTATTCAGCCGCCAAAGCGGGCGAGATCGGCTTTGTGAAAGCACTGGCGCAGGAGAACGCGAGCAAGGGCATCACGGTCAACGCGATTGCGCCGGGCTATATCGGCACCGAAATGGTGCGCGCCATCGATCCTGACGTGCTGGCCAAGCGCATCGTGCCGCTGATTCCCGTGGGTCGCCTCGGCGAGCCTGAAGAGATCGCGCATTGCGTGCTGTTTCTGGCGGGCGACGAGGCGGGCTTCATCACCGGCTCGACGCTGGCGGCCAACGGCGGTCAGTACATGGTCTGAGGCGGAGCGTATTAACGCCATGTATTGAACGAAAAAACCTTGGCTGCGCCGCGCGTGGACGGCAGCGCAGGAAACAGCCGGGGCGGGCGCGCACAGACCTCGTTAACCCTTGGCTTGGCTAATAGCCGAGGTCTGGCGTGAAACCTTTGATTCCAGCACTCATACGTGTTATACACTTTATTAACAGTCGCTAACGCCGGCAGTTTGAAGCAGTACCGCGTCGCTCCGGTTTATTCGGAGCTGTTTTTTTATTCCCGCGGGCCTGAATTGAGAGTGCACCCCTCGACCATCAGGGATTCTGGCACACATGCGGTTGAGGGACGAGCCTCACGGTCTGGTCCTGCCCGGGCGCCTTTTGCGCCCCGCCTTGGCTCCGTCTCCACAGCGGGGCGATACAGGAGTGCCGAGTATGTCAGCGCTGAAGAAGACCGCCATCTCGAAAGGCGCCGGGGCATCCGCCGCCAAAGCGTCCAGCGCAAAGGCCAAACCGCAGGCTGGAGCCAACCGGCAGACTATATCCAAAGCGGCGGCTGGCGCCAAATCGCCTGCGCCTTCCATCGCCCGCAAGACGGCGAGCGCCACATCACAAGTGGGCAAGGCTTCCATGAGCAAGGGCTCCACTGGCAAGGCTTCCGCCAGCAAGGCTTCTGTGAGCAAGGTTTCCGTGAGCATGCAGGGTTCATCAAGCAAGGTCGCGCCAAGCAAGGCGGCTTTGAACCAGGCGGCTTCGAGCAAGACAACTTCGAGCAAGACGACTTCGAGCAAGACCACTTCGAGTAAGGCCGCTCCGAAGAAGTCGACTGCGTCAGCTCCCGGGGCGCCGGTAAAGGCGGTCAAGAAAGCAGCAAGCGCGTTGAAAAACGCTCCGTCCAAGACGCTGACGTCTAAATCCGCGTCCAGTGCGGTGGAGGCCAAGCCGACGACCTCACAAGCTTCGACTTCGAAGGCTTCCAAAGCGACAGCATCGAAAACAATTGCTCCTGGAGTCTCCACTCCCGGAATCTCTGCTCCCGGGATCTCAACTCCCAAGCCCCAACAATCGGCCACAGCCAAAAGCGGGTCCGATAGATCGACGTCTAAAACGCCCGCGCCCGCAGCCAGTTCAAACAGCAAGAAGCCCGTGACAGCAAAATCATCCAGCAAGACCGAAACGCCCGCCAAAACCCCGTCCAAGGCCGCGCCTGCCGCCAAAGCGGCGTCTGCGCCCAAAGTCACGACTGCGCCTAAAACCACATCCGTGTCAAAACCGGCTGCTGAGGCCAAACTTGTCGCCAGCAGTTCCGGGTCAGACACGAAGACTGCGGCTCCTGCGGTCAAAGCAGCGGAAAAGGTCGAGAAAAGCGCGCCAATTGATAAGCCGCTTGCTGAAAAGCCCGTTGTCAAATCTGCACCTAAGCCCGACAAGTCTGCGCCAGCCGTCTCTGTGTCGGCGCCTGTCCCTGCGGCAAAACCAGTTGAATCGAAGGTCGAAGTGAAGATTGAAGTTAAAGCAGACGCCAAGCCCGCCGCCCCGAAGGTCTCCGGCGCCCATCGCACCGGCTTCAAGGCGCAGGAATTCATCGTCTATCCGGCCCATGGCGTAGGCCAGATCGTGGCGATCGAGGAACAGGAGGTCGCCGGCTTCAAGCTGGAGCTGTTCGTTATTTCCTTCGCCAAGGACAAGATGACCTTGAAGGTGCCGCTGCCCAAGGTGCTCGCCGGCGCCATCCGCAAGCTGTCGGACGCCGATGTCGTGAAGCGCTCGCTGGACACTCTGATGGGCCGCGCCCGCGTCAAGCGCACCATGTGGTCGCGCCGCGCCCAGGAATACGAGGCCAAGATCAATTCGGGCGATCTGATCTCCATCGCCGAAGTGGTTCGCGATCTCTATCGCTCCGAGGCGCAGCCGGAGCAATCCTATTCCGAGCGCCAATTGTACGAAGCCGCCCTCGACCGTATGGCCCGCGAGCTCGCCGCCGTGCAAAAACTGACGGATTCTGAATCCCTGAAGCTGGTCGAGCAATATCTGGAGCGCGGCCCCAAGCGCGGCGCCCGCGCCGACGCCGTCCTTGAGGCTGAGGCCGAAACAGAAGCGGACGGCGACAATATCGAAGCCGCAGCCTGATTGCTGCGGGGCTTTAATTTGAAAAGCCCGGACAAATAAAACGACCCCCGAAAGTTGGACATCCAACCTCGGGGGTCGTTTCATTTATATCCGGACTTTTTATTCAAACTTGCCTCACGCCAGCGCCGGCAAACCCGTCGCGGACAGACCCGCCTCCGAATGGCGCGTGAGCAGATTACGCTTCAATTTGTCGAGCGCGCGCGATTCGATCTGGCGCACACGCTCTTTGGATATCCCAAGCTCGACCCCAAGCGTTTCCAGCGTCTTGGTTTCGTCCTGCAATTGCCGCGCACGCAAAATCCGCAATTCACGCTCGTTCAGCGTCTGCAAAGCCTCGTTCAGCCATTGCAGGCGACGTTCGCCGTCGATGCGTCCGCCCACGACCTCGTCGGCCAGCGGATTGTCGTCGATCAGAAAATCGCCGCGTTCGGCTGAATTGCTGTCGTCGTCGCTCACCGGCGCATTCAGCGACACGTCCGGCCCCGAGAGGCGGGCGTTCATACCCTCGACGTCGCGAATGGAGACGCCAAGCGCCAGCGCAATCTGTTGGTGGGCGTTATGCGCGCCCTGATCGCCCTTTTGAGCCAGACGCGCACGCAACCGGCGCAGGTTGAAAAACAGCGATTTCTGCGCAGAACTGGTGCCACCGCGCACGATCGACCAATTGCGCAACACGTAATCTTGAATGGAGGCGCGAATCCACCATGTGGCGTAAGTAGAAAAACGCACCTCGCGCTCGGGCTCAAACCGTGCGGCGGCCTCCAGCAATCCGACATGACCTTCCTGCACCAGATCGGCGACAGGCAAGCCGTAATGGCGGAACCGCATGGCGACAGCCATCACGAGACGCATGTGGGCATGAGCCAATTGATGCAACGCTGACTCATCGTCGGCCTCGCGCCAGCGCACCGCCAGAGAGCGCTCTTCTGCACGCTCAAGGAACGGCGCTGACATCGCCGATTTCACGAACTGCCGGGACATCCCCGCCGCTTGCGCCATTGCGACCTCCTGCTCTTGTTTGTGTTTACGCAGGCGCTAAAA
>CAMCMI010000055.1 GCA_945875875.1 Rhizobium sp. Q54
CAATCGACTGGCCTTGCGAAGCCAGCACATCAACCTGACGTAACTTCGCAACAATCTCTTCCGGCTTATGGCGCTTTCTAGGCATTTTGGTCCTCCTCTGTCTCAAAAGACATACCTCAGGATGGACCAGTTCAATGGGGGTGGATCACACACTGTGTTGCCCGAGAGGGCTTTCAGGCGCCCGTGATCAGATGGCGTAATCAGAACTCCAAAAGGATTAGGACAACGGCTTTGGATTAAAGTTTAGCTCACGAATGTAAGCTGAGGCGACACACGTCCCGCATGTTGCTGGCGCCTGCGCTGCCGGGCTATCGTGTAAGAATACGAATCGGTGAAACATGCCCTACAGCACGAGAAACGGCGTTCGCATCCATTATGAGGTCCATGGCGACGGGCCGCCCATGGTGCTCATTCACGCCAATCCGTTTGATCGCAGATTATGGCTCTATCAAATCGCCCGCTTCTCCGCTTTCTATCGCGTGATCGCGGTTGATCTGCGCGGCTACGGCCATTCCGACAAGCCTGAAGCTTCGTTCACGCTGGCCGATATGCTGGACGACGTGCTCGGCGTTTGCGCGGACGAGGGCGTCACGTGCGCGATCTTCGCAGGCGTGAGCGTGGGCTCGGGTATCGCGCTGCTGGCCAGCATTACGCGGCCCGATATGGTGGCGGCTGCAATCCTTGTCGGCGGCTCCAGCGCCGGCCCGCGTGACGTGAACGCCATTCTGGCGGGCTTTGAAGGCAAGCCGCTGGGCGAGCATTTGATGCATTTGATGCGCGGCTATGTGGCGCCGGGTTTTGCAGACACGCCGCTCGGCGATTATCTGCTGAACCTGTTTGTTGAAAACAGCGCAGCGCTTTCGGGGTCCTGCATCGCCAATATTTTCCGCGCGCGCGCCTCGTGCAACATGACGGATAACCTTGGTAGCGTTCAGCTTCCCGTGCTCGTCGTCAACGGCGCGTTTGATGGATCGCTCCCCGCCGGAGGGCGCACGGCCTCAATGCTTCCCAATGCGGAGCATGTGGTGATCGACGACGCAGGCCATGCGTGCTGCCTTGAAAAGCCGCAAGCGTTTGATGCCGCCATCATTGCATTTCTCGCCCGCAACGGGCTCGCCGCGAGCGGCCTTTCACCTGTGCGGGGCAGTCAGTCATGAGCAATGAAACTGTGAGCGACGGCATAGTCCGGGACGGCATGAAGGCGGGTGATTTCGTTGTCGTCACCGGCGGGGGCGGGGGCTTTGGCCGCGCGTTCGCTTTGCGCCTTGCAGCCATGGGCGGCAAGATCGCGGTCTGGGAGAAGGATTTAGAAAGCGGTTCGCAGACGGCGGCGCTTGTAAAAGCTGCTGGTGGAGAGGCGCTTTTCATCGAGGTCGATCTTGCGGACCGCAGCGCAATTCACCGCGCAGGGGCCGCCACGCTGGCCGCCTACGGCACGCCTTATTGCATCATCAATAACGCCAGCATTTTTCCGCGCTACTCGATCCTCGATATGGATGAAGACGTGTTCGAGACGACGATGAAGGTCAACATCACCGCGCCTTTTTCAATCGTGAAATTCTTCGGCCCCCATATGATCGAAGCCGGGCGCGGCGTGATCCTCAACATCGCGTCAGGCCGCGCCATCGGCGGAGCGCCTAAAGGCATTGGCTACGCGTCCAGCAAGGGCGCCATGCTCACATTCACAAAGACAGTCGCGCTGGAATGTGCCAGGCACAACATTCGCTGCAACACCATCATACCAGGCGTTTCATTCACCGCGCAGCCGCTGGCCGACACCAGCGAGGAAGAGCTTGTGGAGCGCGGACGCAAGACGATACCGCTTGGCCGCATCGGTTACCCGGAAGACATGGCGGGACTGGCCGCCTTCCTCGTTAGCGCGGACGCCTCCTATATGACGGGACAAGCCGTGGCGATGAACGGCGGTCGCATTCTTGTGCCGTGAGATGGACGCTCAAGCGTTGAGCGCCTCGCGCAAACGCTGGCGCCGCGACGCTTTATACATTTCCTTGTAAGAGCGTGGACCCAATGGCCCCTGCTCGATTTCAACTTCGATGAACGTCGGCCCGTCGACCGAAAGCGCTTGCCGCACAGCGCTTTCAAAGCTTTCAGGATCATTGGCGCGATACACGCTGGCGATGCCCGCGGCGCGCGCCATAGCAGCGAAATCAACCTGCTGGTGCGGGACCGGATGTCCGCCATTGGCCTCGTACGAGCCGTTTTTCCACACCATATGGATCAAGTTTTTCGGCGCTGCGGCGCTGATGGTGACGAGCGTTCCAAGGTTCATCAACAAGCTGCCGTCGCCATCCAGCACAAGCACTTTTCGCTCTGGCCGCGCCAGCGCAAGCCCCAGCCCGTGCGATGAGGCCAGCCCCATGGCGCCGAAGGAAAAGAAGTTCAAAGGCCGATCGAATATCTCGATCCAGTCTGAGGCCGTTGAATAAGTTGCGACGACGATCTCGTCATTGATGAGCGTTTTAAGACGCTCCAGCGCAATCTTGCGGTTCATCATGATTGAGTAATATCCCTTAAACAGGCTTGCGCCCGATGAGAAAAGCCACAGGCTCCGATGCGCTGTAGGCGTGTTCTATTGCGGGTGAAATTGCATCCACGCAGCTATCGTCATCAATCAGAAAGCGCTTGATCCCCAAAATGTCGAGGATGGGCTCAATGATGCGCACGCCGAATTTTGCTGAATCCTGCGGCGCGACGTCGGGCTCTTTTCCGAGCAGGCCGATCATCATGCACATCGGCAATTTATGTTCGCACGCCATCGCACGGATCGCGTTCATCGCATATAAAAAGCCGGTGTATTGAATGAGGATCAGCGCGCGCTTGTTTCCATAATTAAGCCCGGCGGCGATGCCGAAAGTTTCATCTTCCTTGCATGTGCGAATGAGGGTCAGCGCGGGATCGGATCGGATCGGCGTCAGCAGGCCTTTAGCCGTGTGCAGGTCCGGCACGGACAGCACATGCGAAACGCCGCTGCGCTTTATGGCGTCGATTACTCTGGAGCCTGTAAGCACACGCGCCTGCGCGCGAGCCTCCTGCACCTCGTCTGGCTGATTTCCCACCTGTGGCGTCCTTTTTTATCAAGCTGGCAGAAGTGTGTCTGAGGATTCGTATCTTCGCAATATAGCACTCCGGCAGTCCCCGTTTGTTCTGCGATCATGCCGCTTGCTCTTGTGCGAACGCTCGCGGTAAGCTGCGATCAAGCGCAGTTACAGGCGCAACCGGGAGGATAAAATGGGATTTACAGGTCGTGCGATTCTGACTTTAGGGGCCGTACTTTGCGTTGCCTCCCCCGCGGCCGCTGATGCAGTAGCGGAGTTTTATGCCGGCAAACAGGTCCGATTCGTCATTCGCTCCGGCGTTGGCGGCGGGTATGATTCCTACGCCCGCTTGCTCACGCGCCACATCGGGCGCCACATACCCGGCAAGCCGACCTTGGTGCCCATCAATATGCCCGGCGGCGGCGGTATTATTGCAGCCAATCACGTAGCGCTGGCTGCGCCCAAAGATGGAACGATTCTTACTATGGTGAGCCAGGGGCTCCCGATCGATCAGGCGCTTGGGCTGAATACGACGCTGAAGGCTGATCTGCGCTCTTTCCACTGGATTGGAAACATGAGCGCAGCCAATCAGGTTCTGGCTATCTGGCATACGTCGCAAACCAAAACGCTGGCCGATGCGCAAAAGCGCGAAACGCTTATTGGGTCAACGGGCGCAGGATCAATTTCTACGCAATTGCCAGCGCTCCTCAACAATTTGGTTGGCACGAAGTTCAAGATCGTGATCGGTTATCCAGACGGTCGTGACGTGAACCTGGCTATGGAGCGTGGCGAAGTTGAAGGCCGCGGCGCCAATCCATGGGTCAGCTATAAATCAACGTCGCCGCGCATGGTGGCTGAAAAACACATTCGACCGCTGGTGCAGTTCGGACTCGAATCCGATCCGGAAATCGCCGAGGCCCCTTTGTTCCTCAATTTGCCGGTTGCGCCTGAAAACAAGCCGGTTCTTGAATTTATGTCGAAGGCTGTCATGGTCGGTCGTCCGGTCGCGACGACACCGGGCGCACCGTTGGACCGAGTTGCAGCCTTGCGCCGGGCCTTTGACGAAACGCTGCGAGACGCCGAATTCAAGAAAGACGCTGAAGCGCAACGCGCAGAAATAGATTATATGAGCGGTGAACAGCTTGAAAAGATCATAGCAGATCTCATTGGCGCGCCGCCGGAAGTGCTGGCCCGCGTACGCAATGCGCTGCGGCCCAACGATCAGGACCTCAAAGCGCTCGCCGGCGCAAAGCCCACCAAGGAATAAAGGAAGCTATTTTTGATTCACTCATCAAGGCAGACATTGGCGGGGCGTGAATTCTTGCACGTCACCGTCGCGGGAATAACAGCCGAAACCGCGCAAAAAGAAGCACGTACTGCGATTGAGGCTGCGCTCGCGGCGATAGAAGCCGCCGGGTTCTCGTCGAAGAATCTCTTACGCAGTCGCTTGTTTGCACGCGACGCGCAAGTGCGCCGGATCGCCAGCGACGTGCGGCTTGAGGTTCTCACAGGCGCGCTTCGCTCGGCCAGCTCCAGCTATGTCGATGCGCGGCGCTTGCCCGCCAGCTCTTCGATGTGCGTCGATCTTGTCGCGCTGCGAGTAGGGTCCGACGCAGCAAAGCAGGTGCGTGAATATAGCCCGCAAATCGCGCCGCCGATGTTTGTTACGGTCGATGGATGCGCCTTTCTTTCGGGCGTCACCGATATGAGCGATCGATTCGAGGATCAGCTTGTATGTATCCGCGACACGATTCTGAACAGCGTCGCGCAGGCTGGCGGCGCCACGTCGGGCATCGTGAACATTGATGCGCATATCGCCCGCACGCTTGACGCCGATCATGCATGGGCGGCCATAAGCGCACTGTTTCCGGGATCAAACGCGCGTATATCCCTAACGCAGGTCGATGGCTATTCCGCGCCGCAAAAGCTCGTGGAGCTGGAGACGACGCTCGTGCTCGGATAATAGCAAGAAGCGCTGCTGCGGGAATTGTTTGCGGTCATCGGAGGCAGAATTGACGGAGCTTTACACGCAGGTTCTCTTAGTGGGCGCAGGGCCTGTCGGGCTTGCGCTTGCCGGGGATCTGGCATGGCGCGGGCTTTCCAGCATCGTGGTCGAGAAGACCGATGGTGCGATTACGCAACCAAAGATGGATCTTATTGGTCCGCGCACGATGGAGTTTTGCCGCCGATGGGGCATTGCCCGGCACGTGACCTCATGCCCTTATAATAGCGAACATCCGCAGGATAATGTCTGGCTTGAATCGTTCACAGGGTTCGAATTCGGGCGGGAGGCTTTCCCCGCGCCTCGTTCAGAAACGCCTCCGCCGCAGAGCCCGGTGAAGCGGGAACGCTGCCCGCAAGATATGTTCGACCCGATTATGCGGCGCTGGGTTGAGAGCATGCCGCTTGCTGATTTACGCTATTGTCATGAGCTGATTGACTTTGAAGAATGTGAACGCGACGTGGTTGCGCGCGTGCGCAGTCAGCATGGAGAACGCACAATCGTCTGCGATTATCTTGTGGGCGCTGACGGCGGCGCCAGCTTCGTGCGTCAAAAGCTGGGAATTGAAATGGAGGGCGAGCCCGTCCTCACGTACACGACAAATGCAATCTTTCGCTGCAAGGATTTCTGGCTCCTTCACGACAAACCCAAGGGCTATCGATTCATCCTGATTGGTCCTGAAGGCACGTGGGGTACGATAGTTGCTATTGATGGCCATGATCGTTTCCGGTTTTCAGCAGTTGGCGATAAGAGCCGAAAAGTTTTGAGTGCCGACGAGATGCGCGCGATGATCCTTCGCGCGATGGGCAAGGATTTTGAATTTGAAATTTTGTCGATTTCGCCTTGGGTGCGACGCGAGCTTGTTGCGCGCTCCTACGGCGCGAGCCGCGTTTTTATCACCGGAGACGCCGCGCATTTAAACTCTCCGACCGGGGCTTTCGGTATGAATACCGGCATGCAAGATGCTGTCGATCTTGGTTGGAAGCTTGCTGCAAAACTGCAGGGATGGGGCGGCGCGCGCCTGATGGATTCCTATGAAGCCGAGCGCCGCCCTGTTGCTTTGCGCAACGTGGCAGAGGCAAGCGAAAACTTAAGACGCATGATCTCAACGCGTCAGCATCTTAACCCGAACGTATTCGCCTGCGGACCAGAAGGCGACGACGCGCGCCGCGTATTTGGCGACGCATATACGCAGATGATGAAGCGCGAGTGGTTTACACTACATATTCACCTTGGTTATCGCTATTCTCAATCCCCGATCATTGTGAGCGACGGGTCAAACGCTCCGGACGATGCGCCATGCGTTTACACTCAAAATGCGAGCCCGGGTTCGCGGGCGCCGCATGTATGGTTGCGACCGGGCGTGTCCACACTGGACTTGTTTGGAAGAGGCTTCGTTTTGTTGCGGTTTGACGCTCATGTGCGTGTCGATCACTTTGCGCAAGCGGCTGCTGCGCGCGGTGCGCCGCTTGCAATCATTGATCTTGATCATGCTGAAGCGCAGGCGCTTTATGCCGCGCCACTTGTGCTCGTACGACCAGACGGCATGGTTGCGTGGCGGGGCGCAGAGGGCGACGCGTGCGCCATTCTTTCGCAAGTTTGCGGCGACTGATCTTGCCACGCGAGATCGAAAATTTTGGTGAGGGAATGATCCATGAACGTAACGCCAGCTGATTTCGACGGCGCCGCCAATATGCAGGAACTGTATGATTTGCTCGGTCAATGCGGCATTGAGAATGGTTGGAACAAACCAGAGCCTTCGCTTTGGCCGCTGCCTCGCAGAGACTTTATTCCAGCGCATTGGTCTTATTCGATCGGTCATGCTGCGCTCAACGCAGCGGGGCGTTTCGTCAACACGGAGCTTGCGGAGCGGCGTAACCTCATTCTCGCGAACCCCGTTGAAGGTAATAAATATCCAACGGTGAAGACGCTTGTGGCGGCTTACCAAATGGTGAGATCAGGCGAGATGGCGCGCTCACATCGTCACACAGCCAACGCTTTGCGGCTTGTACTTGATGCGGAAGATGATGTTTTCACAATCGTGGGAGGCAACAGGATACCAATGCTGCCAGGCGACGTATTGCTAACGCCTAATTGGTCCTGGCATGGCCATTTAAATGCAAGCTCGAAAGATGCTTATTGGATGGATTTTCTCGATGTTCCTATGGTGCATATGCTGGGGCCGATGTTCTTCGAGCATCATCCTGACGCGCTTGAGAAGGTCGATGAAATCACGATTGAAAGCCCCTGTCGTTTTCCATTCTCCCGCACAATTGAGCGGCTTGAATCAGCGCCCGAGATTGCACGCGGCGTTCGACTCATTCAACTCGGAGAACCCGCGCTTGATACGATCGCTCTGAATGTTATACGGCTGGATCCTGGCTCTACGTATAGCATTTCGCCCAGCACGATCAGTGTCATTTGGGCCGGGATGATCGGTTCTGGTTCTGCTTTGATTGACGAGAAAAATTATAGCTTTGCACGCGGGGACGCCATTGCCGCACCGCGAGGCGCTGCGCAATCGTTTCGTGCGCATGAACAATGCTATTTGTTGAGCGTCAGCGATGCGCCTGTGCTTCAAGCGTTAAACTGGCATCGTGCGATGCCGGCATAGCAGCTAGCGCAATTGCGGTGTGGCCCTGAATGCGCCAGCGGGCGGAGTTTTCGAAAATAGGTGATCCGCCTCCTCCATAGGCGGGGTTCTCACTGCTGAAAATCTCGCCCCACCTGCGCCCGTGCGGCGGCGCTGCAAGTGGTTCTGCCAGGCTCCGCGGCGTCAGGTCGCGACCAAGATTAACAACCAACAGGCGATCATCTCCGCGTTCCCCGAAATAGCGCAAAAGAAACGCTTCCGGGCCTATGACTGCGCCGTCGATTGCTCCGTAGCATTGGGCTGCAAAAATAGGATCTTCGCGGCGTAGCGCCAGCAGATCTCGGTGCAACGACAACGCCTCGTTATTTCGATTCCGTTCGCTCCAATCAAGACGACAGTCTGCAAACGTGCGCAGATCGCCGGGCGCTCGCAGCGCTTGGGATATCGCCTCGGCATTCAAGCTCGGAAATTGCCTCAAGAAAGATTGGCGGCCTTCGCGAACCCGCGCCGACAATTCAGGTTCGTGATCGGCGAAATAATCAAACGGCGTGCGTGACCAGAACTCTTGACCTTGAAACAACATCGGCGTTCCCGGCGCCAGCAACAAAAGCGTTGTCATCGCTCGCGCGCGTCCCGGGCTCGTGCGTTGATGAAAGCGGCGACCAAGATGCGTGTTCGCGATTTGATCGTGATTTTCAAGGTAATTTACAAAGGCTGCGGGTGCAGCGTTTAGACCGGCGCATCCTCTGGTTTTGCCCTGATGGGCGTAGAATTGCCCTTGATAAAGCGCGCCATATTTTACCGCTGAGATAAATTCCTGCGGCGCTCCTTGATGATCTTCAAAATAGGCTTCGGTCCTCCCTGTCATCGCAACCAGAGCGCTATGATGGAGATCGTCGTTCCATATTGCGTCAAGCCCGTAGCCGCCGTCTTCCGGGGGCCGCGTCAAGCGCGTGTCCATAGGCTCGCTTTCGGCTATTAATATTATTTCTCGATCAGCTGCAGCTTTACGCGCCGCTCGCACTATTTCATCGAGAATGTGCTCGCTTGGTGAATCATGGATGCTTTGCGTAGCGTCAAGGCGCAAGCCGTCGAAACGAAATTCCTCAATCCAGTACTCTGCGTTTTCGATAAAGAAGTTGCGGACGGCCTGTGCATGAGGGCCATCAAAATTAAGCGCATCGCCCCATTCGTTTTTATATCGTTTCGTGAACCAGTGATCGCTGAATTGAGGCAGATAGTTTCCGTCCGGTCCAATGTGATTGTAAACAATATCGAGAATCACGCCGATGTTGTGTTGGTGGGCGTCGTCTATGAAATGCCTTAGATCGTCTGGCGATCCATAAAGCCTGCATGGCGCAAATAGATTTACGCCGTCATAGCCCCATCCAAAGCGTCCGGGAAAATCGCTAACAGGCATCATTTCGATCAGCGTGATTCCAGCGTCCGCCAGCAGTGGTAATTTAGCGCCCGCTCCTGTCCAGGTTCCAGTTTCGCTAAATGTACCGACATGCATTTCGTATATAAGTTGGCCTTTCAGCGAAGATCCGCGCCATTTATTATTACGCCATTGATAGGCGCGTGGATCTACGATCTGCGATGGCCCGTGAGGTCCCATCGGTTGATAACGCGATGCTGGATCGGGATAGAGTTTCTCGTCATTATCAAGCTGGAACCGGTAGCAAGCGTTGGCGGGGGCGCGCATAATTGTGCTAAAATAACCCTCTGCTTCCGGTTCAAGCTGGCGACGTTCGTCGCCAACGACGATGTGAACTGTTCGTCGCGACGGCGCCCAGACGCGGAACGAGGTCATGTCGTTGATTGTCTCGGCGCCAATGCGATAGCGTCGCTGCGCCTCGATTTGAGAATTTTGCGTCGTCATTTTGCGCCTTGGTGAGGCTTACAAAACGAAACGGCTCCAGTCTGGTTCCACATTTGCGCCTCCAAATTGAAACACTTTCTCGATTTGCGAATTCGACTGTTCAAGGAGAAACGCATGGTCGCTTACGAGATTGCGTGGTGGAAGCGCGGAGTCGTCTATCAGATTTATCCTCGTTCTTTTCAGGATTCTAATAGTGATGGTATCGGCGACCTTGAAGGCATACGCAGCCGGCTCGATTACCTTGTCTGGCTAGGTGTGGATGCTGTTTGGCTGTCGCCGATTTTCTTGTCGCCTATGGCGGATTTTGGCTATGACGTTGCCGATTATCGCGTTATCGATCCAATCTTTGGTTCCCTTGAAGATTTTGATCGGTTACTCGCCGACGTTCATAGACGTGGGCTCAAGCTGGTTCTAGACTTTGTTCCCAATCATACTTCGATTGCACATGCTTGGTTTCGGGAAAGCCTGTCTTCTCGTACGAGCGCAAAGCGCGACTGGTATATCTGGCGCGATCCAGCCCCGGGAGGTGGGCCGCCAAACAATTGGCTGAGCAATTTTGGCGGCCCGGCGTGGACGCTCGATCCAGTCAGTGGACAATATTATCACCACGCATTCTTGCCTGAGCAGCCCGATCTTAACTGGCGCAATCCTGCTGTGCGCGAGGCGATGTATGAAGTGCTAAAGTTCTGGCTTGATCGCGGCGTAGATGGTTTTCGTGTCGATGTAATCTGGCATCTCATCAAGGACCGAGAATTTCGGGACAATCCGCCCAATCCCGCCTATGATTCACGACAGGCTGAAATTAATCGATTTTTACAATTATATTCTGCAGACCAACCCGAGGTGCATGAGGTGGTTGCTGAAATGCGGGCGGTTATAGATCTGTATCCTGACCGTGTTCTGATTGGAGAAATTTATCTGCCGCTCGAGCGGCTCGTCACATATTATGGACACGATCTGTCTGGCGCACATCTGCCTTTTAATTTTCAGCTCATTCATACGGCATGGAACGCGCGTGAAATAGCAGCCTTGATACATGATTATGAAATCGCTCTGCCGGAGGGTGGATGGCCAAACTGGGTTCTAGGAAATCATGATCAGTCGCGCGTTGCCGCTCGCGTCGGTAAAGCGCAGGCGCGCATAGCGGCGATGTTGCTATTGACGCTGCGCGGTACGCCTACTTTATATTATGGCGATGAAATTGGCCTTGATCGAGTCGATGTGGCGCCGGAGTTCGTTCAAGATCCGTGGGAGAAGAATGAGCCCGGCCTTGGTCTGGGGCGTGATCCGGAGCGTACCCCGATGCAATGGGATCAAGCTCAGTACGCAGGCTTTAGCAGGGTGACGCCATGGGTTCCGCTCGCACCTTCGCACGATCATTGCAACGTTGCAGTTCTGCGCGATGATCCGCAATCTATTCTAAGTCTGTATCGTGCGCTGATGGAGACAAGGCGAAAACATCTGGTTTTAAGCGTTGGCGATTACGCGCAGCTTTTTACGAGCGCACCAGACGTTCTTGTCTATGAGCGCGAATTGGGGGCGGAGCGGCTCATTGTCTTGCTGAATTTTTCTAGTCATGCGCAAGAAGTATCGTTGCCGCAAACGGACGCTGAACGCAGCGTCCTATTATCGACTTTTCTGGACCGCTCCGGCGAGTCCGTTGGTCGCGCTGTCAACTTGCGGGCGCATGAAGGCGTAATTGTTGAGTATTGTTGAGCCACATTGACCCATGTCAATGCTTGTACCGTCTTGCAGGCGTTAGGTGCAAAATGCTTGTTTAAGGAGAGCGTCGTGACCGTATTGGAAAGTCTTTTTCTTGTTGGGACCGTCATATTTTTCGCGGTGTTCGCTGTCTCTATGATTTTGGCTGATCGACAATCGGCAAGCGTTCGCAAATAGCGCTTAAGATTTCTATCAATTATCGGCGCGCGCGCATGTCGGTTACAATTGCACGGGCTGCGTTTGCGCCTGGCGCGCCTGTTACGCCGCCGCCCGGGTGCGTTCCGGCTCCACACATATAAAGCCCCTGTATCGGTGATCTGTAATCTGCGTATCCAATGGCGGGGCGCGCTGAAAACAACTGATCCATCGTCAGTGCGCCATGAAAGATATCACCGCCGGTGAGGCCAAACGTGCGCTCAAGATCAAGCGGCGTATTGATCTGCCGCGCGATTACGCTTGCTGCAAAACCTGGCGCATATTTATCCACTGTCGCAATCATGAGATCGGCGACCTCGTCCCGATGATCGTCCCATGTGGCGCCATTGGGAAGAATTGGCGCCACGTGCTGGCAGAACAGGCTCGCAACATGCTGGCCAGCAGGCGCAAGGCTATCGTCGAGCGTGGAGGGAATAAGCATTTCGACGACCGGATCGCGGCTCCACCCATGGGTCTTGGCGTCCAAATAGGCGCGCTCCATATAGCTTAGGCTTGGCGCTATTATAATTCCTGACGTAAGATGATCGCCGATTCCGGGCAGGGCGGTAAAGTCTGGAAGTCGCGAAAGCGCCAAGTTCATACGTAGCGTGCCCGAGCCGCTTTTCCATCCCTTCATACGGCGCAGAAACTCACGAGGCAGAGCGTCTTCGCGTACAAGTTTTGTGAACAGCAAATTAGGGTTGAGGTTGGATGCGACCATGCGCGCACGCACGATGCTGCCGTTATCAAGCACGATGCCGGTCGCGCATCCCTTGTCCACGAGCACTTCCTTCACTGTTGAGGCGCAGCTGATTTTGACTCCCCGCTCACGCGCCGCTGACGCCATTGCTTGCGTAATTGCGCCCATGCCGCCGATTGCGTGGCCCCATAGGCCCTTGCGCCCGTTTACCTCGCCGAACGCATGATGCAGCAAAATATAGGCGGAGCCTGGCGTGTAGGGACTCGCGTAGTTTCCAACGATTGCATCAAATCCAAATAGCGCTTTCACAGGATCGCTTTCGAACCAGCTATCAAGAAGGTCGCCCGCTGATTTTGTGAACAGCTCAAACAGTGCAATGCGGTCGGTGTGGTCAAGCGCGCGCAGACGTGCGCCAAAACCTAATGCGCGGAGGGCTTCCGCGCCCACGCGCCTGAGCGGGCCATCTACAAGATTGGGTGGGGCGCGCAAGATTTCGTTGCGCAGCGCATCAGCCACCCGCTCCAGCTCTGCGCTGAACGCATCAAAATTTGCGGCATCTTTCGTGCTGAATTGAGCTACGCTGTTGCGCGTGCGTCCCGGCGCGGCGATCAAATGGCGCCCGTCCGGCAGCGGCATAAAATTTTGAATGCGGCGCTCGATGATACGCAATCCATGTCGATTCAATTCAAGATCCGCGATCACTTGCGGGGCAAGCAGGCTCACCGTGTAGGACGCGGTGGAATTTCGAAATCCCGGTGCAAATTCTTCCGTTACCGCCGCCCCGCCGACAATGCCTCGCCGCTCATAAACGCGCACGTCGAGGCCCCCCTTGGCGAGATAGGCCGCGCACACGAGGCCATTGTGGCCGGCGCCGATGATTGCGACGTCGCACGTTTCCATGTTTCGGTTCCATTGGTTTGGCTTTGCAGAACAGCCTTAAACATTATAGATGAATTCCAAAGCGCAGATAAAGTCAGCAGTCTAATATTCAGCATTATGCGTCAGCTGCGGCGGCGCCGCACGGGGAGTTCATCATGACGCAGGTTACGCCTCTCGCGCTGATCGGATTTGGCGAAGTTGGCAAGATATTCGCGCGCGAGTTTCTGGCTCGCGGGCAGGCGTCCGTTGCAGTTTTTGACGTGCTGTTTTCTGACCCCGTCAAAGGCCCGCCGATGCTGGCGGCTGCTAGAATCATGGGTGCGCGCGTGGCTGAAAGCGCCGCTGACGCTTCTCGCGACGCTCGCATTGTCATATCTGCCGTAACCGCCAACGCGGTGCTTGACGTAGCAAAGCAGGCCGCAGGCTATTTGCATCAGGGTCAAATGTTCTTTGACGTCAATTCTGCTTCGCCGATTACGAAGAAAAATGCAGCCGAACTTATAAATATGTCGCACGCCAAATATGTCGAGGGCGCTGTCATGGCGCCGGTGCCGGGGCCGGGCCTTGGCGTGCCGATTTTGGCTGGAGGGCCTGCGGCTGAGGAAGCGGCAAACATTCTCAATGCGCTTGGCATGAACGTGACGCCTGTAACAAGTGAGCCGGGGCGCGCATCGGCGATGAAATTATGTCGCAGCATCGTCATCAAAGGACTTGAGGCGATCATGGTCGATTGCGCGGCTACGGCTAAACAATGGGGCGTCGAGGACGAGGTGTTCGCCTCGCTGGATGCAAGTTATCCCGCGATTGATTTCCGGCAGCTTGCCGAAACGATGGGTGGTCGTGTACGTCAGCATGGCGTCCGCAGAGCCGCAGAAATGCGCGAGGCTGCGATGATGGTGGCCGATTTGGGAATGAACCCGGGTCTGGCGCACGCCATCGCAGACGCGCAGGAGAGGGGAGCCGAGAAGAAATGAGCCAGGTTTTCACACCCACGATTCCGCCGCCGGATCCCGATACAAAGACGCCAAAGTTCAAGTTGCCGCATAATGCGACCGACGCGCATTGCCACATCTTTGGACCGGGCGACAAATATCCCTTCGCGCCGGATCGTTCCTATACGCCGCCCGATTCCGGGCTCGACAAGTTTCGCGCGCTTCAGGCAAAGCTGGGCCTGACGCGCGCCGTCATCGTCAACGCGTCCTGCCATGGCAATGATAATAGTGTTTGCCTTGATGCTATCGCGGCCAGCAACGGCGCTTATCGCGCAGTCGCCAACATCGACGACAGCTTCTCCGAG
>CAMCMI010000056.1 GCA_945875875.1 Rhizobium sp. Q54
GCGCCGGGGCGGCAGCGACAGATGCGGGCAAAGCCCATCCAGCCGCCCAGCCACAATCCGTGAATTTGAATCGCGTCGTCCGTATAGGTCGAGCACGAAGGCAGATAGCGGCACTGGCGACCCATGAAGGCCGACAGCGTAAGCTGGTAGGATCGTATCAGCACATGGGCGCCAAAACGGGCGCTGCGGCTGACGATGTTCACGCTACTTTTCACGCGACGCCTGCGCGGGCCTCGATCTCGTCGAGCGCCTTCACCACCGCGTCAAACGGCAACAGCGTGGAAGCATGGCGCGCCTTGTAATCGCGCACGGGCTCCAGCACCGCCACATCCCCCCACCTGCCTTGAGGAGGAGCGGCGCCCTCCTTCAACATCGCGCGCACAGCCTCGCGGACCTGCCGCAATTCGTCCGGAGTGGAGCCAACGACATTGCGCGCCATGATTGACGCCGAGGCCTGCCCCAAAGCGCAGGCTTTCACGTCATGGCCAAAATCGCTGACGCGCCCATCCACCATCGACAGGTCGATCGTAACCGTCGAGCCGCAGAGCTTTGAATGGGCGGTAGCGCTGGCTTGCGGCTGACCGAGCCGATGCAAAAGCGGAATGTCGGCGGCCAGCGCCAGAATACGGGTATTGTAGACGTCGTTGATCATGACTCTGCTCTTTGTCGCGCTACGGCGAACATTATATAGGATGCGAATAGCGAATAGCGAATAGAGAGCGGGCAGTAGGCAGTAGGCAGTAGGCAGTAGGCAGTAGGCAGTAGGGGAAGAAAAGGGTGTCTCGGCTTTCCTTCTCCGGCAGGCGGGAGAGGGTGGCGCGCGGAGCGTGACGGATGAGGGAATTCTTCCCCTACTGCCTAATGCCTTCCGCCTGCCCGCTAAACCGTAACCACAGCTAATGTCCCGCCTAAAATTTTTGTGGTCCAACGCTGCCATTGCCGCGTAATGTCGAGATAACAGAAAAGGGGGCGCCACATGGATGCCGTGGTTAAGACCTTGAACCCAAACGCTTCAGGCGCGGTTCAATTAAAAGCTGACGAGAACCCGGCGACCAGACCAAGCCGCGAGGAGGCAGAGGACGCCGTTCGCACGCTTTTACGCTGGATCGGGGAAAATCCGGGCCGTGAGGGGCTTCTGGACACGCCCAAGCGTGTCGTCAAAGCCTATGAGCAATTCTTTGCCGGCTACGATCAGGACGCTGACGAAATCCTTGGAACCGTGTTCGAGGAAGTCGAGGGCTATGACGATCTGGTTCTGGTGAAGGACATCGATTTCGCCTCTCATTGCGAGCATCACATGGTGCCGTTTTTGGGCAAGGCGCATATTGCCTATTATCCCAACGGCGGCGTCGTCGGCCTGTCCAAGCTCGCCCGCCTCGTTGAGGTCTATTGCCGTCGCCTGCAAACGCAGGAAACCATGACGGCGCAGATCGCTGAAGCGATGATGCAATCGCTGCAGCCGTTTGGCGTCGCGATCATGATCGAGGCCGAGCACATGTGCATGTCGATACGCGGCGTGCAGAAGAACGGCGCCTCAACCGTCACCACCCGATTCACGGGCCGCTTCCGCGATCCGGCTGAACAGGTGCGCTTCCTCACGCTTGTTCGCAGATGATCCGGTTTCAGGGCGCCGCACCGTGACAGGGGCGGCGCTTGTCACTGGTGCGGGGCGCCGCGTTGGGGCGGCTATCGCGACATATCTGGCGCGCAGGGGCTATCGTGTTTTCCTGCATGTGAACCGCTCGCGCGATGAAGCTTTGGCGCTCGCGCAAAACTTGCGGGCGGAGGGCGCGCAGGCCGACGTGATCGCCTGCGATCTGACCGATCTCGACGCTGTCTTCGCCATGACCAAAGCTGTGCTGGATACTGGCGCGCAGCATTATCTCGTCGTCAACAACGCGTCATGGTTTGGCCATGACTTGCCAGGCGCCGCCAGTCTCACAAATCTTGACGCGAGCCTGAACGTGCATGTGCGCGCGCCGTTCGCAATTATGGAAGCGATGGCGACGGGGCGCAAAGGCGCGCGGCTCGACATCGTGAATGTGCTTGACCAGAAGCTCGGTGCGCCCAATCCTGATTATTACAGCTACACGATCGGCAAGCACGCGCTCTGGGGCGCCTCGCGCACCTGGCGCACGGCGCAAGTGGATGGCGTGCGCGTGTTTGGTCTGTGGCCGGGGCTGTTGCTCACCAGCGACGATCTGGATGAGACCGCCTATAAAGCGCGGCGCGCGGCCAATCCGCTGGGGCGGGCGATAGACCTCTCCGACGTGACGGCCGCATTTGATCTTGTGCTGGATGCGCCCGGATTGCCGGGGCAGGATTTAATTGTCGACGCCGGCGAAAGCCTGAAGGCCCGCCGGCGCGACGTTGCGTTTGACGTATAACCCGCCGATCAGAACCGGCGATTGACGCCGATCTTGAAGACGTTGCGCATATTGCTGACGGACTTCACGCGGGTTGCTCCGGTGATGGGGGTGTTGGTGACGGCATACTCATCCGTGCTTGTGGTGGCAGGGTCGTCGAGCACGGTTGTGCGCGTCAGGCCTGCGCCGACTTGCGCGGCGACCAGATCGTCTTTTTGCGTGACGATGAGATTGTATTCACCCTTCACCGACCAATTGGCGTCAATGGCGTATTCGGCGCCGCCGCCGAAGACGTAGCTGAGTTTGGAAAATTCGCCGCGTGTCGTCAGACGCGTATAATCGGTGAATTCGGTTTTGTTGACGAATGTGCCCTTCTCGTACTTTTGATCGAGCTCCATCGACGTCTGCGCAAAACCGAGTTTGGCGTAATACAGCGTTCGATCTGCAACAATGCCCGCCCGCAGCGCGATGGCGTAAGTCGCCTGCTCTTTGGCGTTGACCAGATTGGTCTCCATTGTATTCCCGAACTTCATATAGGTGGCTTCGCCGCGCGAGCTGATCGGGAACATGCCCACCGCCTCAACGCCGAACACCATGTCCTGCTGCACGAAATTGCAGCCCAATTGCACGCCCGCGCCCACCGAGTTCATAATGAACTTCTGTTGAGGAACAGCGGCGTAATCAGGATGCCGCTCTGTGCTGCGCACATCGTTTCGCATGCCCGAGCCGTGAACGCCGACGTAGCAGCCAGCAAACAATGCAGCGCCGGAGGGTTTGTGGCTGATGTTGGTGTCATGCAATTGCGCGCCATAGACGCCGGGCGCAGGGTGCGCGTGGGCCAACGCTTGCGGCGCGACATATTGCGGCGCAGCCTGTGGCAGAGGCGCCAGCCTGTGCGCGGGCGCAACAGAGGCGGCCTTGCGTGCGGGCAAATGCGTAGGGGCGGCGCCAGCAGTGCCGCGAAGGGCAGGCTTTCCGCTTGTGGCAGAATTGGCGTAAGCCGGGCCTGAAGTTGCTACCAGGCAGCTCAACAGCGCTATCGGTCCAAGGAATCCAAGATCAGGGCGCATGGGAAAATCTTTCAATAAACAAGAATGACGTGAATGAATGAACGGTCATCGAGGCTCAAAACCTCCGGTTCACGCCGATCTTGAAAATACCGCGTCCAAACCTCGCCGCCTGTTTGGCGATCATGCCAGACGTGTTGCGATAAACGACGGGATCTGCGTTGCAGGGAAACGCCGGGCTATCGCCGTTGCTGCTGCAGACGGTGCTGCCTGAATCTAGAATTGCATCAAAGTTCTTATGATCTGAAGCTGTGATGATCTTGTTCAGCTCGACCTTCGCCGACCATGTTTCGTCGATCATGTATTCAGCGCCAATGCCGAGCAAAACGCCTGATTGTTCGAGCGATCCACGCCGAATGTGACGCTCGTCAGATTGCCATGGCGTGGCAATCGTCGGAGTATTGGCGACCGAGACCGTGCGATGAAAATCGGTGACGACTTCAGTGTTGAGATAAGCCAGCCCGACCTTGCCGAAGAACAGGAAATTGCCATGAATGACGCCTGCGCGCAGCGAGCCTGCGATGGCCGGCTTCTCGCGGATGGTCACGCAGCTTCTGATCGGATCAAAATTGATGCTGCAATCAGGCGGCGTGGAGGGCACGATCCATGTCTCGGCCTCGATGCCGATCAGGAAATTCTTATGGATATAATTACAGCCGATCTGCGCGCCGATCAGCGGCAGGTAATGCGTGCCCTTCACGTCTTCTACGGGCGAAAACGGATTCTCCTGGCCGAACGGCGTGGAGATCGTCTTGACGTCGTAACGCAATTGCATGAGTCCGCCATGCACGCCCGCATAGCACCAGCGCGGGTCTTGCTGCACTGGCTGAAGCTGCTGCTGCGGCGGCTGATACAAAGGCGTGACGCGCGGCAATGCGGCGTCGGCGGCATGTGATTTCAAGGGCGCTATGACTGCGGCAACCGAAACTCCGGCGGCAAGAGCCTGAAAATATCTGGAGATCATGTCTGAAACTTTCGCTACTAAAATCTCCCTTCAAATTATGCGATCATGGTTAATTGACGGATAAAGCCCAGCTGAAGTTGGCGTCTCATTTCTGGACAGGTCATATTTGACGCGTAGGCAGTAGGCAGTAGCGAGTAGAATAATACTCGTTATGCGTTGCTTGCTCGCGCAAGGTAGCGCGATGGATAAAGGGTTCTTCTGCCTGCTGCCTGCTCGCTACTCGCCATTCCACAGGAATCACCCCATGCCGCTTTATGCTCTCGACGATATCGCGCCGGAATTGCCCGCCAGCGGCGCCTGCTTTGTTGCGCCGGACGCCAGCGTTATTGGCAAGGTTTTGCTGGGCGAGGACTCCAGCGTCTGGTTTGGCTGCGTGTTGCGCGGCGACCGCGACTGGATCGTGATAGGGGCGCGCTCCAACGTGCAGGACGGAACGATCATGCACACCGATCCCGGCTCGCCGCTGGAAGTGGGCGAGGACGTCACCATCGGCCACGGCTGCATTCTGCATGGCTGCACGATTGGCGAGGGCTCCCTGATCGGCATGGGCGCGACAATCCTCAACGGCGCGCGCATCGGGCGCAATTGCCTCGTGGGCGCCAATGCGCTCGTGACCGAGGGGAAGGACTTTCCAGACGGCAGCCTTATTGTGGGATCGCCCGCGCGCGTCGTGCGCACGCTGGACGACGCGGCGATTGCAAAAATGCGGCGCGGCGCCGGTCATTATGTCGAGAATGCACGGCGCTACCGCAATGGCTTGCGCCAGCTATAGGATTACGTCTTCATCGAAGGTGGCGGCTGGCAGCAGGCGCACGAATTCCATCGCGAAGAATTCGCCCTGCACCCGCAACACGCGGCCTTTGGTGGATCCGACGACGACGAGTTCACCCTCCTGCGGCGGAATCTCGCATTCAATGGTGGCGCCCGACAACGACACTTCGAGCACGTTGACCATCAGCTCATGGCCATTGGCGAACGTGATCTTTGAAGCTGGATTATTGGGCACGACGCGGTCATGTCGGCGCATTTCGGTCGTGTCGAACAATGTGCGGTTGGCCAGCCAGGTGATCTGGTCCGCCAGCTTGTCGCGCCGGGCGGGGGTGGCGTTGATCTCCACGGCGAACCCGCCCTCGATATGGCGCACGATCTGGCCTTCAAGTCGGCCCAGCTCATCGAGGTAGAGTACGACGCGCTGGCCGATCTCTCCGCTTTCGGGCGCGAAAACAGCAAGTCCGCCGGCGGAAATGTCTATGGTCTGGAACGGATATTCGGCGCGACCTGCAATCATGTAGCGGCCCAGCAATTCAAGCTTCGTGCGTGCGTGCCGACGCTTTTCACGCCACGCCCCGGCGGCAGGGCCCAGAACGGCTATCGCAGATTCTAGCGACAATGCACCAACTCCACACACGCATACAGAAGCGATGGATGTTAGCAATCGTCAGTTAAGGCTGAATTACCGGCGCGGCGAAACCGGGCAGCGGGCCGGAGCAATCCAGAACCATGTCGCGGCAGTCAGTCAGGTTTTGACAAAGCGGCTGCATGGCGACAGGCGACAGCCCCACGAGCACCATTGCATCCCCCGCAGATCCCGCGCGCCCGGTGCTGCCGCTGCGCAGCGGCAGCAACAAAATGTCGATCTCGACGTCTGAACCGACGCACTTGCGCGCCCGCGTCAGGCTTTTACGCGCCCGCGTCAGGCTTGGCGTCTGGCGGCGCGCGGCGTCTGCGAGGCGCCGCGTCATCTGGCGGCGATGCTCTTGTGCGAGGATGGAGACGAAAGCGGCGCCAAAAGCCAGGCCGCTCCAGCGCTGCGCAAGGGCGCCTGCAACCATTACACGAAACACGTTGTCGCGATCAGGGGCCAGCATCATGGTGGCCGACAATGCGTCGTCGCGCACGCACGGGACGGCGCGTTCGCCGCGCAGACGTCGCCAGCTTTGGATGATGTCCTCAATCCTGCAAGCCTGCAGCATGCAGGCATTCTCTATACAAGCCTGCTGCATGCAGGCATCTTCCCTACAAGCCTTCTGCACGCAGGCCTTTTTCGTGCATGGGTGTGGCGTTGGCAGGCAGGCTGTATCTTGCGACTCCATGTTTTCTACCTGTCACGAATTGATCCACACCGCGCCATAACGATACGCTTGCCGCCGCGTGCGTTTGGCCGCGCAGCAATGGACAGCCAGCGCCGTGCCAACAGGCGGCGGAGTTTTTCTTTTTCGCGTTTTACTTGCCCGGCGCGCCTCAAAGTCCCATGAAGGGCGCCAACCCAGAGAGGGATGCTGAATGAGACCGGGCGGCGCGCGTGAGCCGATGTTCAATCTGCCGGGAAGCCTGGTCTTCGTGATCGCTTTCCTCGCCCTCGTGCATCTTGTGCGCGACATCTGGCTGACGGCTGAGGCGGACGCCATGCTTTTGCAGGCGCTCTCGTTCGTGCCGGGGCGGTTTACCTTCTCGTTCAATCCCGATGGAATAGCCGACGAATTGACGCGGCTGGCCAATACCGGCAGCCGCAACGCAGTGCTTGCAGCGCAATTCTTTTTGGGCGACGGCCATGGTGACGGCTGGAGCATGTTCACCTATTCCATCCTGCATGCGGACTGGACGCATCTGGGCATGAACGTGTTGTGGCTGGCTGCGTTTGGCGCCCCGGTGGCGCTGCGTTTTGGAACCATGCGCACGTTGGCGTTTTTCCTGGTTGCCGCCGCCGCTGGCGCTGGAGCGCATTATCTCGCGCGTCCGTTGGACTTGACGCCTGTCGTGGGCGCGTCGGCCTCGGTGTCTGGCATGATGGCGGCTGCGTTGCGGTTCATATTTCAGCCGGGCGCCCCGCTGGGAAAAGCGCTCGACGAGCCGCTCCCGCCTGAGCTTGCTGTGCGCGTCCCCGCGGCGCCCCTGCGTGTGGCGCTGCGCGATCGGCGCGTGCTGCAATTCAGCGCGCTGTGGTTCGCGATCAACCTGCTCATTGGCTTGTTCGCCGTGCCGCTTGGAATATCGGACGCGGGCGTTGCGTGGGAAGCGCATGCGGGCGGATTTATCGCAGGCTTTCTGCTGTTTGGTTTTTTTGATCCGCCGCCACGCGTGTATTGGCGGCCACAGCCTCCACGCGCCGCCTGACTAAAAGACAACTTGTCGGACTTTCATGTTGCGCTCATCATGAGTGAGCTTCGCCTGTTTTGATGGCGAAACTGGAAAGTCAGCAAGGGAGATCGGCATGACGGTTGGGCGCATATTGGCGGCCAAGGGCCGCGACGTCGCCACCATCAACCCGCAGTGTAGCGTGGCGGAAGCCGCGCAGATTCTGGCGCGCAAGCGGATTGGCGCGATTGTTATTGTTGATGGAGAAGGCGCGGTCGCAGGCATTTTCTCCGAACGCGACATCGTGCGCCTGCTCAACGCCAAAGGCGCCGCTGCATTACAGGACGAGGTTGCAAATTGGATGACGCGCACCGTGGTGACGACAAGCCAGAGCGCCAGCGTTCACTCCCTGATGGAGCAAATGACGGCGGGCCGCTTTCGTCATTTTCCCGTGGTGGAAAACGGCGTGCTGGTGGGCATCGTCTCCATCGGCGACGTGGTGAAGCAGCGCCTCGCCGAAATGGAGCAGGAGCAACAGGCGATGCGCGACTATATCGCCACCGCCTGAGCGCGTTATTTACGCAATCAGCGACAGGCGCGCCTGCCCGTCGCGCATGTCCACGCGACGATAAAAGCACGAGGCGCGCCCGGTGTGGCACGCCTTGCCGTCGCCGCCGGGCTCAACCTTGATCAGCAGCGCATCCTGATCGCAATCGACGCGCATCTCGACCACGCGCTGCACCTGTCCCGACGTATCGCCCTTACGCCAGAGCGCATTGCGCGAGCGCGACCAGTAATGCGCGACCCCCGTCTCCAGCGTTAGCGCCAGCGCCTCTTCGTTCATATACGCCACCATGAGAATCTCGCTGGTGGCGGCATGGGAAGCGATGCAGACGATCAGCCCGTCGGCGCCAAATTTGGGCGCAAACAGCGCGCCTTCCTCCAGCTCTTTTTTGGTGGTGGGGCGGGCGGCAAAGGGATTTGTCATGCTTTGTCTCATTTAACTGGGGCGTAGGGCGTAGGGAGTAGAAGAAAGAATACCCCTCATCCGTCGTTCGCTGACGCAAGCGCCACCTTCTCCCGCAAGGGGAGAAGGAAGAAAGAGGAAAGAGGCGCGCTGCTGAAGCGCTCTTCCTTCTCCCCTTGCGGGAGAAGGTGGCGCGCAACGCGCGACGGATGAGGGGTTCTTCTACTCCCAATCTCGACCGCAGTATGGCAGATGGAACCGCCCGCGCAACGGAATCGGCGGCGCCGCGACCCGCAATATCTTGACCTCCACAGCAAGCTGCGAATCGTCTAGAAAAGACCAATGCGTGGACTTGGCTGGAGCGGATTTGTTGTTTTGGGCTTGTGTCTTGCGGGCGCAGGCTTTGCCGCCTTGCGCTATTTGGCGCCGTCCCAGCTGGTCGAGCCCCATGCTGAGGTCGCGGTGCTTGTGGGGAAGGCGCGCGTGGTCGTGAACAGCGCGTTCATGGTTCGCCGCGCTGACCGTCTGGGCGGGCGCATCGACGACTTGCCGCTGGCTCTGGACGCAAAAACCACGGCGCCAGCCGGGCCGCTGCGCCCGCTTGAGCTGCAAGACGCCGATTCCGCCGCGCATATTTTGTACGTCACCCTGCTTGCGCGCGACGAGAAACTGGCGCCAAGCGAGCGCACCGCCCGCCTCTATCTGCGCCATTTGCAGCCCGAAGCCCTTCCTTCCGTCGCTGGCTTGCTGCGTCGCGCTTTTGCCGATTCCAGCCCCTATCGCAACGAGGATCTGCATTTCACGCCGCCAGCCGGCGGCCTGTTTGCCGCGCGCTGTTTGCGCATCCAGGAGCATGAGGTTCAGCACGATGTTGAGAAAGCCGAAGATCAGCCGGCGGAAAAACCAGCCCTCATGCTGAAGACCTGCGTGGCCGATTTGCGCGTGGGCGGCGTGGACGTACGCCTGCGCTTTTCCCAATCGCTGCTGGAGGATTGGGAGCGCACGACAGCCGCCGCAATCTCCTTTGTTACGGCTTTGCTCAGGAAGCAGGACTAATCATCGAGGACTAAAAATCGTCGAGATCGTAGTCGAGGATCGCCATCTGCAACGTGAACGAGGAGCCGCGCGCGTCGTCGGCTGAAATCACGCCCAGAAAATCATCGCCCCGGTTCAGCTCCACCGAATCGGTCTTCTTCATGCGGCCGACGATCTTCATCTCGTCGTTTTCAAACAAGCGGCGCAGATATTCCTGCAACACTTCGCGCCCGACGGGGATCTTCAACTCAAGCGCGAACGAGCGGTCGCCGTCCTCGTCATCGACAAGAATGCTGGCGATCTTGATCTCCCCAAGATGAACCGCGGCCTGTTCGACGTTCTTGGGGTCAAGCCCGACGCGAATATCCTGATTGCCAAAGGAATGGCGCAGGAACGCTTGCAGCTTTTGCAGTTCGGTCTTGTCCAACGCGCTTCTCCACGATCAATACGGGGCGGAGAAGTGCCAGAAAAGCAGCCCCCCGGCAAGGCGCGAGACAAGCCGCGACATGGCAAAGAGGAAACGCCAGCCTAGGCCTGAAACTTGTCCGCCAGAATCTGGTCCATGCTGCGCGCAGGCTCGGCGCAGCCGGCCTCCCCCACCCAGCGCGCGGGCACGCCAGCCACCGTGGTGCGCGGGGCCACGGCTGAGAGCACGACGGAGCCAGCGGCCACGCGGGCGCATTCGCCGACCTCGATATTGCCGATGATCTTGGCGCCGGCGCCGATCAGCACGCCGCGACGTATTTTGGGGTGACGGTCGCCGCGCTCCTTGCCGGTGCCGCCCAGCGTCACGCTGTGCAGGATTGATACGTCGTCCTCAATCACCGCCGTCGAGCCCACCACCAGCCCGGTGGCGTGGTCGAGAAACACGCCCTTGCCAACAGTTGCGGCGGGGTGAATGTCGCACTGGAAGGTTTCCGACGAGCGGCTTTGCAGGTAGAGCGCGAAATCCTTGCGCCCGGCCTTCCACAGCGCATGGGCCAGGCGATGGGTTTGCAGCGCGTGAAAGCCCTTGAAATACAACAGCGGCTCGATAAAGCGCGAGCAGGCAGGATCGCGATCGGCCACCGCCATCATATCGAACCGGAACGCCTCGATAATAGAGGCGTCGCGCGAGATCACGTCCAGAAACGTCTGCCGGATCAGATCGCCCGGCACTTCCTGATGGTCGAGCCGGTCCGCGAGGCGATGGACGATCGCGCTCTCCAGCCGGTCATGATTGAGGATCGTGCCCAGCACAAAGCCCGCCACTTCGGGCTCGCGGCGTACGATCTCTTCGGCCTCGACGCGGATGCGCGCAAACATCGGATCGACGTCGTGAAGGCCGATGATGTTACCCGCAACTTTTCCTGAATGGCTGGACGGCATGTGGAATTCCTGATCTGCCGCCCATTATATGAGCGCAGCGGCGGCGACGGCAAGGCCAGCTTCGCCGCCTCGGGTTCTACGCTTCTTGCAGAAACTCCAGCACGCCATGCTTGTAGACCTTGTCGCCCACGGCCAGATTGTGGTCGCGCCCCGGAATGTCGAGCGCCCGGCCCTTGGGCAGCAGCCGCGCCAACGCTGGACCATTTCCAGACACCTCGTCGTTCGTGCCCACCGCCACCAGAACCGGGCAGGTGATTGCGCCCACGCCTTTGGCCGTCAGGCTTTGGCGCGAGCCGCGAATGCAGGCGGCCAGCGCGCGCAAATCGCTTTTCGTCTGCTGCGCAAACGCGCGAAACATCCGCTGCATCGGATCGGTCAGCTCATCGAGCGAGGCCGCTTCCATCGCCTGCGCGATGTTGCCGGGCAATGCGGCGCCGTTCACCAGCCGGTCGCCGAGCCCGCCCAGAATGGCTTTGCGGATGCGCGCGCCATGTTCAATCGCCATGAAGGCGGTGATGCGCGCGCCCATGGAATAGCCCATCACGTCGGCGCGCTCGATATTCAGATGATCGAGCAGGTTCACCGCGTCGCGCGCCATCAGGGACGTGGCGTAGAGCGCGGGATCATAAAGCTTCTCGCTCTGGCCGTGGCCGCGGTTGTCGAGCGCGATCACGCGGCGGCCCGCATGGTTGAGCGTGCGCACCCACATTGTATTGACCCAATTGACCGCGTGATTGGACGCAAAGCCATGGATCAGCAGGATCGGTTCCCCGATGTCGTCCGTCGTCGGCGCCAGATCGACATAGGCGATGCGCACGCCGTTTGAATCAAAGAAATGCATAAGCCCTCGCAAGAGGCGCACATTAGCGAGGCAGATGATCAAGACAAGTGCAACGCAAGCTGATTTCTTGTGCGGGTAGGGCTGCTTGCCCAACAGGCGGCCGCGCGCGCGGCGCCTCCATTTTGCGCAAACGCGGGCCAATTCATAAAAATATGCGACGCGCTGACGCAGCAAAAGCGCTTGGCACGCGGGATGCTTTGACGATCCGCGAAAGCGGCTCGCGTCGCCTCGCCAATAGCATGCGCTTTACCAGAGGAGGGATTTCCCCATGAGCGTTTCAGATGAGATCGTGTTGACCGGCTGCCTTGCGCCCGAGCCCAATACTGCGCCCACGAATTGCCTGACGCCCATCGACAAAGCCGGACTTGAGGGCCTGATTGCCGCGGGCAAAGCCAACCCGCAAGTCATCAAAACCCTGAAGTGCAAGACCGTGGCCGAGGGTCGCTTCCGCCATGCTAATTATATACGCAGCCTGCCGCCCTACATCGTTGACGAACCGCCAGCGCTGTTGGGCGACGACACCGCGCCAAATCCCTCCGAGGCCTCTCTTGCAGCGCTTGGCTCGTGTCTGGCCGTGGGCCTGCACGCCAATGCGGTGCATCGCGGCTGGCTTGTACGCAAGCTTGAATTGCAGCTTGAGGGCGATCTCAACATCACCGGCGTCTGGGGCACTGGCGACATGAGCGAGAAGCCCGTCGGCTTCACCGACGTGCGCGTGAAAGTCGAGATGGAATGCGACGGCATTTCGCAAGCAGATATCGACGCGCTCATCACGCACGTCAAGAAATGGTCGCCCGTCGCCAACACGTTCACGCGGCCTGTGAACCTTGAGGTAAGCCTTTAGCGAACATACGCTGGCGTCAAACATGTCAGCGTTTTTCCCTGTAAAAACTGGAGAAGCTGCCGATGTCGCTTGCATTCGCACAAACGCCTCTTCGCATCGACGTGGTCTCGGACGTGCGCGACATCGTACAGGCTGACCTGCCAAAGCTTGTCGACGATATCGACACCGGCAAGCAGTATCCGGGCGATTTTCTGCGCGCGATTGGTACAGCTGGCGCGTTCTCGACCCATGCGCAAGTTGACGACGGCGTGGATCTCAACATCGCCATCGACGCCATGAGCGAAGTCTCACAGGTCTGCGGCTCAACGTCTTTCATGACATGGTGCCAGAGCACGCTGGTCTGGTATCTGGCCAACACCGACAATCAGGCCTTGAAAGATAAATATCTGGATATGGCGGCCGCTGGCGACATGCTGGGCGGAACCGGGCTTTCGAACCCGATGAAAAGCTTCTTCGGCATCGAGAAGATGAAGCTGAAAGGCAAAAGGGTTGAAGGCGGCTATAGGGTGCGCGGCGCCTTGCCGTGGGTTTCCAACATCGGACCTGAGCATATTTTCGGCACGATCTTTGAGTGCGAGGACGGCGGCAAAGTGATGTTCATCGCCGATTGCGCAGATGAAAACATCGAGCTGCTCGAGTGCGATTCTTTTCTCGCCATGGACGGAACCGGAACCTATGGCGTAAATTTCAGGGGCGCTTTTATCTCCGATGAAATGGTTCTGGCCCATTCCGCGCTCCCCTTCGTGAAGAAAATACGCGGCGGTTTTATTTTATTACAATCAGGCATGGCGATTGGCCTGATCCGCGATTGCATCGCCATCATGGAGAAGACCAAAAGCTCGCTGGGTCATGTGAACAAATATCTTGTCGGCCAGCAGCCGGAAGATTTCATGGCCAAACTTGAGGCGCTGGAAGCACGCGTGCGCGACCTCGCCGCCAATCCTTATGATACGAGCGACGAATATTTTCAGGCGGTCGTTGAAGCGCGTTTGGAAGCTGGCGATCTGACAATGGCCGCCGCACATGCCGCCATGCTGCACACCGGCGCACGCGGCTATCATAAGAGCCATAGCGCACAAAGGCGCATGCGTGAGGCCTATTTCGTCGGGATCGTAACGCCTGCCACCAAGCAATTGCGCAAAATGCTGGCTGACATGAACGCGCCACAGCCAGCTTGATTTTACGCAAGACGTCCCGTCTTTCACGTGAGGAGCCAGGCATGAGCGAAGTTTTGATTTCAGCCAAAGACCTTGAAGCCATGAGCGCCAGCGATGTCGTCATTATCGACACGCGCAATCCCGACGCCTACGCAGCCGGGCATATTCCCGGCGCCGTAAACCTGCATGAAATCTTCACCTTTCTGGCAACATCGACGCCCGAAGGCATTGCCGAACTGAAAGCAAAATTTGTAGATTCATTTGGCAAAGCCGGCCTGTCCGGCAAAGAGACGGCGGTGTTCTACGAGCAATCGATGAACTCAGGCTTTGGTCAATCCTGCCGGGGTTATTATCTGCTTGGCGTGCTTGGTTATCCAAAAGCCCATGTGCTGCACGGTGGATTCGATTCTTGGACTGCTGCGGAGCTGCCTGTGACGACGCAAGTCCCGGTGCCCGTTGCAGCTATTTTCCCGATTGATCCGGTGGGCGATTCTTTGCTGCTCGACGCCGCCGACATGCTGGCCGCGCTCGACAAGCCGGAGATCGCAATTTTGGACGTGCGCGACGTGGACGAATGGATCGGCGACAGC
>CAMCMI010000057.1 GCA_945875875.1 Rhizobium sp. Q54
GCGCTGGAAGAGGCGCTCGGCGATTTCGCCGGTTGCGCGGTCATCATCTCGCATGATCGCTTCTTCCTCGATCGCATCGCCACCCACATTCTGGCCTTTGAAGGCGACAGCCATGTGGAATGGTTTGAAGGAAACTTCCAGGATTACGAAGAAGACAAGAAGCGCCGCCTTGGCATCGACAGCGTGATACCGCATCGTTTGAAGTACAAGAAATTCGCGCGGTGAAGCAAAAAAAACTTCTCTGATATTCTAGGCGTGCAAGCCCCCTCATCCGTCACGCTTTGCGCGACACCTTCTCCCGCCATGCGGGAGAAGGAAGGTTTGAGATTTTCACCCCGCCAGCGCCGCCTTCACAGCCGCGCTCGCCTTGGCGAAATCCATCTGGCCGGTATATTTGGCCTTAAGCGCAGCCACGACCTTGCCCATGTCCTTCATCGAGGCGGCGCCGGTCTCGGCGATGGCGGCCTCTATAGCGGCTTTGGCCTCGTCGTCGGTCATTTGAACGGGCAGAAATTCCGTGATGATCGCGATTTCCTCGCGCTCTTGCGTCTCAAGTTCGGGACGGCCGGCCTTGGCGTAAATGTCGGCTGATTCCTGGCGCGATTTCACCATTTTCTGCATCAGCGCGAGAATATCGTCGTCGGACACGGTCTTGCCGGCGCCGCGCGCCTCGATGTCCTTGTCCTTGATCGCGGCCTGAATCATGCGAACCGTGGCGAGGCGGCGCTTGTCGCCAGCTTTCATCGAGTCTTTCATCATCGTCGTTAAACGTTCGCGCATATGTCTCTCCTGTCGCAAATCGCCTGAGCAGAAGCCGGACCCGGGGTTGACCCTCCCGCCCGTCTCGCCTAGCGTCCGCCAAATTCCGTTAGCGAAGCCGATTGTTGCGCGCATATCAGCGCGCGGTCGGCGCACGCCAAACCTGTAGAGCGCCCATGACCCAGGTTCAAGACTTGAAGCTCCCCCCCAATTGGACAAAGCCCGTTGCAACCGCCGTGCTGGTGCTGGCCGACGGCACGATTATCAAGGGCATGGGCGTCGGCGCCATCGGGCATTCAGTCGGCGAAGTGTGCTTCAACACCGCCATGACCGGCTATCAGGAAATCCTGACCGACCCGTCCTATTCGGGCCAGATCGTGACCTTCACCTTCCCGCACATCGGGAACGTAGGCACGAACGACGAAGACAGCGAGACCGTGAACTCGGCCGCCTCCACCGGCGTGCGCGGCATCGTCATGCATGCGCCGATCACCGGCCCGTCGAATTTCCGCGCCGCCAAACATCTCGACCAATGGCTGAAGGCGCGCAACATAATTGGCATCAGCGGCATCGACACCCGCGCGCTCACCGCCCTCATTCGCGACAAGGGCATGCCCAACGCCGTCATCGCCCATGCGCCCGACGGTCAGTTCGATCTTGAAGCGTTGAAGCGCGAGGCCGCAGGCTGGCCCGGCATCGACGGCATGGACCTCGTGCCCGGCGTCACCACCGCGCAGCGCTATGAGTGGAACGCCACCACCTGGGCGCTTGGGGAGGGCTTTGGCGTGCAGGACGCGCCCAGGCATCGCGTCGTCGCCATTGATTACGGCGTGAAAAGCAACATTCTGCGCCTGCTGGCCAAAGCTGGTTGCGCGATCACCGTGGTTCCCGCCACCACCAGCGCCGAAGCCATTCTGGCGATGAAGCCCGACGGCGTGTTCCTCTCCAACGGCCCCGGCGATCCAGCCGAGACCGGCAAATACGCCGTGCCGACGATCCGGACAATTCTGGACGCCAAAGTGCCGACGTTCGGCATCTGCCTTGGCCACCAGCTGATGGCGATTGCGGTTGGCGCCAAGACCGAAAAGATGAAACAGGGCCACCACGGCGCCAATCATCCGGTGATGGATTACACCACCAACAAGGTCGAAATCGTCTCGATGAACCACGGCTTTGCGGTCGATCCCAAATCGCTGCCCGCCAACGCCAAAGAGACCCATCGCTCGTTGTTTGACGGCACCAATTGCGGCGTGGCGCTGACCGATCGCCCCGCGTTCTCCGTGCAGCATCATCCTGAAGCCAGCCCCGGCCCGCAGGATTCGCACTATCTGTTCAAGCGTTTTACGGACATGATGGACAATTCCAAAAGCGCCTGAGGCGCAGGGGTTTTGAGCATGATGAACTGGCGCGAATACTGGAATGGGCCACACCCAATCTACGTCAACGCGCGCCATCGCGCTTTGCACTTTTCGCTGATAGCGCGCGATATCGCAGCGCTGATCCCCTCGCGCGACGCCGCGATGCTCGATTACGGGTGCGGCGAGGCCGATACGGCGGCGGAGCTGGCGGGTCGGTGCGGCAAGCTTTATTTGTTCGACACGGCGGACGCGGTGCGGGCGCGCCTTGCGCAAAAGCATGCAGGCGATGCGCGCATTGCAGTCATCGATGAGCCGGGATTGGCAAACGTGCCCGATGGTTCGCTCGATCTGATCGTCGTCAATTCAGTGCTGCAATATCTGGGCGAGGCCGAGCTGATCGGCATTCTGGATTTTGCGCGCGCCAAGCTCAAACCCTCCGGCAGGCTGGCGCTGGGCGACGTGATTCCCGCCGACGCAAATGCGGTTTCCGATACGCTGGCGCTGCTCGATTTCGCGTTCAAGGGCGGATTTCTGTTTGCAGCCCTCATCGGCCTCGTGCGCACGGCATTGTCGGATTATCGCAAGCTGCGCGACCGGCTGGGCCTGACGCGCTATACGCAGGCCCAAATGCTGGAGCTGCTGCAGAAAAATGGATTTGCAGCGCAGCGGGCGCCCAAAAACATCGGCCATAATCAGGGACGGATGTTATTTTTGGCGAGCAGGGAAGAGGGCTTCTCTTCCCTTAGCCCCTAGTCCTCAAAGCGCCTGCACGAACCTCACTGCTTCCCCTCGCGATGGCGTGGTCAGCTCGCCCTGCCACATCACGCGGGCGCCGCGCACGAATGTGCCCACCGGCCAGCCAGTGACTTGCTTGCCGTCATAGGGCGTCCAGCCGCAGCGCGAGGCGATCCATTCGTTGCGGATCGTCTCAGACCGCTTCATATCGACCACCGTAAAATCGGCGTCATAGCCTTCCGCGATCCGGCCCTTGCGCGCGATCTGGAAAATACGGGATGGGCCGGCGCTCGTCAGGTCCACGAAGCGCGCCAGCGACAGGCGCCCGGCGTTCACATGATCGAGCATCACCGGTACAAGCGTTTGCACGCCGGTCATGCCCGAGGGCGAATCCGGGTACGGCTTGGCCTTCTCCTCCAGCGTGTGCGGGGCATGGTCCGAGCCCAGCACGTCGATGACGCCGGATGAAATTCCGCGCCAGATGCCGTCGCGATGATGCGCCTCTCGCACAGGGGGATTCATCTGCAATTTCGTGCCCAGCGTGTCGTAGAGGCTGGAATCGAGCGTCAGATGGTGCGGCGTGGCCTCTGCCGTGGCGACGTCCTTGTGGTGGCTGAGAAACGCGATCTCCTCCATCGTCGAGATATGCAGCACATGGATCGCGGCGCCCTGCTGGCGGGCGATATGCACGAGGCGCTGCGTGCATTGCAGCGCCGTCGTCACGTCGCGCCAGATGATGTGCGAATTGGGATCGCCCTTGACCCGCAGCGGCTTTCTCTCTTCCAGCCGATATTCGTCTTCCGAGTGAAACGCTGCGCGCCGCCTCGTTTTGGCCAGCACCGACGAGACGCCCGGATCGTCGGCCACAAGCAGCGAGCCGGTGGACGAGCCCATGAACACCTTGATGCCAGCCGAACCGGGCAGGCGCTCCAGCTCGGGAATATCCTTGGCGTTCTCGTGCGTGCCGCCGACCCAGAACGCGAAATCGCAATGCATGCGGTGATGGCCGAGCCGCACTTTTTCAGCCAGCGTCTCGGGCGTCGTGGTCAGCGGATTGGTGTTGGGCATTTCAAACACCGACGTCACGCCGCCCAGCACCGCGCCGCGCGAGCCGGTCTCAAGGTCTTCCTTGTGGACAAGTCCGGGCTCGCGAAAATGCACCTGGCTGTCGATGACGCCCGGCAGCACATGCAGACCCCGGCAATCGACGCGCTCGCCAGCGGACGCCCGCGACAGATCGCCGATGGCGACAATCGTGCCCCCAACCACGCCGACGTCGCGCACGCCCTCGCCGTCCTGATTGACGATTGTTCCGCCAGCGAGGATGAGATCATAGGTCTGCGTCATGACGTGCTCCAATCTTCGCGGCGCCGCGCGGGTGCGATAAGATCTTGCATGCGGGCGCGTTCGGCTTACCTGTAGGCGTGCTGGCAGGCAAGCTGAAGGACAGGTTTATGAACTCAGGGACAGCCATTCTTGGATCACGCGGGATCCTTCGCATTGCAGGCCCGGATGCGCGCGAATGGCTGCAAGGCCTCGTCACCAACGATGTCGAGCATCTAGGCATGCAGGCCGGACCTTACGAGGCCCGTTTCGCCGCTTTGTTGTCGCCGCAGGGCAAAATTCTGTTTGATTTCTTTGTCGCGTCCGATGCTGATGGCCTGTTGCTCGATTGCGCCGCCGATCAGGCGCAAGCTTTGGCGAGGCGCCTCGCCATGTACAAGCTGCGCTCCCGAATCGAGATCGCCGATCTTGGCGGCTCGCTGGCCGTGGCCGTAATCTGGGGCGAAGGCGAGCCGCCAGCCTTCGCGCAGGGGCGCATTTTCGCCGATCCTCGCGCGCCCGCTATGGGCTGGCGCATGATTGCCCCGCCCTCCGAGCTGGAGGTTTTGGGCAATAACGGCGAGGCCGCCTATGAGGCCCATCGCATCGCCTGCGCCATTCCTCGCGGCGGGCTCGATTTTGCCTGGGGCGACGCGTTTCCGCACGAGGCGAATATGGACCGCCTGCACGGGATCGACTTCCGCAAAGGCTGCTATGTAGGACAGGAAGTGGTGTCGCGCGTCGAGCACCGCGGGCTGGCGCGCAAGCGCATTGTGGGGGTGAGGCTGGACGGCCCGGCGCCGGCGATTGGCGCTGCGGTTCACGCCGGCGAGATCGCCATCGGCGCCATGGGCTCAAGCTTTGGCGAAGTTGGATCAGCCGGGACGGGATTAGCCATGCTGCGGCTCGACCGGGCGGAAGAGGCGCGCGCGGCGGGGGTCAAGCTTGCGTGCGGGGCGACGGGGATTGAGGTTATTGAGGCGCCACCGCTTGAACGCAGACGCGATTTGTCGCAATCATCACCTATGAACAACGCCATGCTCGCTGAAATCGACCTCGAACAAAAGATCGACGAAGTCTCCCAGCTCATGAGCGTGATCGCGAACCCACGTCGGCTGCTCATCCTGTGCCGCCTTGCGCAAGCGCGTGAGATGAACGTCTCGGCGCTCGTGGAGGCCGTGGGGCTCAGCCAGTCGGCGCTGTCGCAGCATCTGGCCTTGATGCGCACCGCAGGGCTGCTCGCCACCCGCAAGGAAGGTCTGAACGTGCATTATCGCATCGCCGACCCGCGCGTGTTCGAGATGATGCAGGCGCTGGAGGCTATTTTCTGCCGCGACGGCAAACCCCAAAGCCGCGCAAAGGCGTAGAGCCCCTATTCCGCCGCCCGCTTGTTGCTGCGACGCTGCAAACTCGACCCCACCATGGCTGAATCCATCACGTCGCCAAACGTGAGGTAAATCGCGCGCAGGCTGGCGTTATGTTCCTCGTCATTGTCGGCGGCGTTGCAATCGCTCACCATCACGACCTTGTAATTCAGCATCATGGCGTCGCGCGCGGTGGATTCGCAGCAAACGTTCGTCACCGTGCCGCCGATCAGAACTGTATCAACCCCATGCTCGCGCAAGATTGCGTCAAGATCGGACGAGCCCTGAATGAAGGCGCTGAAACGGTGTTTCTCAACATAGAGATCGTCAGGCTTTGCATCCATCAGCGGCGAGAGGCCATAGCCGTCCGAGCCACGCGCCAGAGCGACAAAACGCTTTTCAGCGCGCTCATGCGTGACGATGTTATGGGCGTTCGACCATGTGATCTTGTCGCCCGGCGTACAGGCGGTTTGAATCCACACCACAACGCCGCCAGTGTCGCGAACGATTTGCGCAAGGCGGTTGATCTGCGGCGCGATATTGGGAGCCATGTCGCAAGGCGCATGCGCAAGCGGGCCGGGCATGAAGGCGTTTTGCATATCCACGACGACAAACGCCGTCTTGGTGGGAACCAGATCCTCGTGAATGTGCTCCTTGCCGCGCCGCTTCACGACCTTTTCAATCACTTCCTGTGAAATATGACTGTTGTGCATGAGCGCGCCCTCTACCTGCCTGCGTTTTCCCGCTATGAGAGACCATGCTAGCGCCACAACGTCCCGCCGCAAAGTCGCTTCTTGAATGGTACGACCGCCACCGCCGCGTCCTGCCGTGGCGCGCGCTGCCGGGGCAAACGCCGGACCCCTATGCCGTGTGGCTGTCCGAGATCATGCTGCAACAAACCACCGTGCAGGCGGTAAAGGCTTATTACGAGCGCTTTCTCGCCCGCTGGCCGCGCGTGGAGGATCTGGCCAACGCGCCCGTGGAAGACGTGATGCGCGAATGGGCGGGGCTTGGATATTACAGCCGCGCTCGCAATCTCCATGCTTGCGCCAAAGCAATTGTCGCCGATTGGGGCGGGCGTTTTCCCGATGGTGAGCCGGATTTGCGCAAGCTGCCGGGCATCGGCCCCTATACGGCCGCCGCAATATCCGCCATCGCGTTCGGGCGCCGGGCCGTGGTGGTGGACGGCAATATCGAGCGCGTGACGACGCGGATGTTCTCGATCCGCCAGCCCATGCCAAAGGCCAAGTCCGCGATCCGCGAGAAGACCGACGCCCTGACGCCGCAAGAGCGCGCGGGCGATTTTGCGCAAGCGATGATGGACCTTGGCGCCACCATCTGCACGCCCCGCCGCCCCGCCTGCGCGCTTTGTCCTTTAACTGAGTTTTGCACCGCAAGGGCAAGCGGCGAGCAGGAGCTTTTCCCCGTAAAAGCGCCAAAAGCCGAGCGCCCGCGCCGCGCCGGCGCCCTGTTTTATGCAAGGCGGGCCGACGGCGCCGTGCTGGTGCGCACCCGTCCGCCCAAGGGGCTGCTGGGCGGCATGGTCGAGTTCCCCGGCACGATCTGGCACGCAGATTTCGATCCAGCCGACGCCCGCCCGCTCGCGCCCCTGCCCGCCGACTGGCGCAGGCTTGTGGGCGCGGTGGAGCATGTATTCACGCATTTTGCGCTGACGCTGACCGTGTTCGCCGCCGACTTTCCCGCCCGCACAAAAGCGCCCGAGGGTTGCCGCTGGGAGCCCGCCGCCACGCTGGACGGCGAAGCCTTGCCATCGGTGATGCGCAAGGCGCTGGAGCATGCGCGGCGGGGGTGATGAAAGCGCCATCTCCGCGTCATCCCGGCGAAGGCCGGGACCCACGACAGGCCGTATGCGCAATGCAAGCAGATGAGCGTTTGCCTGCCGTGGGTCTATCTCCCGGCCTTCGCCGGGATGACGCGCGGGCGCGACCCAGGCTCAATGCGCCCCGCCGCCAACGAGACAGATGACCTTTGGCCGCTCCTGCGCTAGGAACACTCTCAAATCTCCGCGCGTCCATTCAAGAGGTCGATCCCGTGCGTTACGTCTCCACTCGCGGGCAAGCGCCCGTACTCTCCTTCACCGACGCGTTGCTGGCGGGCCTTGCGCGCGACGGCGGGCTTTATGTGCCGGAAGCCTATCCGCAATTGAGCCGTGACCAGATCGCGGGTTTTGCGGGCCAAACCTATGCGCAGGTCGCCGAACAGGTGATCGGCAAGTTTGTGGGCGACGAGATCGAGCCGGGCGCCTTCCGCAAGATGCTGGAGGAATCCTACGGCTGCTTCCGCCATCCCGCCGTCACGCCTCTGGCGCAGATCGGCGACAATCTTTTCGTGCTGGAGCTGTTCCACGGCCCCACGCTCGCTTTCAAGGACGTGGCGATGCAATTGCTCGCCCGGATGATGGACCATACGCTCAAAGCGCGCGGGCAACGCGCCACCATTGTCGGCGCAACGTCCGGCGACACCGGCGCGGCGGCGATTGAGGCCTTCAGCGGGCTGGATCAGGTGGACGTGTTCATCATGTATCCGCATGGCCGCGTCTCAGAGGTGCAGCGCCGGCAGATGACGGGCGTGGACTCGCCCAACATCCACACCATCGCGCTGGAAGGCACGTTCGACGATTGTCAGGCGATCCTGAAGGGGTTGTTCAACAATCTGGCCTTCCGCGACGGCCTGAAATTGTCGGGCGTGAACTCGATCAATTGGGCGCGCGTTGTGGCGCAGACGGTTTATTATTTCACCAGCGCCGCAGTTCTTGGCGGGCCGCACCGCAAGATTTCATACTCCGTGCCCACGGGTAATTTCGGCGACGTGCTGGCGGGCTATATCGCCAAAAGCATGGGCCTGCCGATTGAGCGCCTTGTGGTGGCCACCAACGAGAACGACATTCTAGCGCGCGCAATTGACAGCGGCGCTTATGAAGTGCGCGGCGTCATGCCCACCGTCTCGCCCTCGATGGACATTCAGGTCTCCTCGAATTTCGAGCGCCTGCTGTTTGACGCCTGCGGGCGCGATGCGGACGTGGTGCGCAGCCTGATGAACAGCCTCACGCAGGGCGGGCGCTTCGACGTGCCCGAAGGCGCTCTCGCGCAGGTGCGCGCTGAGTTCGACGCCTTTCGCACCGGCGAGACAGGCACCGCCAAAGAGATCGCGCGCGTCTATCAGGAATGCGGCTATCTGATCGACCCGCACACGGCGGTGGGCGTTCACGCTGGCCGCAAGGCGCTGGCCAAGAGCCCCGAGACGCCGATGGTCGTTCTTGGCACCGCCCATCCGGCGAAATTCTCGGATGCGGTGCGCGCCGCCACCGGCACGCAGGCGCCCCTGCCTGGCCATCTTGCGCAATTGATGTCGGCGCGCGAACATTTCACCGTTCTGCCCAACGATCAGCCGGTGATCGAGGGGTTTGTGCGCGAGCGCGCCCGCGCCGCCAGGGACTGATTCAGCCGGAGGTTCGATGGCGCTTTTCAGGCTTGGCTCGCCCGTTGAAAGTCCGCACCTTGTCCGGGGGAATGGCGTGTATCTGCGCCCGGGCGAGATGCGCGATTATGAGCAATGGTCGAGCCTGCGCGAACGCAGCCGGGAGTTTCTAACGCCATGGGAGCCGGTCTGGGCACCCGACGATCTGAACCGGCTGGCGTTTCGCCGTCGCATTCGCCGCAATAATGAAGAGATTGAGCGCGACGAGACCTATCCCCTGTTCATTTTCCGGGCGGAAGATTCGGTTCTGCTGGGCGGGCTGACGCTGGGCCAAATCCGGCGCGGCGTCTCGCAGACCGGCACGATTGGGTATTGGATGGGGGCCGAGCACGCCGGCAAAGGCTATATGGCGCGCGCCGTGCGGGCGCTTCTGGCCGCCGCGTTCAGCTCCAACGTCTTTGGTAACCTGCGCCTGCATCGGGTGGAGGCCGCCTGTATCCCCCGCAACGAGGCGTCCCTACGCCTGCTCAAAGCCTGCGGCTTCCAGCAGGAGGGCTATGCGCGCTCCTATTTGCGGATCAACGGAAACTGGGAAGATCACGTTCTGTTCGCCATTCTGGACAGCGATCCCGCCCCGCAACAAGCGGACAGCGCCGGTTAACCACAAGCCAGACGCGGCGAAGCCTTGCCCCGGGCGTTCGCAGGTCGTACCAATTACAAACGATTGATCACATTTCCGACACGGTCGAAGTTCACCGCTTCGCCTGTAGCTAAACGACCTGAGGCAAACGTTTTAAAGACCTGCGGCTCGCGCCGCCGAGACGACAGGGACATTGTGCGTCGGTTCGCTTTTCTGTTCATCGCCATCGCATTCATCGCGCTCGCAAGCGGTCCCGCTTCTGCGATAGACTCGGTGCGCGTGCCTTTGGACGCGCACGCGATTGATCTGACGAAGGCAGTCGTTCGCTATTCCGATCAGGGCGACCGATTGCAGGTTTCCACCGCGCCCGGGGCCGACGGCATCGTGCGCCGCATCGAAGTCTCCGCCCGCGAGACCGGCGCGCGCCCGGCCTGGATCGTGTTCGCGCTCACCAATGACACCAACGAGCAATTTGAACGGCTCATCGTCGCCCCGCATTTCCGCCTGTCGGGCTCAGGCGTCATCTGGCCTGATCTGGGCTCCTCGCGCATCGCAGCCATCACCGCCAGCCAGGGCGCGCCGCCTGATCGCGAAGACAGCCCTGACGCCGACGTGTTCCGCCTGACGCTCGATCCTGGCGCCACCGTCACCTACGTCGCCGAATTGCGCACGGCGGACCTGCCGCAGATTTATTTGTGGGAGCCCGATGCGTACAAAGACAAAATCACCAACCTTACGCTCTACAAAGGCATCGTGATCGGCATATCCGGCCTGCTGGCCCTGTTCCTCACCATCGTCTTCGTGGTGAAGGGGGCGGTGATCTTTCCTGCGGCCGCCGCTCTCGCATGGGCGGTGCTGGCTTATGTGTGCATCGACTTTGGCTTCTGGAACAAGCTGTTTGGCATTGAGGGCGAGGCCGACCGCGTCTGGCGTGCGGGTGCGGAAGCCATTCTTGCGGCAACGCTTCTGGTGTTTCTGTTCGCCTATCTCAACCTCAACCGCTGGCATGTGCGCGCCTCCCATGTCGCGTCCGTATGGCTGATGTTCCTTGTGGCGCTGGTGGCGCTGGCCGTGTTCGATGCGCCGGTGGCCGCAGGCGTGGCGCGCATTTCGCTGGCCGCCGTTGCGGGCGCCGGCTTTGCGCTGGTGCTTTATCTGGCCCTGCACGGCGTCGAGCGCGCCGTCATGTTGATCCCGACATGGTTCCTGCTGTTGATGTGGCTGACGGCGGCTGGCTTTACGGTGACGGGTGCCCTGCCCGGCGATCTTGTGTCGCCCGCTTTGATCGGCGGTCTTGTGCTGATCGTGATGCTGATCGGCTTCACCGTGATGCAGAACGCTTTTGCGGGCGGCGGCATCAGCCATGGCTCGGTGAGCGATTCGGAGCGTCGCGCTCTGGCCCTCGTTGGCTCGGGCGACATCGTGTTCGATTGGGACGTTTCTGCAGATCGCATTTTCGTAAGCCACGAGGCCGAACAGAGCCTTGGCCTGCGGCGCGGCTCGTTGGAGGGACCGGCTGCAAGCTGGCTCGACGTGCTGCATCCCTTTGACCGCGACCGCTATCGCACCAACCTCGACACCGTGCTTGAGCAAAGGCGCGGGCGCATTGCGATGGACTTTCGCCTTCGCGCCTCGGACGGCCATTACATCTGGTATTTCCTAAAAGCCCGCCCGGTCGTGGGCGCCGACGGCGAAGTGATCCGCGTGATCGGCACGCTGGCCGACGTGACGGAGACGCGCACCGCCGAAGAGCGCATGCTGCATGACGCCGTGCACGACAACCTGACCGGCCTGCCCAATCGCGAAATCTTCTTCGACCGGCTCAACACCGCCATTGCGCAGGCGCGATCGGACCGGGACGCGCGACCAACCGTCATCGCCATCGACATCGACCGCTTCCGCGACGTCAACGAGGCCATCGGCATTCCCGGCGGCGATTCCATATTGCTCACGATAGCCCGGCGGCTGATGCGGCTGGTGCATTTGCAGGACACGCTGGCGCGCATTTCAAGCGATGAATTTGCAATGATCATTCGCTCCGAGCGCGATCCGCAATCGCTCATCGCCATTGCAGAGGCCGTGCGCAAAAGCGTTCTCACGCCGATCGTGTTCAACGACCGCGAGATCGCCGTCACCGCCTCCATCGGCATTGCGCTGTTCGACACGCAATTGCACCAAAAGCGCGAGGACATGCTGAAGGACGGCATGGTCGCCACCGCCCACGCCAAAAAGTCCGGCGGCAATCGCGTCGAATTCTTCCGCCCCGGCATGCGCACGCAGCATTCCGACCGCCAGTCGCTGGAGGCCGATCTGCGCCGCGCCATAGACCGACATGAGATCAAGGTCGCGTTCCGGCCCGTGGTGCGGCTTGAAGACCGGACAATAGCAGGCTTTGAGGCGCTGCTGCGTTGGGACCATCCGCGCTTTGGACGGCTGAGCCCCAGCGATTTCATTCCTATCGCTGAAGAAACCGGGTTGATTCTCGACCTCACTTTGTTTGCGCTGGAGCGCACCGCGCGCGAACTTGCCGCCTGGCAGCGCGCCATCGACGTTTCGCCCCCGATTTTCGCCAGCGTCAACCTGTCCTCGCGCCAATTGCTGCGTCATGAATTGCTGCACGACGTGAAGGGCGTCATCACCCGCTCGGGCGTGTCTCGCGGATCGCTGAAGCTGGAGATGACCGAAGCGCTGGTGATGGAGAACCCGGAATATTCTGCGCAAATTCTCCAGCGCGTGCGCGAGATCGGCGCGGGCCTGATCCTTGATGACTTTGGCGCAGGCTATTCATCACTGGCTTATTTGCAGCGTCTGCCCTTCGACATGATCCGCCTCGGCCGCAGCTTCGTGCGCCATGACGCCACCGGCGTGCGCCCGCTGATCCTGCGCTCGCTGGTGTCGCTGGCGCGCGACCTTGGCATGGAAGTGATCGCGGAAGGCGCCGAGACCGAGAGCGACACGATTGAGCTTCACCAATTGGGCTGCGAATTCGCCCAAGGCTACGCCTTTGGCCGCCCGATCAGCTCCGCCGACGCCCGCAAGCTGGTGGGCGCTGCGCCGGATCAGGCCGAACCGCGCGTGGCGGCGGGCTAACGGCGTCAGGCGTCGGATCAGCAGCTTTAAGCGTGTCCCGCATCGCCAACGAGCATCGCGGGCTCGACGCCCAGCTTGCGCAAGGCGCGGTCGTATTTGGAGGCAAGGTCGCCGTCAAACAGCAGCGCCTCGTCGGCCGGGCACGTCAGCCAGCCGTTGCTCAGGATCTCGTCCTCAAGCTGGCCGCTGGCCCAGCCTGCATAGCCCAAAGCCAGCACCGCCTTTTGCGGCCCCAATCCGCTGGCCATCGCCCGCAGAATGTCGAGGGTGGCCGTCAGCGACACGCCGCCGTCAATCGGCAGGGTCGCTGATTCAAGGTGAAAATCGGGTGAATGCAGCACAAAGCCGCGTCCCTTCTCGACCGGGCCGCCGCGCAACACCTGCACCGCCCCAATGGCGGCGGGCAATTTGATCGCATCTTTTTCGCTGATGACGTCAAGCTGCACCAGAAGCTGCGAAAAATTCATGCTCTTTGAACGACGATTGACGATAATCCCCATCGCCCCTTCCGAAGAATGGGCGCAGACATAGATTAGCGAGCGGGAAAACCGTGCGTCGCCCATGCCGGGCATCGCGATCAGCATCTGGCCTTCGAGGCTTGTATCCTCAAGGCTTTGTTCGTCGCGTTTCGGGATGGTTCTGCGCTGGCTCATTTAACGAAGGTAAGGCGCAGACTGCCCGGGAACAAGCGGGGATAGAACGCTTGCGCAAACGTGGATGGCGCACACCTGACAGGAAGGCTAGATTAGCCCATGTTTTCAAACAAAACACCCAAATCTGCGACCAGGTTTGCGCTGGCCGTTTCAGCCTGCATGGCCATCGTCGGCGCCGCTCATGCGCAATCGGCTGCAAAAAAGATCGACCCCTTGCAGGAGGCCACGGATTGGGCGCCCGCACCCAAATCCAGCGCGCGCCTTGTCGCCGCTGGCGGACTGGATGGCGGCGCCTATCGCCTCGGCGTCGAGATCGCGCTTAACGGCCAGGCGCTCACCTATTGGCGCAATCCCGGGGATGCAGGCGTGCCGCCGCGCTTTGATTTTGGCGCCTCGCGCAATCTTTCCTATATCGAGGTGGACTATCCCGCGCCCGAGCGTCACGACGAAGGCGGCGCGGAGGCCTTTGGCTGGCGCAAGAACGTGATCTTTCCCGTCACGCTGCGCCCGGTGGACCCCGCAAGGCCTGTCATTCTGGATTTGAAACTTGAATATGCCGCCTGCGAGGAGATTTGCGTGCCCTCCGACGCGCATCTGCAATTTGAGCTTCAGCCAAAAACGCCGCAGGGCGCACAAGCCGCGCGGATCGCGCTTTGGGCCGCGCGCGTGCCCAAACCCGCGCCCGCGAACGCCTTCAGGATCGCCCGCACAAAAGGGGCGGCGATTCCAACATGGCGCGTGACGCCCGCCGAGCCCGCCGGGCCGGAGTCTGACCTGTTCGCAGAAGGCCCAGACGGCTGGTTCTTTGAAACCCGCCGGG
>CAMCMI010000058.1 GCA_945875875.1 Rhizobium sp. Q54
TCTGCGCGTAGCAGAACTTTCTGGCCCTGTTTCACGCGCGGCACGTCTTCCTCGTTTACGTCCGAGACGATGCGCATCGGCTTGCGCTGGCCGACCCAGAACAGAACGTCATTGGCGCCGGTGCCTGCGATCTCGCCGATCTCGCCGTCGCGCCGCAGCACCGTGCCATCCATCGGCGCGCGCAGGACAAGATCGTCAATGCGCTCTTGTTGGGCGTCTATTCGCGCCTGAAACTCGCGCAGCAAAGTGATCGTATTATCAAGCGTGGTCTGCGGCGCGGCGTTCAGCTTCACGAGGCCCTGTATGCGCGCGACGTCGCCAGCCAGCCGTTCGCGGCGCGCTTCAAGCTCGGCCAGCGTCGCCCGCTCCTGTGAATCGTCAAGGCGCGCCAGCACGTCGCCCGTCTTCACCGCCTTGCCCTCGCAATCGCAAAGATCAACAATGCGCTTGCGCTGCAGCGATATCACCTTGGCCCAGCGTACCGGCTCCACCACGCCGGTCGCGTAAACGATCTCGGCGGCGTCCCCGCGCCGCGCTTCAATGATCGACACTTGCGCAGCAAAGCCCCCCGTCGCGCGCCATGCATAAGCGCCAGCCGCGCCCAATACGAGCAGGAGAATAAGGATTATGCGCGTGCGTGAAGCTGGTTCTTTCATTTTAAAACTCTAGCATTCATGAGCGGGGCTTGTCTTGCGCTGGCGCAAAAGCGATCCTGTCGCCTTGAGGGAGAAACACATGTCTCAATTTATTGCTCCCGGCGTCGCTCCCGAACCTGTCGCGTCTCCAAACGATCTTGACGCCTACTGGATGCCATTCACCGCGAATCGTGCGTTCAAGAAAGCGCCGCGCTTGCTGGTGGGCGCAAAGGACATGCATTACCAGACCGGCGACGGGCGCCAGATCATCGACGGCGCCGCCGGGCTCTGGTGCGTGAACGCAGGCCATGGCCGCGCGCCCATCGTTGAGGCGATCCGCGCGCAAGCGGGCGAGATGGATTTTGCGCCGCCGTTCCAGTTTGGCTCGCCAAAGGCGTTTCAACTGGCGAGCCGCATAGCAGCGCTCGCGCCGGGCGATCTTGACCATGTGTTCTTCGTCAATTCCGGATCGGAGGCGGTGGACACCGCGATGAAAATTGCGCTCGCCTACCATCAGGCAAACGGGCAGGGCGGGCGCCAGCGCTTTGTGGGCCGCGTGCGCGGCTATCATGGCGTGGGCTTTGGCGGCATTGCGGTCGGCGGCATGGCGGCCAATCGCAAGGCGTTTGGAATCGGCACGCCCGCCGCCGATCATTTGCCAACGACCTATAACAGGGCCGAGCAGGCTTATGCGCGCGGCGAGCCTGCATGGGGCGCGCATCTGGCCGACGAGCTGGAGAACATCGTGGCGCTGCATGACGCCTCAACGATTGCCGCCGTCATCGTCGAGCCGATGGCGGGATCGACCGGCGTTCTGGCTGCGCCGCAGGGCTATCTTGAACGCTTGCGCGCGCTCTGCGACAAGCATGGACTGTTGCTGATCTTCGATGAAGTCATCACCGGCTTCGGGCGCCTCGGCCATGCCTTTGCGGCGCAGCGCTATGGCGTCGTTCCCGACATGATCTGCTTCGCCAAGGGAGTGACGTCGGGCGCAGTGCCGATGGGCGGGGTTATCGTGCGCAAGCACATCTTTGACGCCTTCATGAAAGGGCCGGAGCATATGGTGGAGCTGTTCCACGGCTACACCTATTCAGCACATCCGCTTGCCTGCGCCGCCGGGCTGGCCGCATTGGCGCTCTATGAGGATGAAGACCTGTTCGCCCGCGCGCTCAAGCTTGAAGCGAGTTTCGCCGATGCTCTGCACGGGCTGAAAGGCCTGCCTAATGTGGTGGACATTCGCACTATTGGTCTGGCTGGCGCGATTGATCTGGCGCCAAGGCCGGACGCGCCGGGCTTGCGCGGCTATCAGGCGATGGAGGAGACTTTCCACCGCCGCGATGTGCTGGTGCGGATTGCGGGCGATTCCATCGTGCTCTGTCCGCCGCTGATCGTGAGCGAGAACCAAATCGGCGAGATCGCAGACAAGGTGGGCGCAGCTATAAAGGCGCTTGCCTGAAGCCTACCAGCGCCACGCGAAGCGTTCGTCGCGCACGTCGATATGGGTGACGGAGACGCGGCGATAGCTGCCCACGCCATTGAGGCCGGGCACGGTGCGGGCATAGGCGGCCAGATCGGCGGGCGACACGCCAGCAATGCGAATGTCGGCGGCCTTGCACGAGCGATGCAGCGAGCCGCGACGGCCCGTTGCGCGCGCGCCGGACGTGACCAGAACCTCGCCTTTGAAATGCGCGGCGATGGTGTTCAGCGCATAGCGTAATTGCTGCGGAAAGCAGTCGGTTTCGACATTGTCGTAGGCTGCGCGCCAGCGCTGCGCCGGGGCGTTGAGCGCAAGCCCGTTGCTGCTCAAGCCATTTCCGCCTGCAGAGGGCATTGCGCCGAGGAGCGGCAGCGGCTGCCCGCCCGAGATTTCAAAACGCGCCGGGGTGTAGACGAACGTCAGCTTCTGCGGGGCCGCCGGCTTGACGGCGACCTGTTCCAGCTCGTCGTCGTCTTCATCGTCGGGGATGCCCGCCTCGCGTCGCTCATAGGCGTTCAGCGAACCGGCGAGCGCCTGGGCGCGCGCGGGATTGAGCGCGCTGGCTGGCGCGGCGGTTTGACCAGCTTGCTCAACCCGTTCGGCTTCTGCGCGGGCAAGGGCGATCAGATCAACTTTGGGCCGGTCCCCGTATTCGGGGCGCGAAGCTGGCCGAGGCGCTTGTTCGGGCGCAATGAATTCGCCCGGAGGCGGCGGCTCTGGTTGCGGCGCGCGCTCGGTGCGGAACGCGCTGAACAGGCCCGCGAGGCCGCCGCTGGTTGACGCGAGCGCGGGGCCCGGTTCGGAGGCGGAAGACGCGTAACTTTGCACCTGGGAGGCAAGCTGGGGCGAAGCGTCCGAATCAGCGGTCTCGGCCACAGCAGACGCAGCTTCTCCCTGTGTGTGGGCGAGGGGCTCCAAAAGCGCCGGAGAGCTGGACTTTCCTGCAGGGGAACAGCCGCTTAGCAAGCACGCGCCAATGAGGATGCCGATGGGAGACCGCATTCTGAATTCCAGTTGACGCCGCGACCCTAACCATTCCACCCCGGCTGCGTCAACGTTACGACGCTTATTGCCTGGCTCAAGATGGTGCTGGCGGCAGAAAACCGGAGAGAATTTTGCGGACCCCTCAACAACGGCTATCCTTCGCTCCTGTCGGGACGAAGGAAGAGGCGTTTACTTCCAGGCCTCGAACGCCTCTTCGAACAACCGGTCGGCGGGCGCGCCTTTTTCCAGCGTGATCTTGGCTATTCGCCCGTCCGCCGTCCGCAGCGGAAAATCAAACCAGCCGCGCGTTTTCATCGTCTCGATATTGCGAGCGGCGAAGGCGGGCTCGCCGGTGAGGGCGATGATAAAGATATTCTCCGTAATCTTCGCCTGAACACCGGCCAGCGGGTCAACGGCAGGCGTGTTTTCGTTGCGCATCTGCGGCGCGCCCAGTTCCGCCACTGCGGGAAAATCGCCGCCGGGCTCGAGGGCGAAGCGCATTGTCATAGTGTGCGAGGCGCGCAGGGTCGAATCGGTGTTCTTCTCGATCGTCAGCGTCAGCCGCATACGAATTTCGGGCAGGTTGACGTCGGCGCGAATGGCTGGCTGGCCCTCGGCGCCCGAACGCTGGCTTGGGACAAGCCGCCACAAGGTGGATCCGACGTGGGTCGTGATGTTCTGCTGGTCGTTGACTGCAGCCTGAACCAGAAGCGCGGCGCGCTGCGAAACGGGCGGCGCCGCTTGTTCGGGTTGGGCGGGACGCTGCGCCGGTTCGGCGCGGCTGGAGGGCGCCGTCGTCGCTGGCGGCTGGGCTGCCGGTTGCGCGGCTTGCCGAGTGGGAGCCGGCGCCTCGGCTCCTCCCGCCCGCTGGCCGATCTTGGTCGATTCGCGATCGCTCGTCTGGGGGCGGGCCAGTGAAAAATCTTCCGCCGGCACACGCAGGCTCCAGGCCAGCCCACCGACGCCTGCACAAATCAGCAGCGCAAGCGCAACCCAGACAAGGCGACGGTCGAGGCCGCTCGTTTGGGGCGCTCCGGGCGCGGCGGGGCGGGCGCTGTCGCGAACGGCGGCGGCGGGATCAGGGCGAAGGCCGGGCGCGCGGATCGCAACAGCGGGCGCCAAATCTGCGTCCGAATCTGTGTCCCGGCCTGCGTACAGGTTATTTTCCCGGTCGGCGTTCTCGACGGCGGAGAAGCGCTGTTCGGCAGCCTGCGAAGCTGCAGGCGGGCTTGCAGGCAGGTTTGCAGGCGGGCTTGCAGCCATGCGCGGGGGCAAGCCCGGCTGGGTGCTCGCAGGCGTGCCCGGAGGCATATTTGCAACCATGCCCGGAACCGTGGGCGGCAGCGGTCGCAGCGGCGTGCGGGCGGGGGGAAGATCAGCTCTTGCGGGCGCAGGCGTTTGCTGTGGCGAAGGCTTTGGCGCCTCTGGAGCCGGGGCGGCGGTCCGCTCGGGCTCGGCCGCGAGGGGCGCTGATTCGGGAACCGGCGCCGCTTCGCGCTCAATCCGGGCTATCGCCTCGTCAAGAGCATCGCTCTGGGCGGCGATGGCGGCTTCCTCCATCGGCGGCTGGATGGTGCGCAATTGGCCGAGCAACGCGTTGCGCGCGCGATGATAAACCGCGCGCCGGGTTTCCGGCGAGGACTCAGGCAGCGCAGAAACGGCCCGCGACAGAAGCGGAAAATAGTCAGCCATCGGTGCTTTCAGTTTCCTGTCTTCAAAACTCCGGACTAATCCCTGAAGGGATTATGCACCAGGATCGTGTCTGATCTTTCGGGGCTTGTCGACAGCAGCGCCACCGGCGCTCCAATTAATTCTTCAACGCGACGCACATATTTGATCGCAGCCGCCGGAAGGTCAGCCCATGAGCGGGCGCCGCGCGTGGTGTCCTTCCAGCCTTCAATCGTCTCGTAAATGGGCTCGACCCGCGCCTGCGCCGCCTGCGAGGCGGGCAGATAATCAATGATCTCGCCGTCGAGCTTGTAGGCGACGCACACTTTCAACTCGTCGAACCCGTCGAGCACGTCGAGCTTGGTGAAGGCGATGCCGTCGATGCCTGATGTTTTCACAGTCTGGCGCACCAGCACCGCGTCAAACCAGCCGCAGCGGCGCGCGCGTCCCGTCACGGTGCCAAATTCATGGCCGCGCTCGCCCAGCAATTGCCCCGTAGCGTCCTTCAGTTCCGCCGGGAACGGACCTTCGCCGACGCGCGTGGTGTAGGCCTTGGCGATGCCCAGCACATATTGCACGGCCTTGGGGCCAAGCCCCGAACCGGTGGCCGCATTGGCCGCAACCGTGTTGGACGATGTGACGAACGGATAGGTGCCGTGGTCGATGTCGAGCAGCGCGCCTTGCGCGCCCTCAAACAAAATGCGCTTGCCGTCGCGGCGTAAATCTTCCAGCAGCGACCAGGTGCGGTCCATATACGACAGCACCTCCTGCGCAACCGGCGCCAATTCGTCGCGGATCGCCTCGCGCGTAATCTCCGCGATGCCAAAGCCGCGACGCAAAGCGTTGTGATGGGTGAGCAGGCGGTCGATCTTGGCGTCGAGCGTTGCCAGTTCCGCCAGATCCATCACGCGGATGGCTCGGCGGCCAACCTTGTCCTCGTAGGCGGGGCCGATGCCGCGCATCGTGGTGCCGATTTTCGATCCGGCGGCGGCGGAATTCTCGCGCAAAGCGTCAAGCTCGCGGTGGATCGAGAGAATCAGCGGCGCGTTTTCAGCCACCCGCAGATTGTCGCGATTGACCGTCACGCCCTTGGCGCGCAGGGCTGCGATCTCTTTCACCAGATGGTGCGGATCGACGACGACGCCGTTGCCGATCACGGACAGCTTGCCCGGCCTCACGATGCCCGAGGGCAGCAGCGAGAGCTTGTAGGTCACGCCGTCGATGACAAGCGTATGGCCGGCGTTGTGCCCGCCCTGAAAGCGCACGACGACGTCGGCCTCGATTGAGAGCCAGTCAACGATCTTGCCTTTGCCCTCGTCGCCCCATTGGGCGCCGACAACCACCACGTTGGCCATGATATTTTCGCTCTATTGGGGCGCTGCGGCCCGTCGCAGGAAAACTGACGCAAAAAACCCGGCGGCAATCCTGACGGCGCCGGCCGGGTTCATTGCGCGAACGATCTACGCGATTGAGGCCTGCGAGTAAAGGATGGGGGTGAGCCGGGGGGCTGGCGCATTGATCGCGTTTTGGACCGCGCGCGGTCTCGTGCGCATCTTTGAGGGAGGACAAGAGCGCGCGAGGCCGCGCGCGGTCCAGATGGCGCGCCTACCCCCGCCCAACCCGCAGTCCCGGCGCGGGGCGCTCTTGCAGCACGTCGCGGCGGAAGCGGAACAAGGCGGCGGGGCGCCCTCCGGTGCGGTTGGAGAGCTCGCCCGTGGGCTCCACCACGGCGGAGTTTTCGACAAAACGCCGAAAATTTTGCTTGTGCAGGCGTCGGCCGCTGATGGCTTCGGCCGTGTGCTGCAGCGCGGTCAGCGTGAAGGCTTGCGGCATCATCTCGAAAATCACCGGGCGATATTTCATCTTCGCGCGCAGGCGGCCCATGGCGGTGGCCAGAATGCGGCGATGGTCGTGGCGCATCGGCTCGCCCAAGGGGCCGACTTCGCCGATCAGAGGGCTGGCGCGCCCGTCGCGGCGGGCTTCCTCGACAAGGCCCGCCTCATAGAGCAATTGGAAACGGTCCAGCACGCTCTCGTCGGCGAAGGGCGCGTCCTGCCCGAATAAAATCCGCACCCGCTCGGTGCGCGTCAGGCCGTAGGAATTGGGCGTATCGGGATCGCGCGCCGACCATTTGGCGAGCGCGGGGAGAATCTTCGCCTCGATCATCGCAGGCTTTTTCGCGCGCCGGTCCTCCCACGGAAAGAACGAATACCAGCGCCTGAATTGCGCGATCTCAAGCCCTGATTCTGCGTCGCCGAGCTGCGTCAGCGCGAGATAGCCGACGGAGACCACATGCGGGTCGCGGTCGTCGGCCTGCGCCTGGCGGCCACGGTCGCCGAACGTGTAGAGTTGCTCGACATAGCCAAGCCGCACGTCGGCCTGCTCGTTGACCCATGCGCGCAGGCCCATTTCAAATGTGCGATGGGCCAGCGGATCGAACGGGCCGGACGGCAGAGTTGCCTGCCCGGCAGAATCGGCACCCGCCACAAGGATCATCGGCTCGTCGTGCGCCACGGCGACGATGGCCGCCGTGAGGTTGACCTCGACGGGCATGGTGGGCGCGCGGGCGCGATTCTCTTGCTGATCCATTCGCTCAGTCTAGCGCGAGCGTGAAGGGGACGCCCTCAAAACAATCGGCCCCGCGCCCGATGGCCGCAATCGCCGCGCTCATGCGGCCCTGCCGTCCCAGCAAATCATCGGCCACCGCCACCAGCCGGGCGTTGGGCGTTGCGGTTGGCGAGAGCGCACGGATGGATTGCGCAAGCTCCTGTTCGCAGGCTTTTGGTTGTAGCGCGCAAGCGGCGATATAGGCGCCCGCTGTGGAGCGGCTGACGCCTGCATAGCAATGGATCAAAAGCGGCTGCGCGCGATCCCAGGCGCGCACGAAATCTAGCAATTGTGCGACGTGGCTTTCTTCGGGCAGCACATGGCCCTCCAGCGGGGCGATTATATCGGACATGGAGAGCTGCAAATGTCGCTCCGGCGCAATGCTTTCCGGGCGCTGCACCATGGATGAGTCGTTGATCAGCGTCACCATGGAGCGCGCGCCGACAGCTTGCGCAACTTCCTCTATGCGCGATAAAGCGCAGACTTCTATGCGCGGCATTTGGGCCTCATATTGTGGACATCACGAAGCTGTCCCATCCATCTCGTCCTGCAATTCCCGAAAGCGTTGCAGAAACAAATCTTCCGCATGGCCTGAATCCATCGGCGCAATCAGCGCCTCGATATTTCGCATGCCAACTTTCGGGCGCCCGAAAAACTGGTCCGCCTCTTCAATCTCAAAGCCTGCCACCCGCACGGCCTCGATATAGGCGGCGCCGGAATCAGCCTGTTTGACGATGCGCGCCAGCGAGGCGGGCGTGATTGCTGGCAGCGAGAAGCGCATGTGTATCGCCGCTTGCAGCCGCGCCTCAACGCTTTTGTAGGATTCCCCGATCACCGCCTTGAACGGGGAAATCATGTCGCCGATCACATATTCGGGCGCATCGTGCAAAAGCGCAATCAGCCGCCAGCGCGCGGGCAGGCCGGGGTCGATGGCGGCCACGATGCGCTCCACCAGCACGGAATGCTGCGCGACTGAAAAGATATGCGGGCCTTGGGTTTGCCCGTTCCAGCGCGCCACGCGGGCCAGCCCATGGGCGATGTCCTCGATCTCGATGTCGAGCGGCGAGGGGTCGAGCAGATCAAGCCGGCGGCCTGACAACATGCGCTGAAACGCGCGCGGCGCTGTTTGTTTGCGGGGAGCCATTACTTCTTGTGTCCGGGTGTTGCGCACGCAAGGTCGGCGCAGGCCTGGCGCCGATGGCAATCGACCAGATGATCGTTGACCATGCCGACAGCTTGCGCGAATGCGTAAACGATGGTGGGGCCGCAGAATTTGAATCCGCGTGCCTTCAAATCTTTCGAGAGGCGCCGCGACATATCCGATTCGGTCGGCATTTGCTCCATGTGGCGCAGGCTGTTTTGCACCGGGGCGCCGTCCACAAAATCCCAAAGGTAATTGGAAAATCCCTGCGCGCCCTCGATCTCGATCCACTTTTGCGCGGAGACGATGGCGCCCTCGATCTTGGCGCGATTGCGCACGATGCCTGCATCGCCCATCAGTTTCTCGACCTTTGCGGGGCTGTAGCGGGCGATGCGCTCAGGCGCAAAACCATCGAAGGCTTTGCGGAAGGCCTCGCGCTTGCGCAGGATCGTGATCCAGGAAAGCCCGGCCTGAAAGCCGTCAAGAATGAGCTTTTCAAACAGCGCACGCGAACAGCGCTCCGGCACGCCCCACTCATAGTCGTGATAGGCGACGTAAAGCGGGTCCTGCCCCGGCCATGGGCAGCGGGGCAGGCCGTCGGGGTGCAGAATTGCGGTGCGCAGCGGGGCGTCAGTCATGGCTCCTGTTTAGCGCGGCGGGGCGCGAAGGGGAATGCGCTTACTCTTCCTTGCGCGGCATCATTGGACGCCAGCCGAGCGCTTCCTTGATGCGCTTTTGCAGGCCGTCGCGCACGCCGCGATAGGCGTCCAGCATTTGCTCGCGCGAGCCCTGCACGGCGGTAGGGTCGATGGTGGGCCAATAGACAACCTCCACCGCCATGGTGCGGGTGTATTCGAGCGCAGTATGGTGGGCTTCCGGCGACAGGCTGACGATCAGGTCGAACCCGTCATCCTCAAGGTCCGCGAACGAATGCGGCTTGTGCTTTGCAATGTCGATGCCGATCTCGTCCATAGCGGTGATGGCGAAGGGATCGGCCTCGCCGGGCTTGACGCCAGCGGAGGCTATAAAAATCTCACGTCCGAACAAATGCCGGGCGATGCCCTCGGCCATGGGCGAGCGCACGGAATTGAACGTGCAGGCGAACAGCACCGATTGCGGCCTTTTGGCCGCATCGTCGCTCACGGCGCCCCCTCGCTGGTCCGCATGTTTCAGCCCTTCCAGTGCAGGGCCGTAATCAGCGTAAACAAGCGGCGCGAAGTGTCGAAATCGCATTCGATCTTGCCTTCGAGGCGCTCGGCCAGCAAAATCGCGCCTTCGTTGTGCAGCCCGCGCCGACCCATGTCGATGGCCTCGATCTGGCTTGGCGTGGCGGTGCGGATGGCTGCGTAATAGCTCTCGCAGACCATAAAATAATCCTTCAGCAGCCGACGAAACGGCGACAGCGACAGGATGTGCTTGACCACCGGCTCGCCGTCGGCGCCGCGAATGTCGAAGGCGAGCTTTTTTTCCTCCATCGCCAGATGCAGGCCATAAGGCCCGCCCGCATGATTGGGGAGCGCGAAGCAATTGCATTCCACCAGATCATAGATCGCGATCAGGCGCTCATGCTCCTGATCGGCATTCCCGCGCCCGATGGAGGCTTCGTCCAGCACGATGGAGATCAGCTTGCGGCGCGGATCGGCGCTCTCGTCTTCAGCGCCTTCCGGCAATCCGCCGCCAGCTTCTCCACCATGCATCGCGTCAGCCTAAATTGAGACGTATGGAGACCGAGCGCGCATGGGCGGTGAGGCTTTCGGCCTCGCCCAGCGCAATCGCCGCTGGCCCCAATGCGCGCAAGGCTTCGGGCGTGCATTTCAGGATCGACGTGCGCTTCATGAAATCGAGCACGCCAAGGCCGGACGAGAAGCGCGCCGAGCGGGCGGTCGGCAACACATGGTTGGAGCCGCCGACGTAATCGCCGATGGCTTCAGGCGTGTGTCCGCCGATGAAAATGGCGCCCGCGTTGCGCACCCTGCCCGCGAGCGCGTCGGCGTCCTCGCTCATGATTTCCAGATGTTCGGGCGCCATGCGGTTCACGAGCGGAATGGAATCGCCGAGCTTGTCGCACACGATCACGCAGCCAAAATCGCGCCAGCTTGCGCCCGCGATCTCCTTGCGCGGCAGGCTGGCGAGCTGGCGCTCCAGCGAGGCGATTACAGCATCGGCGAGGGACGCGTCGTCGGTCAGCAAAATGGATTGCGCGGCGGCATCGTGTTCGGCCTGCGCCAGAAGGTCGGCTGCGATCCAGTCCGGATTGGCGGAGCCGTCCGCCATCACCAGAACTTCCGAGGGACCGGCGATCATGTCGATGCCCACGGTTCCAAACACGCGGCGCTTGGCGGCGGCCACGAAAGCGTTGCCGGGCCCGACGATCTTGGCCACCGGCGCGACGGATTTTGTGCCGTAAGCCAGCGCGGCCACCGCCTGTGCGCCGCCGATGCGATAGACCTCGTCAACGCCTGCGATGCGGGCGGCGGCCAGCACCAGCGGATTGATGCGCCCGTCAGGCGCCGGCGCCACCATCACCAGCCGGTCAACGCCTGCGACCTTTGCGGGCACGGCGTTCATCAACACGGAAGAGGGATAGCTCGCAGTGCCGCCGGGCACGTAAAGGCCCACCGATTCCAGTGCGCTCCAGCGCCAGCCAAGATCAACGCCAAGATGATCGGTGAAGCGCTTGTCCTGCGGGCGCTGTTCTTCGTGGAAACGCTTGATGCGCGCATGCGCAAAGCGCAGAGCCTCCAGCGCCGCCGGGTCGCAAAGCGCTGCGGCGGCGTCGAGTTCCTCATCGCTCACGCGCATGCTGATCTTGGTCAGATCGATACGGTCGAATTTGGCGGAGAGCTCGACAAGCGCCTCGTCGCCGCGCGCAATGACCTGGCCAATGATGTCGCGCACGATATCGTCCACGTCCTGCGAGACTTCGCGTTTCATCGACAGGAAAGCCGTGAAGGCAGATTCGAAACCGTCGTCACGCGTGTTCAGGCGCAGGGGCATAATTGACTCCACAGGTGCGACTTGGCCCGACATTATCCAGCTTGCTGGTCTTCAACCGGATGGGCTGGCGTGGCTTTGGCCTGCCATCTATCGCCCAGATCGCGCATATGCGCCTCAAGGCATTCGACCTCAAGCCGCAGCGCAGCGCCAGCGGAGAAATTTATCACCACGATTCCCGCCGGGGCGTCTTTCTCCTCGAACGTGATGCTCAGCACGTTGAGCAGCACCTCGGGGTCGTGCTGTTCGAAACCCGAGCGCGAGACGTGCTTGACGTAATCAAAGTGCAGCCCGGTGCGGGCGCGCTCGCAGCGTCCCGCCTCCATGCAGGCGCACCAGTCAAAGCGGGCCGCCAGCAACGCAAAGCGATGAGCGCCAGGCACGAAGGCTATATCGCCGACGCGCACCAGAGCATCCTGCATATGGGCCGACAAAACCGAAAGGTCTTCCTGGTCAATCGCCAGCAGGCGCAAAAGCTGCGCATCGGCGCATTGCGGAGGGGAGGCTTCGGGGGCGTTGCTTGACGTGTTCGATGTGTCTGACATGGGCTGATCCTGATTGACGCAATAGCCCGCCGGGGCTCGGCAACGCAAATAGACCGGCGCCCGCCCCCGCTTGGCGCCCTGCCTTCGATGTAGGATCGCGCGCGCCAGATTGCGAGCGCGCCGCCCTCAGCCCTGGTCGGAAAGACGCTCGATTTGCGCGCCGCAGGCGCCCAGCTTCTCCTCCAGCCGCTCAAAGCCGCGATCGAGATGGTAGACGCGATGCACTGTCGTGTCGCCCTTGGCCGCCAGCCCGGCGATGACCAGCGACACGGAGGCGCGCAAATCGGTCGCCATGACGGGGGCGCCGGTCAGGTGCGGCTGGCCCTCAATGATCGCAGTGTCGCCGTCGAGCCGGATTTTGGCGCCAAGCCGCGCCAGCTCCTGCACGTGCATGAACCGGTTTTCGAAAATCGTCTCGGTAATGTGCGAAACGCCGTTGGCCCGCGTCATCAGCGCCATGAATTGCGCCTGAAGATCGGTCGGGAAGCCGGGGAAGGGGTCCGTGCTCACGTCCACCGGCTCGATGTCGCCGCCATGGCTGCGAATGCGCACGCCATTATCCTCGATTGAAATGTCCGAGCCTGATTCGGCGATCATTTCGAGCGCGGATTCAAGCAGATCGGCGCGGGCGCCCTCCAGCAGCACGTCGCCGCCAGCCATGGCTACCGCCATCGCGTAGGTGCCGGTTTCGATCCTGTCTGGCAGGACGGCATGGCGGGCGCCGTGCAGGGAGGTGACGCCCTCAACCTCGATCACCGGTGTGCCGGCGCCGCGAATGCGGGCGCCCATGGCGATCAGGCAATTGGCGAGATCCACCACTTCAGGCTCGCAGGCCGCATTCAAAATCATCGTATCGCCGCGCGCCATCACGGCGGCCATCAGCGCCGTATGCGTGCCGCCGACGGTAATCTTCGGGAAGTCGATCACGCCGCCGACCAGCCCCTTGGCGGCGCTGGCGATCACATAGCCGTTCTCGATTTTGATCTGCGCGCCCAGCCGCTCCAGCGCGAGCAGCAGAAAATCCACTGGCCTCGTGCCAATGGCGCAGCCGCCGGGCAGCGACACTTTAGCCTCGCCCATGCGGGCCAGCAGCGGCGCCAGCACCCAGAAGCTGGCGCGCATTTTCGACACCAGCTCATAGGGCGCCGTCGTATCCACAATGTTGCGGGCGGAAAAATGCACGGTCTCGCCGGTGTGCGGGGCGTCCCCGGGGCGCTTGCCGTCCACCGCATGATCGACGCCGTGGTTGGAGAGGATGCGGTTGAGCTGGCGCACGTCGGCCAGGCGCGGCATGTTTTCCAGCGTCAAGGTCTCGGGGGTCAAAAGCGAGGCGATCATCAATGGCAAAGCGGCGTTTTTGGCGCCGGAAATGGGAATGATTCCAGAAAGCTTCTGGCCGCCGGTAATGCGGATGCGGTCCATATATGTCACTCCGGCGCTTTGCGCCCGTTCAGTAAAAGGTGAGGTTAAAGTTATTGGGGCGCCTTAACAGGGCCCGTGTCCGCAATGTTTTGGTCAGCCGCACCCTCGCGCCGCCCGCGCAGGCGCGATTTGCGCCGTTTCAGGTTTTCGCGCAAGGCCGCAGCCAGCCGCTCGGCCCGCACCACCCGCGCCGCCTCGGGAGTGCCGGGGAGGGGGTCGGAGGATTCTGGGTCGAGTCCGTTCATGAAGCACCGGGTGGGGGAGGTGGAACAGGCGAGTAGCGAGTGGCGAGTAGAGCGTACGGTTCCTTTTAGGGAGTCGTCGGCGTCGCTGCAACGGGGCGCAGGCAGTTGAAGGATGCCCCTCATCCGCCGCGCACGCCTTCTTCTTCCTTCTCCCCTCGCGTACGAGCGTGCGCCTTGCGTCAGCAAGGGGCGGATGAGGGGTGGCTACTCGCTACTCGCCTCTTCCTGCCCCTTCCCCTTGCATGCCGCCGGAGCCTGTGGCACAAGCCGCTTCGTCGCTCGCAAGCCATGCGCTTTGCGGCGCAATTGCTGCGGTAGCTCAGTGGTAGAGCACTCCATTGGTAATGGAGAGGTCGACAGTTCAATCCTGTCTCGCAGCACCA